>CAJXXI010000079.1 GCA_913062615.1 uncultured bacterium | reverse complement strand
GACCAGTTGGCACGGATTACGCGATTGATGTGAAAAAGCGAGAAACACATCCGTGGAAGAGGTTGTGTTTCTCGCTTTTCTATTCAAACATTTTAATCAGATCAGTGATCCACCCGCGAACCAAGCACCGGGGAGACCTCTTCGTAAATCTCATCGAGAATCTCTTGCGTCTTCGCTTCGATATTCAATCGCAGCAAAGGCTCGGTGTTCGATTTACGGATATTCATCCACCAGCCCTCATCCGCAAAGCAATCGACCGTCACGCCGTCGAGCTCATCAAGCTCGCCGCGCTCGGTGTAGGTCTCCATGATCTGCTCAAGAGCCAAATCGGATTCTTCGTTCTCGAAGTTGATCTCACCAGACTGCACATACCGCATCAAAGGCGACACCATCTCCGACATCGGTTTGCCCGAGGCTGCCAACGCCGAGAGGAAGATACACATCGCGATCGCACCGCTGTCCGCATTGAAGTTCTTGCGGAAGTAGAAGTGCCCGGACAACTCGCCACCAAAGATCGCGTTGTTCTCAGCGAGCAGCTGCTTCATAAACACATGCCCCACGCGTCCACGCAGCGCCTTGCCCCCGTGCTTGTCGATCTCTTCCTTCACCGCTTTGGTCGAACGCAGGTCGTAGATGATCGCCGCGCCGGGCTTCTGCTCAAGAAAGTAAGGCACCAGCATCGCGGTCATGATATCACAAGGGACAACCTTGCCCTTCTCATCGACCGCCACGCACCGATCGGCATCGCCATCGAAGCACAGCCCGAGATCCGCCCCCTGCTTGATGACCTCCGCCTGGAGCTGTTCAAGGTTTGAAGCTACCAACGGGTTGGGCTCGTGTGCATATTCGTGCTTGGTGTTCTCGAAGTTGATCTCGATGATCGAGAGCCCCTCGGTCGCGTCGCCTTTGGTCCCGAAGATCTTCGGACACATCGTCCCGGCCATCCCGTTGGACGCATCGATCACAATCTTGATCGGGTTGGAATCATCACGCTCGCCAAGGTCAAGGAACTTCTTGACATGCTTGGCGTACGCCTTCCACAGGTCCCGCACATCAACGCTCGTCCCCGGCTGAGGCGTCAGGTTCTTATCAACCATCGCCGAGTTCTTGCGTACAACATCAAGCCCGGTCGTCTCGCCGACAGGCTTGGCTTTCCGCTTAGAAATCTTGAACCCGTTATACTGTGGCGGGTTGTGCGAAGCCGTCACGACGATCCCGCCCGCGCTATCAAGATAGTTAATCGCGAAGTACATCATCGGGGTGTCAATCATCCCCAGATCAATCACCGATGCGCCCGCAGAAGTAATCCCCCGGATGAGTTCCTCGGACAACTTGGGTGATGACACCCGCATGTCGCGCCCAATAATCACATTGCGCATCATCGGGGTTGACTCCCCATCCTGCTCGGCTTGCATCAGCAAGTACTTGGCCGATCCACACCCGATCTGCCAAGCCATGTAGTCTGTCAAAAGATCCGGATAGACCCCACGGATGTCATAAGCCTTAAAGACGCGTCCAAGCATTGTGCATTCTCCATTTCCAGCCCCTCAGGGCGGTCGAACTGCCTGAGATCTATCGGCTCAGACGGACAAAGAGGATAGCGCGTCTGAGCACGAATTGCACCTTTTTCAATCCTCAAGCCGCTCGATCTCAATCCCCTTAGGAATCGCCCGCTGGAACGACTTCCCATACCCGGTCTTCACGATCCGCGGATCAAGCACCACGACCTGCCCCTCGTCCGTCGCCGAGCGGATCAGCCTTCCGAATCCCTGCTTGAACCGAATTACGGCTCTGGGCAGCGCATCATCGCGGAACGGGTCGCCGCCGAGTTCTTTGATCCGCTCGCCACGCGCTTCGACGACCGGTCGATCCGGCGGCTCAAACGGCAGGCGTGTGATAATCACATTCCGCAACGCCGAACCACGCACATCCACACCCTGCCAAAAACTCGCAGCCCCAAACAACACGCCCCGCTCATGCTGACGAAACTCGTCGAGCATCTCCGTCCGCGAGCCGTCCTTGCCCTGCGTCCACACCCGCATGCCCAGCTCTTCGAACTCACGCTTGAGCCGATCGCTGGTCTGATACAACAGCTTGAAACTCGTAAACAATACAAACGCCCCGCCATCAGTCTTGATCACCTGATCCCGCACGCGTGAACAGATTGCATCCTCGAATGACTCCGCCCCCGGATCGGAATAACTCCCTCGCCCGGGATTGGGCACCGTCACATCTACAAACACCCGCACCTGCTTGGCATAATCAAACGGCGACCCGAGCTGCAAAGTCTTCGATCCCTCCGCGCCCAGCCGACCCAAGATATGTGCAAACGCCGTCTCGGCATGCTCATCAGATTCTTCTTCGGAGATCTCGCGCGTCGTTAATGTCGCACTCGTCATCACCACCGAGCAATCGTCGCCGAACAGATGCTCCTTCAAGATCGGCGCCACCTCAACAGGCGAACACGCCAGCGTCACCTTCGGGCCCCCACGCCCACGCGAATCGCTCACCTCGACCCAGTACACACAATCGCTCACCGTCTGCTGAATCAACGCGTCGGCCTGATCCCCGATCTCCGATGCCCGAATCGCAAATCCATTGAGCTCAAACTTGTCCGCATCCGTCTTGACCAACTCCCGCAAACGCTTTAATCGCAGCGATAACTCGTTCATCGCCTGCGAAAGCTCATCGTTGATCATCGCCGGCTCGCGCATCCGACCGTTGTGCAGCTTGCCCGACAAACTCAACCGATGCAACCCATCGAAGAACCGATTGCTGCATTCCTGCGCGTTGTTCACCACCCGATACGCCTTCTCCACCGGCTCGATATCGCCCGCCGCCAAATGCAGCTGCGCCAAATATCCCTTGCCGGTTTTCGGGTTATACAACTGATTCAATAAGAAGTTCACACGCCATTCGGTGAGCCGTAGACCAAAGTGATCGGCTGCCGCATCCTCAACCCCGTGCGCCTCATCAAGAATCACATGATCATACTGAGGCAAGAACCCCGTCCCCACCATCCGCAACGCCAGATCACTAAAGAACAACGCATGATTACAAATCAGAATCTGCGCCCCCTCCATCTCCCGACGCGCACTCTGATAAAAACACTCGTTGTAATGCGGGCACTTGCGACCCATGCAGTTCGTCGAATCCGACTGCACACTGCTCCACACCCCATGCCGCTCCAACTGAGGCAGCGACGCCAACGACCCATCCTCCGTGTCATACGCCCACTCCTCGATCAAATCGAGCGTCCGCCTTTGCGCGTTCTCCGCAAACAACTTGTCCCGGCGTTGCGACGCGAGCTTGAGCCTACGGATAGACATGTAGTTCCCACGCCCCTTGACGAGCACCGCTTTGCACTCGCCGATGTCCTTCAAGGCCTCAGAAATAAGCGGTATATCCTTCTTCACAATCTGCTCTTGGAGCGCGATCGTGTTGGTCGCAATCACAATCGTCTCATTATGCTCAATCGCCCGCATGATCGCTGGCACCAGGTACGCAAAGCTCTTGCCCACGCCCGTCCCAGCTTCGACAAACAAATGCGACTTCTCCGCCATCGCGCGTTCAACCGCCTCCGACATCGTCGTCTGCACCGCCCGAGGCTCATACCCCTCGCCAAGCAAATCCGCGACGGGCCCAGCGTCTCCCAAGATGTGATCAATCGTTGGCACGAGCTACTGCTTCGCTTCCTTATTCGAATCTTTCTTCGATTCTTTCTTCACACCCAAAGGCGAACGCTTGGGCTCCCCATCGCGCCGCGGATAATCCCTTGGCGTCTTGCGCTGCTTCTCCAACACCACAATCCGACCCGTCGCCGTCTCGATCGTTCCGGCATGATTCGTGTGCAACAAGTGCAACGCCGCCTTGGCAGCTGCAAGCTCTTCCTCGGCCCGCTGCCCTTTGGTCATCAAGATCAACCCGCCAATCTTGACGAGTGGTACAGTGAGCTCAGCGAGCATCGGGATCTGCCCAACGCCTCGCGCCATCGCGACATCGTAATGCTCACGATGCGCACCCTTGCGCCCGTCCGGTGTCCGCATCCCGCGATCGACTCCGAGCTGCTCGGCCCGTGCATTAATCGCCCGGACATTCTTGAGCCCGAGCGCATCGATCACTTGATCCAAATAATCTATCTTCTTCTTGGTCGCATCAACCAGCGTGAACCACACCTTGGGCATCACGATCGCCAATGGAATCCCGGGGAGTCCGCCGCCCGATCCGATATCAATCACGCTGGCATCGTCTTCAAGCTCCGCCATCAAAGGCACCAAGGTCAACGCATCGAAGATGTGCTTGTCCCAAGCTTCTGATTCTTCTTTAATAGCGGTCAGGTTCATACGCGTGTTGGCGTGCATCAAGGTCGCCAGGTACATCCCCAGCTTTTCGACATCGCCCTCGTCGAACGAGACCCCGGCTTCGTTGCACCGCTCAACCCATCCCTCGGGCGGGGTGCAGGCGGTGAGTGATCCGAGTTCGAGATCAACGGGTGAACGCTCGGCCGGAGAATCCGATTGAGCGCCCGTACGGCTTGGTTGGTTTGAGCGGGTCTGGTCCATAATCATCATCTGCGTATTCAAACGAGCTCCGGTAAGGGGGTTTCGGGCGATGCAAGGCTACATTGACAATCAGCCCGGTCATCAACCACGAGGTAATCAGGCTCGATCCCCCAGCACTGAGGAACGGAAGCGTGATGCCGATGATAGGAACCACCCCGATGTTCATCCCAACATTAATGATGACTTGAGTCGCAATAAACGCAGGAATTCCCACCGCAATCAGCCTGCCCATGGGTTCTCGACAGCTCGCCGCCACCACAAACGCCCCGCCGACCCACACCCCGTACAGCACCAACAGCACAAATCCGCCCACAAACCCAAAACGAGCCACCACCACGGCAAAGATCATGTCATTTTCTTGCTCGGGCAGCCTGTTATACCGAATCATCGCCCGGGTCGTCTCGTCGTTCATACCGCTCGCCTGCCCAGCGCTGATGATCATCTGTGCCCGTGAGGCCTGGAAGTTGATATCAAAGTTGGTGGAGGTATCACCCTGATACTGCTTGATCAGCCCGTCGATCCGCGCCTTCTGGTGAGGCTTCATAAACTGATACCCCACCGGGGCCGCCATCGCCGCGCACAACACAATCAATGTCAGATGGCGAAGCCTTGCCCCCGCTGCGATCAACATCGCAAACAGCGCGGGGATGAAGAGCGAAGCCGTCCCAAGGTCTGGCTGAACCGTAATCAACGCAACAGGCACCGCAGCGATAATCCCGGGCACGATCAAGCCCTTGAACCGTCGATGCTCAGACCGGAACCGCATGTACTGCGCCACCGCAAGCACAAACGCGATCTTCATCACCTCCGAGGGCTGGAAGTCTGTAAACCCAAGGTTAATCCACGAACGAGCCCCATTGCGAGGCGTCACGATGCTCTTGGGAATCCCCGGGATCAACAAAAATATCAACAGCCCCAAGCACACAAAGAACAACAACCACGCAAAGGCAGTCACAAGTTTATAGTGAGGCAGCGCGATCACCCCGCAGGCAACCATCCCGAGCACCAAGAAAATCATCTGCTTGATCGCGGTCGTCGACAGCACCAACTCGCCATCAGTCGTCTGAGAACTCAGCCCAAGATCAATCGCATAGATCCCGATCAGCGTCAACAACAACGACGCCCCCACCGTGATCCACCCATAGTTAATCACCTTGATCGCTTTGGTGATCGGCTCGTTCGATCGCCCGCCGCCCTGGATGAGCCGAATTATTCTTGATGGCATCGTGCTCAAGGCGTCACCTCGCCAACCTGGTCATCTTCAACCTTGGGCAGATACCCCTCAGCAATCAACGCATGGATAATCTGATTATTGATCGGCCCAGAAACCCGCCCGCCCGAACCGGCATAGTCCACCACCACCGCGATGGCGTATTCCGGGCTCCCGCCCTCGCGCCCAACAAGCGTCACGAACCAGGAGTGATCTCCATCACGCACCACGATCGGCTCCATCGGCCCATTGTCGTCGCCAACCTTGTCAGGATCAAAGAAAATCGCTGGTGCATCCGCCGTCCCTGTTTTTCCCCAGACCTGAATCCCAGGCGCATTAAATGTCGGCGTGTGCGGCTCAAGCTCCACATACCGAATCCCAAAGCCAGACCCCCACCGTCGATTGTTCACCACTTTGCTCAACCCCTCAAGCGAATCACGCACCGACCATGCGGGCAAACCGATATCAGTCACCACCGGTGCCCGTCCATCACGAATAAGCTTGGGTTTGATGCGATACCCCTGTCGGGCAATCGTCGCGAAGGCATCGGCAGCATGCAACGGCGTCCATGTCACGGGCCCTTGCCCAATCCCCATCAGGGTCGCGTGTTCAATATTGAGCTTCGCTCCATTGAACGGCTCTACAGAACCCGCCCATTCTTGCCCAATGCCAAGGTTATAAGGCGTCTCCACACCAAACATCCGATACACCTCGCTAATCCGCTCGGCATCAAGCGCACGACCAAGCGTAAAGAAGAACACATTCGATGAAACCATCAACGCATCGATAGCGTCTGGATGCCTCTCATCAAGCTGGTGCCAATGCGTTGTACCTGGATTCTGTTTCCATATCCATGAACGATACTTATTGGGGTGATCGAGCAACAAATGCCCCGTCGCTTCAATCCGAAATCCCTGCTTGTATACACCATACTTGGCGGCCCCATTAAGAATCAACGCCTTGGCAACCGATCCCGGCGGATAGGGCTTGGCGATCGCACGATGAAAATACGGAGTGTGGGTCTCCAAATAGCGACGCTTCTGCGCTTCATCACGCACTCCATACTTCGACCAATCCCCATCACTCGGAGGCACAGGCGTGGACACCATCGCCAGAATATCACCCGTCGCCACCTCAAGCACAATCACGCCCGCATCAAGCTCGGTCCCAATAGGCATCGTTGGTTCATCATTATGATGCCAAGGCTGAACCCGCGTGAGCCCGAGCTTGGGATCAAGAATCGCACGCACCCGCGCCTGAAGCATAATGTCGAGCGTCAACCGGATATCCATGCCCGGCGTCGAACCGATCTGGGTACTCTCGCCGGTCTGAAGATTCTCGACATTGATCCCACGCAACCCACGCAGGTGATCCTCGTACGCTCGCTCGATCCCCGATCGCCCGATCCGATCGCTGTGCATGTATTTTCCGCGATCGGTCCCCTTGCTCGTCCGAGACCGCAACCCGAGCAGTTCGTTCGTTTCAAGCGCTTGTTTGCGGCGGTTCACATCATCCGCCTGTATCCCCGGACGCACCGAACCCAAAATCATGCTCCCGATATCTGTCTCGTTAAGAACCGTAAACGATTCCGACGCAATCGGAGGCGGGAACGAAGAACGATCAATCTGCACTTGGATATCACGATACGGATAAATCCGAGTCGTCGCATAAATCACCGTCAACCCCGGCAGCACAAACACCGGCGTGTTGTTCGCGTCCGGGTTGCTGTCCGACGCCATAACCACTGGTGTAGACCGAACACTCTGGAGGATAAATCTAAACCCAATCTTGTCGCTCACATCGCCAACAATCGTGTGCGACTCTTCCTCCTCAGCAATTGGCTGGGCTGCGATCCGCTCGACGCGATCCAGATCAGCATCACTGGGCACATGCCCACGCGCCTCGTGCTTGGCGATCTCTCGCACACGAGCCCGCGCAGAATATTCGGCCTTCACCCGCTTAACACGGTACAAGATCGCATCGCGCCGATCGAGCAACTCCGAGACCGGGACGCCGGTCTGCGTTGAGATATAGTCATACATCGCATCGACCCGCCCGCGCAGGGCAGCTTCAAAGTTCGCAATGATCTGACTCTGCTGCGACTCATCAAGCCGATCCCAGATGTCCGCGTTGTAACGCTTGGCCAATCGTGCTGCGTATATCGGAAAATCCACCCCCCACAACTTGCCCGAGCGATCGGCATAGACCCATTGCCCGTTGAGCACACGATAATCAATCGCGATGTCATACGACGCACGATCCCCCGCAAGCACACGCCCTTTGCGATCATAAATCGTGCCTCGGACTGTTTGAAGCCAGGTCTCCTGCACCAATCGACGTTCTGCGTCTGTCCGTGCCTGCTCGCCACCCTCGCCCAGGGTCATCCATGCAAGCCGAACGACCAAAAGCATGAATGCCCCCGCGATCATCAACCCGAGCAAAAACACCCGTCGATGGAACATGCTCGGGATGTACTTCGATATTGGGGGCATCGGGGCGGATCGCCTCAGGATTGATTCAAGGATGATTCAGGATGATTGGACACACGATAAGCTCGCTCACGCCAACAGGCGTACGAACTATGGATCGGCTATGTGCCTGCTGAGGGATGAGTTTGGAGAAGATTCTCTGGGTATGGGCGATCGGCCCGAATCATTCTTCCCGCTTGTCTCTCGAAAGCTCGGCGTACGCGTTGTGCGCGTGGATCGATTCGAAGTTTTCCGAGCTGATATCGTACTGCACAATCCGATCATCGCTGTTGAGCAAGATCGCCAGATCGCGGATGATGTCCTCGACAAACTTTGGATTCTCGAACGCCTTTTCGGTCACAAACTTCTCGTCTGGACGCTTGAGCACCGCATATACAGGGTGCGAAGCCGCCCCTTCGAGATGCTCGACGAGGTCTTCGATCCACATCACGCCATCGGTCCGGACCGCCGCCTCAATCCGACATCGCTGATTGTGCGCGCCATACTCAGAAATCTCTTTCGAGCACGGGCACAAGCTCGTTGCCGGGGCAGCGACCTGGATCACAAAATCTTCTTTGCAGTTCGCAGTACACGCGAAGGTCACCTCATAGTTCATCAAACCGGGTTGACCCGTCACGGGTGCCGGCTTTTCGATGAAGTAAGTAAAGGACGCTTCGAAGTGCGCCTCCTCAGCGTTGAGCCGCTCTTTGATCTTGCGCGTAATCACCGGGATATCCGCGGGCGAAAACGCTTGGCAACCGTGCTCGTTGAGCACCTCCAAGAACCGCGACATATGCGTGCCTTTTTTCTCTTTAGGCAGCGAGACATACATGTTGATCGACGCGACCGTCGATTGGGTACCGCCAGCACGAGTCGCCAGCTTCATCGGATAGATAACATCCTTCACCCCGACCTTGTCGATCTTGACATTCCGCTGATCGGAAAGCCCCTGAACATCGGGCATCACTTCGGCATTGTTGGCTTGGTCATTCATTCGCTTTGGCTCACAAGTTGAGGATGTGCAACAGGTTGTATCAGGCATTGGCGTGGGCTTTCGGGGTCGATGTGTGAGAAGATCGTAGGATCACGATACGCAAACAACCCCCCAGTCTCCAAAAGTATTTCACGCAACAGACACAGACCATCTGCACACAACTTGGTGACAAATCCCCAATGGGTTTCGAAAAACATTTTCGATCAATACCTGATTCATTGATCCAGAATCAAGCCCGCTTCGCTTGAACACCCGCTGCCTGCTGGGCCGAATGCTCGACCCACGAATGCCCCACTGGCACACCAAGCAAGGCACCCATCGTCCAAGCCATCGGCGACACGATCAAGAACCCCTGCAAATCACCCTTGACCACCAGCCCTACAAGCTCATTGCTCCCAGGCATGATCAATCCGACCAAAGGGCCAACCACCCCCGCGAGCATGACACCGAGCATGATTGGCCCGAAAGCCGTTGGCTCGTGGTGATTGCTCTTCTTCTGCATCGAACTCGCAGCCATCGCCCCACCAAGGCCTGCGAATATCCCCGCCCCGAACCCAACGCCAACCGACTGCCCGGGCAGATCGGTCTGACCAAAGATGTACGCGAAGACCAACGCTGCCAAGAGCCCAACGCCCATCGATGCGAGCCCGCGGGCATTGGTCATCGATTCCTTCAGGTACCCATAATCAAAGCGAGACACATCGTCGCTATGCCCGTGCACCATCCCTTTGCTGGGATTGGTCATCACCATCAACGCGATCATTGTTGCCAGCCCAATCACGCCCGCTTCAATCGCCAGCTTGATGAATGTCCCAGACTCAGGCGCAATGCGGTAGACCTCGCCCATGCGACCCATCGTCCAGGCAACCCATCCGAACACAAACGCTATATTCAAGAACCCCTCACGCCGATCAACCACGCGCCCGACGATCACCCCAAAGCCCAAGCCCAAGAGCAGCACCGAGCCCAACGCCACCGCCCCGCCGCCATGACTGGTCAGAAAACCCGTGTCGTGCGACCCGTCGGATGCGACAACGCCCGATGCGAACATCGCACAGATTGGACCAACCACGCACAGGGCAACTGCACGGGCGATCCATTGTTTCAGAACAGGAGTCATCGAAGTGATCATTAATATCATGCCTCAATCATCGGCTCGAAACACGCATAAGACAAGCAGACACAAGGCATGATTCCACCATGAGCCTTTATCATGAGACCGAGCACTTGCACGAATATCTCGCCCAATTCAGAACTAAGACACTCCAAATCGAGTACCATCGTGCTATGAGCACTCACCAGACATCCAACAACTCCGCCAATGTACGCCAGCCTACGGTCATGCTCTCGGATCTGACCAGCGACCTGCTTTGGCCCAGAATCCTGCGAGCACCAGCCCTCGCACTCTCGCCATCAAGACTCCTCGCGGGGACAATCTGTGCCTTCTTGCTCTCATTTGTCGTCGAGATTGCCAACAAAATCGTCGCCGGCGATGGCACAGCCGTCACCGAATCAGGCGCAGAGATCCAAACCCTCGGCGAACGATTCTCCATGAGTATCTCAGGGATCGGGACAAGCATCCGCGCAATGGACCCCATCGGGCTCACCCAAAGCATCGGCAACACCGCATTCGCTATTCGCAGCTCGGTGATAGAATCGCCGATCATCTCGTTGGTGCTCGGGCTGCCATTGATCGCGATCCTGGCAGTGGTCGGCGGAGCGATCTCTCGTTCCACAGCGATCGAGTTCGCCAAAGGGCAATACGCATCGAGCGATGACACACTCGGGTTCGCGCTGCGTCGCACACGCCAGTTTGTTGGTGCCGTCGTTGGACCGATCATCGCCTGCGTGCTGATCTTCTTGCTCATCGCGATCGGTGGATTGCTCCTGAGCGTCCCGGTGCTCGATGTGGTCGGCTCGATCCTCTATGCCGTTGGATTGGTCCTCGGAATCCTCGCCACGGTGGTCTTGATGCTTCATATTTTGGCACTGCCGATGATCGTCCCCGCCCTCGCAGTCGAAGGCACCGACGCGTTCGATGCCATCCAACGCTCGTACGCTTATGTGATCGGCAAACCCCTGCGATACCTGCTCTACTGCCTGATACTCACCCTCATCGGTGTCTTAAGCATCGGCGTCTTCACCATGGTCGCCCAAGGCGCCATCGAGATGACCCATTGGGCAGCATCGCTCTTCGCGTCAGACTCGACCGCACGCGTACTCACCGGCGAAGGTGAACTCGGCGCAACCAAAGGCATCGCACACAACATCATCGGCATCTGGCACACCATCATCGAACTCGGGATCACCGGCTACGCCATCTCGCTCTTCTTCACCAGCTCGACGCTGTTGTACCTGGTGGTTCGCCGAACCTGCGACGGCCAAGATGTCAACGAGGTCTGGGACGGCGTCGGGGAATAAGACGACCCGACGATGAGGACGAGTAAGCAGAGCAGGTTGGGAAGTTGATTGACGACTCAATCAAGAAATGCGTTGAGTACGGTTGACTTTGAGACGATAAAGCATATACTCCCGCCCAAACCGTCTTGCTCAGGACGGATATCAGTCTGCCAACTTGGCAGCCGTAACCCAAACAAACCGCCCGTGGCAGAAACTCTCAATAAACCGTGAGTCTTTTTTGCTTGCGCATATGTCGCACAATACCTTTGCCACAAGCGGTTTAAATGCAAAACGCCAGCAAGTTTAGATCGCCGATGATTACATTCGATCTCCGGCACGCTATGTGCCACAGGTTAGGGGGGGCACACATATCTGCGTGTCGCTCCCGCCATGTATTCACTGGACTCAAAAACCTAGGAGAACGATTTATTAGCAAAACATCACTTTGCGGCAGTGCCGTATCACCACAACCACAACTCATGCTCACTGATGTGACATCGCGAATGTGCAATG
>CAJXXI010000078.1 GCA_913062615.1 uncultured bacterium | reverse complement strand
CCAGGTTCTTCGAAATGAACGCCAGAACTGTTGATCCGGATGCTTCGTCCGCACGCATGCCAGCCGGCATCCCGGGCACACCACAATGGGCAAACCATAGTGCTCGTCAGGGATTGCGCGAATCCGGGCGAGTTCTGTCAGGCAGGATGGGCAGATATGAGAGCGAGGCACTCATAGAGCATACGGGATTTAGGTGTTTGGGTTTCACCCCGTATTGGGTTGACTTCTTCTAAAACCCGGCCTTCCCTCTGTTTCTAGGTCTTCGGGGGCGAAGATAATGGACATTTCTCCAAGCGAGAAATCACACACAGAACACGACAAAGAAGGTGGAATCAGATGAGTATGAACCCAATAAATCGGGCAGCGATGATCTTCGTCGCTGCAGGAGTTGCGAGCACCTCGTTCGCAGCAGACACCACCACAGCCCTCGAACGCCTCGAATCGGCACGCATCGCCTTCGAGAACGCCAAGGCTGAACTCGAAGCAGCCCAGGCCCAAGTCGCTGCACTCACAGGCACCGAGATCAACATCGCCACCACGAACGAAAACACCAATCGCGTCCAGCCAGACGCCGAGCCAGAAATGCCCGCCGATCCATCATCATGGACCGATGGCTGGGATTGGTCCGCCAACGCCGGGTTCAGCGGTGCATCAGGAAACAACGAAAACTTCAGCGCTCGTTTGTCACTCGGCGGGCAACGCAACACCTCCAAGTATGAAACATCACTGAGCCTCTCCTACCTCTTCGGCACATCCGACGGCACCAAAAACACCGCCCGAGGAGAGATCAAACTCAAAAACGATTGGATCAGCGATGGCAAGTGGCGATACTTCGCCCAAGGCGGATACGAGTATGAAGAGTTCCAAGCATGGCAGCACCGGGTGAGTGCCGCCGGCGGCATTGGCTATGAGTTCATCAAGGACGACAAGACATCACTACTCGGACGGGTCGGCCTTGGTGGTGCATATGACTTTGGATCGCAGGCCGACGAGATGTTTACCCCTGAAGGTTTGGTCGGGCTCGACTGGACCTACCAGCTCACCGAAAACACCAAACTCGTCGCCACGACCACCTACTACCCAAGCTTCGACGACTTCGGCGAGTTCCGCTGGAACACCGGCGGCGGCATCGAAGTCATCCTCGACGCCGAGACCGGCATGACCATGAACGCCGGCTTCGAACACCGCCACGACTCCACACCGGGCACAGGCGTGAAGCCCAACGATGTCGATTACTACATGGGCGTCGGCTGGAAGTTCTGATCAGTCTGAATCAACCAGATTTTCAAGAGCGGCCTGCGGGTCGCTTTTTTCGTGTGGATGATTTCCACATTCAGGGCACAACGAATAGTTTAGTAATCCCACTAACGAATAGCTGCAATGCACACATTCAAATGGATTCGTCATGGCTTTCGATTTGGGCAGATAGCGAACGATAATCGGGAACACAGGCAAGACGATGACATACCACACGCCGATTGTTTGGGCAATTCCCCACTCGTCGAAAGTATGCCCCAAATTGAACCGGATAATGACAAAGAGAGATATATTTGAGAGTACACCAACGATAAGAAAAACCAGTATCGCAAGAGGGCGATTCAATACCCACGCAACAACGAGTCCCCAGACAAAGGATTCAAAGAACGGCGACATGATGCTGCAAACCATCATGCCAACCGCTAAACCCCAGAACGGATATGTAATGCACACAATACTGCCGACAACCATCTTCCAAGTCGTACATTTGTCGGTTATCATTGTTGGAATGAAAACAACACCATGCGCGATTCCCAAAAGAAGAATGCCATATTCGCCTATAGGATGATTCGATATCGAGACGATTGCAATCCCGAGCAGCGTACTCAGAATCGACATCTGCCAGATGAACTGATATCTATCTCTGAGTTTGATTTGCATTTCACCACAGATCATCCCTCAACGCGCCAATCGCTCCCATCACGCTCCACTCTTCGATACAGCGTGTCCCTTTCCACCGGCTCGTACCCGGCTTCAATAATCGCACGCTTCAAATCCAACTCGGTCGTCTCTTGATGCGTCCCCTCGCCCACGGCCTTCGTGATGTCATACCACACCACGGTGCCGTCGATGTCGTCGGCCCCCGACTCAAGCATCAGCTGCGCCATCGGCAAACTCTGCATGATCCAGAACGACTTCACATGCGGGAAGTTATCGAGCATCAATCGCGTGATCGCCAGTGTTCGCAGGTTTTCGAGTCCAGTCGGCCCAGGCAGGTCTTCGAGGGCTGACCCATCAGGAAAGAAGGGCAAAGGCGTGATCGTCTGGTAGTACCCGCCATCGGCAGACATATCAGGCGTCGGCAGTTTCGCACCATCTTTGTTGAGCGTGATCACCGGCGCGGTGATCTGTTCGGATTCGACAATCCCTTGGGCAATGTACCCGTCCGGATCGCTCTCGTATCCCAGCCGATGCAGAGCTTGGTCTTGGGATCTCCGCAAAATCTCCATATGGCGTAGGCGTTCGTCTTGCTTATCGACATGCCCGTACAACATCGTGCAGTTGGTGTTGAGCCCGAGTTCGTGGGCGACGAGATGCACATCGAGCCATTCGTGGGCGCCGATCTTTGTTTTGAACGCTTCTTTGTGGACGCGTTCGTCGAAGACTTCTGCGCCGCCGCCCGGCAATGAACCAAGCCCAGCTTCTTTGAGTTGCTCAAGCACCCACCGCACGCCGGATTTAATATCGTCGCGTTTGTAGACCTTGGCGATTCGTGCCAGATGCACAAGCTCGACCGCGGTGAATGCCTTGAGGTGGACCTGCGGCGCGATCTCACGCAGTGAGCGGAGCATCTCGGTGTAATACTCAAACGGCAAGTACGGATTCAACCCGCCAACAATATGAAACTCCGTCGCGCCGGATTCAACAGCCTTGCGCCCTTGCTCCTTGATGTACTCCAGGTCACGCGTGTACGCGCCCTCGTCGTCCTTCTTGCGGGCGAACTCGCAGAACTTGCACGAGAGCGCACAGACATTGGAGTAGTTGAGATGGCGGTTGATGTTGTAGTACGCCACGCCCGGGTGCATCCGATCCCGAACAATCTTGGCGAGTTCGAGCACGGACCAGATGTCCTCGGTTTCGTAGAGCACCTTGCCGTCGTCGAGGCTGAGCCGAACGCCCGCGTTGACCTTGGCGCGGATCGCTTCGATCGCAGGGTCGAGATTCGGGATGGTCGATGAAGAGAGAGTTGGAGTGAGCGTCGTCATGCCCAATGATAGATCGCCAAGAGTGAGTTTTCAGTTATCTTTGAAAACCGATTCTGTTGAACTGTTCATCCCATTGATAATCTCGATCATCTGATTTACCGCCTTGGCCCGGTGCGACACCGCGTTTTTCTCCGCCGGGCTCATCTGGGCGCTCGTCCGCTCAAAGTCAGGCCCAACCAAGAACAGCGGGTCGTATCCAAACCCGTTCTCGCCCATAGGGACTTGATCCGCGCGCCCGATCCGCCCCTCGAACGCTCCAACAGTCGATGCGAGCACGGTGCCCGATGGATCAGCAAGCACCATCGTGCAAGTGAACCGAGCCGTGCGTTGTTCGTCGACAATATTGGCCAACTCCTTCAAAACCCGTTCGCCATTGAGCACATCGCGTTGTTCGCGGGTCATGGCGGCTGCCTGCCCTTCCGTTTCGCCATCAAAGGCATAATGCGACGAAATCACGCCCGGTCGACCATCAAGCGCATCGACAATCAACCCAGAATCATCCGCTAAACAGTGCATCCCCGTCGCTTTGGCATAGGCAATCGCCTTAATCGTCGCATTGTCCTGAAATGTTTCGCCGTCCTCTTCAGGCTCGGGGAATGACTGATCGAAAGAATCGAGTCCGATAATATCGATTGTAGAGCCTTTAAGCAGCGATTGGAGCTCTCGGACCTTTCCCGGATTTTGTGTTGCTAAAACGATTGTGGGCATAGATAGTCCTTCTCCCGATAGGGAATGTATGGTATGCTTATTCCAATCCACGAAAGGACTTGCCTAAACTTCTTCTCTGATGAATCCCATACATATACAATCCGTGACCCGCGCAGGGCTCGCCCAGAGCGCTGCCGATGCCCTTGAAGCCATCGACAACGCACAAGCGCTGTCCATGTGCTCGCTCGTAGGGTTCGATGGGTTCGTCGATTCGATCATCCATGTCGTCGACAAACGCCATTCGATGGCCCACGACGACTACGAACGCATCCACACCATCCCCCAATACGCCGCCCGATGCGGGGCAGCAGCCAATCGCTCCGCCAATATAGAGCTCGTCGTCGTCGATACCCGATTCGGTGGCAACGGCCCATTGCTCTCGAACGCACTGGGCTCGCTCGGCTCGCCCGTCACCTATGTCGGCGCAGTCTCGACCGAGGACGATTGGAACAAGGTCGATCCGATCTATCAACCCTTCGTCGATCTGTGCGATCAGGTCATCCCGCTGTGCCCACCCGGACGCACCGACGCCCTGGAGTTTGACGATGGCAAGATCATGCTCGGCAAGCCCGAATCGGTCCAACGCGTCACCTGGAAACGGATCAAAGAAGTCGTCGGGCTCAAAAAACTCATCGAGATCATCGATGGCGTCTCGCTCATCTCTGTCGTCAACTGGACCCTCGTCGGCGGCGTGCCAGGAATCTGGGAAGGGCTCTGCGATGATGTCTTCCCGCACCTTTCCAAAGACCGCGATCGACGAGTCTTTATTGACCTCTCCGATCCGGCAAAGCGCACAGACGCCGACATCGTGATCGCGATGCAGCTCATCCAACGCTTGCAAAAGTTCATGCCCGTCACCCTCGGACTCAACCTCGCAGAGAGCGGGCGAATCGCCGGCGTGATCGGGGTCGAGGTCTATGACGACGAACACAACCGAACACTCGCGAGCATGGTGCCCGAAGCAGCCTCGATCATCCGCGAAAAACTCGGGCTCGAATGCGTCGTCATCCACCAGCACACCGGCGCAGGAGGCGCCGATCGCTCGGGCGAATCGCACTGGTTCGCCGGCCCGTACACCCGCAAGCCAAGAATCTCGACCGGGGCGGGCGATCACTTCGGCGGCGGTTTCAGCTTCGCACAAATGGCAGGACTTCCCTTGGGCGAATCACTCGCCGCCGCCTGCGGCGTCGCCGGGGCCTATGTCCGAGACGCCGCCAGCCCGTCTCGCACTCGATTGATCGAGTTTCTCAGAGATCTGCCAGTCCCAGAAATCAACTAATCAACTAATCATCCTTGATCTTCAATCAACTCGCTCAATGAGCGTACAATCGCTCTCAATCAGGAGCGAAACGATGACCGAAGCAGTTGAATCACGCAATTTTATTCAGCAGATGATCGATGCCGACATTGAGTCGGGTAAGTGGGGCACCCCCGGCGATAAAACGGTCGTCACGACGCGGTTCCCGCCCGAGCCCAACGGGTATCTGCACCTTGGACACACCAAAGCCATCATCCTGTGCTGCGGGCTGGCGCGTGAGTTTGGCGGGAAGTTTAACCTCCGCTTCGACGACACGAACCCGGCCAAGGAAGAGCAGGAGTATGTCGATTCGATCAAAGCCGATCTCCTATGGCTCGGTGCAACATGGGAAGGCGAAGCCAAGTTTGCCTCAGATTACTTTGATCAGATGTACGCCTGGGCGATCGAGTTGATCGAAAAAGGATTGGCCTATGTCGATGATCAGAGCGTCGATGAGATCCGCGCCGGGCGCGGGAACTTGAAGGATGGCGGGAAGCCCTCGCCGTTCCGCGATCGCTCGGTTGAAGAGAACCTGGATCTGTTCGCACGCATGAAGGCGGGCGAGTTCGAGAACGGGAGCAAGGTGCTTCGTGCGAAGATCGACATGAACTCGCCGAACATGAACCTGCGCGATCCGTTGATCTACCGCATCCTCAATGTGCCTCACCACCGCACGGGCAGCGAGTGGCATATCTACCCAATGTACGACTGGGCGCACGGGCTTGAAGATTCGATCGAAGGCGTGACCAACTCGCTGTGTACGCTTGAGTTCGAAGATCATCGCCCGCTCTACGATTGGTTTATTGATGCGATCAATCAAGCGCGCAGTGATGAAGGCAAGATCCACCATCCCCAGCAGACCGAGTTCTCGCGCCTGTTCTTGTCGTACACAAACATGTCCAAACGGTTCATGCGTCAGCTCGTTGAAGAGAACCATGTGCACGGGTGGGATGATCCGCGGATGATTACCGTCGCGGGGTTCCGTCGCCGAGGGTACACGCCCGAGTCGTTCTGGAAGCTGGCTGCCGATGTCGGGATCACCAAGTTCAACGCGATGGTTGATTTCAGCAGGCTCGAAAATATGGTCCGCGAGGACCTCAACGATCGCGCACCCCGCGCGATGGTCGTCCTTGATCCGATCAAACTCGTGATCACCAACTGGGCAGATGGCGGCGATGAAGATCGTGTCGAAGTCATGAATGCGCCCAATCATCCAAAGGATGAATCGTTTGGGTCGCGGACGATCAACTTTGGCAAGGAGTTGTGGATCGAGCGTGAAGATTTCATGATCGATCCGCCCAAGAAGTTCTTTCGACTCGGGCTCGAGCGCGAGGTACGCCTGCGCTGCGGATATTGGGCCAAGTGCCACGATTACAAGACCGACGATGCGGGCAATGTGACCGAGGTGCACTGCACCTACGACCCGTTGACCAAAGGCGGCAACAATCCACCTGCCGATGACGAAGGCAAAGTCCGCAAGGTCAAAGGCACGATCCATTGGGTCAATATCAATGACGCCATCGATGCCGAGGTGCGGATGTTCGATCGGCTCTATATGGCCGAGCGACCCGGCAAGAAGACCGGCGATCACATCGATGATCTGAACCCGGATTCATTGAAGGTTGTGACCAATGCTAAGATCGAGCCAGCGTTGCTCAGTTACGCCGGCGAACCAAAGTGGGACGATGGCATCCGCCGATTCCAGTTCGAACGAACCGGATATTTCTGTGTGGATTCAGATTCGACCGCTGAAAAACCAGTGTTCAATCGGACGGCATCGTTGCGAGATTCATGGGCGAAGAAGCAGAAGCCTTCTTGATCGCGTAAAAACACGGTTTATTGACATGCCCTCGCGAGGGCATGTCTTTGCGTTGGGTGAAACACCCCTCGTCTGGTACACTGGGTCTATATGTAAAGCTATGACTTCGAGCGAGCGGTATTCTCGGGGTGAGGGCTATCAACTATAAAGAGAAAGGGACAGACACATGAATCGCAGAACACTCATCGCACTCGGGGCACTATCAACAACTTCACTATTGGCACATGCCGGCGGCGTGACGAGCTGGCTCAGCCCGATCAACGGCGACTGGAATGTTGGAACCAACTGGGACTCAGGAGTTGTTCCGGGTTTGAGCGATTCAGTACTGCTTGGACATGCGAGTGCGTATACGGTGACGATGCCCGCGAGCCAAACGATGGCATCGTTGTCGATCACAAATCCGGGTGTGGTGCTCAATACGGGCAATGCAACGACGCAAGTCGTCATGGGCGATTTTCTGAATAATGGCATGGTGGTTGTGAACTTTACAAGCAATGTTTCGTCAACCCAGATCCGCTTCGATGCCAATTCGATGCTGACAGGGTCGGGTTCGATTCTGCTCAATGCTCCGTCGAGTCGATCCAGAATCCAAACCGGAGCGGGGTTTACATTCACCCAAGGCAGCATGCACACCATTCGTGGGCAGGGGCAAATCGAGGGCGCCATGGTGAATGACGGCACCGTGTCTTCAGACCTTGGGCTCACCATGTCTTTGCTAACAAATGATAAAACGAACAACAACCTCATGCAGGCAATTAACGGGTCGAACCTGGCAATCACGAGTATCACAATCTCACAGGGGCTCGCGGGTGTCCTTCGAGCCGACGGTATTGGTTCACGCGTGACTGTGACGGGTTCAACGATCATGGGCGGTGCGATCAGTTCCATAAATGGTGCCGATGTCTCGATAACAGGTTCGAGCACATTCGATGGTGTCGGTGTCGATGGTGTGCTTGGCGTGCAGAACGCCGTGACGCTCTCGGTGTTGGGCTCGCTCGATAACAGCGGGGCGATCACGATCAACCCGACAGGGAATGTGTCGGCCACACAGGTCAGTTTTATTGATTCGATGACCGTGAGCGGCGACGGGACATTCGTGCTCGCATCACCAGATTCAAGGGCACGGATACAGACCGCCGCTGGGCAGACGGTGACGATGAATCCGATGCTCACCATCCGCGGGCAAGGGCGAATCGAAGCGAGCATGGTCAACAATGGGTTGATCAGCTCGGATGTCGTTGAGATTCGGATGACAACGAACGATAAAACGAATAATGCGACGATGGAAGCCATCGGCGGGGCGGTGATGGAGTTTAACTCGATTACAACGACTCAGGGCGCAGCAGGTGTGATTGAGGCTGATGGGCTCGGGTCACAAATTGAACTGATCGGAGCAACGGTACTCGGTGGTACCTTGCGCTCGACGAATGACGCCGATGTAACTATTGACACTTCAAGCACACTTGATTCGGTGAACTTTGAAGGTGATCTCAATATCCAGAACGCGCAAACACTCTCCGTGAATAACGCACTCACAAACAACGGCACAATCACCGTCAATCCAACAGGGAATGTTTCGGCGACTCAGATCTTGTTCAATGATTCCATGACACTCGTTGGCACCGGCGAGATCGTGCTGGCCTCGCCAGATTCGCGTGCAAGAATCCAGACAGGCGTGGGTGCTGTGCTGACTTTACCCCCCACGCAGACAGTTCGTGGCTTTGGTCGGATTGAAGCGGACATGGTGAACAACGGGACCATTCGCTCTGATGTTGGCAGCGAGATTCGATTCGTCACAAAATCGAAGGTGAATAACTCGACGATAGAAGCTGTTAATACTTCGAATATTGAAATCAATAGTATCGCCATCGATCAGAGCGGTGGTGGGACATTGGTAGCCGGCGATGCAGGATCGCAGATCGAGTTGATTGGATCAACTATTGTTGGGGGCACACTCTCAGCCGCGGCCGGTGCAGACGTCACGATTGACTCATCGAGCACGCTCGACGGCGTGGTATTTACTGGGCAACTCAATGTACAGAATGCACAAACACTCACGATTGGCACATCGCTGACCAATATTGGCGTGATCGAGATCAACCCAACCGGGAATGTATCGGCAACACAAATCTTGTTTAATAACTCGATGACGGTCATGGGCGGAGGATCGATCAAACTCAGTGCGCCCGATTCCCGCGCCCGTATCCAGACCGCGGCAGACAAAACGGTGACCATGAGTATGACGCAAACAGTTCATGGGCAGGGTCGAATCGAGGCATCCATGATCAATAATGGGTCAATCGATTCTGATGTGCTCGGCGGCGAGATCCGGTTCCTCACAAATGACAAAACGAACAATGGTGTGATCCAAGCGAATAACGATTCAAATCTTGAGTTTAATAGCATCTCGATGACGCAAGGTGCAGCCGGGCAGATATTGGCCGACGGTGCTGGATCGGAGATTGAACTGATAGGCGCAACCATCTCTGGTGGTTCGCTGACAACGACCGGCGGTGCCGATGTCTCGGTTGACTCGTTCAGTATTCTTGATGGGGTCGATTTCTCCGGGCTGCTCAATATCCCGAATGCTTCGACACTTGGGATTACATTTGGAACACTCAACAATGGCTTGATCGTGGTTAACGAGACTGCTAATGTGAGCGCGACACAGCTGCAGTGGAATGAGGAAATGATTCTTGGAGGCAGCGGGACAATCAGGCTCAATGCGCCGAGCACTCGCTCAAGACTGACACCGGCAGCCGGTGTGGCTCAAGGCGGGATCGGTTCTCAACAGCGCCTCGAAGGCATCGGGCAAATTGCAATCAATCTCATCAATGATGGCACCATCGCTCCAGGATTGAGTATCGGTACCATGTCGGCCAACCAGCCCATCTTCTTCGCAGGCATCTCCAGCTTTGAAGCCGAGGTTGATGCAGCGTCGGGCGACTTGCTTGATAGCACATCAACCATCGAGCTCCACGGCACACTCGATGTCCTCTTCGCCAACGGCTTCGCTCCAACAGGTTTCTGGGCTCGCACGGTCATCGAAGGGGCAGACATCACCGGCGAGTTTGATACCGTCAATGTTCCAGCTCCAAACGCTGGCTTCGTGACACGGGTGCTCAATACAGGGACTGAGCTGATCGTTGGTCAAACCTGCCCATCAGATTCCAATCTCGATGGAACGCTCAACTTCTTTGATGTCTCCAAGTTCCTCGCAGATTTCGCTGCGATGAACCCCTCGGCCGATCTCAATGGCGACGGTTTCTTCAACTTCTTCGATGTCTCCGTATTCCTTGCCAATTTCACAGCAGGGTGTTCGCTCTAAGAAAACGCTCCGAGCTGAGTTCATGCAAAAAGCACGCCTCGATTTCGAGGCGTGCTTTGTATACGGAATATCTTATACGGAAAACAGAATCGTTTACTGACCCTGTGCCAGCGAGAAGCCCGGGACGCCGTCGTACATCCGGATCGGGATGAACTCCGTCACTGTAAACTTCTCGGCGACCTTGGCGAGCAGGTGAACCGTTGGGCCCTGCCCGATGACAGTTCCTTCTTTGAGTTCAAACCGCACGCAGCACTCGTTGACCAGTTCGGTATACGGCGAGCCCGTCGGCCAGACCTGCGTGCCACGGTTCGAGATCACCGTGAGCTTGAACGGCGTGGTTTCGCACAGCCGTTGGAGCTTGGCGGCAAGGTCGAGGGGGGTCAGTGTGGTCTCAAGGAAGATGTCCGCACCGCACACAGTCGTCTGGACCTGTTCGTGCGTCGTCATCATCAGGTTCACGCTCGGGCGGACCGGAGGCGTGTGCGAAATATCATCGCTCGCAGGCACGGCTGCGCCTTCGATGGTCTCTGGGTTCTTGCCCAGGTTCTGTGCGATCGCAGCAGCAAAGGCTTTGGTGCCAACAGGCTCGCCCTTGCCCTTGACATCACCGGTATGCACACCCGATTCGAGCGTGTAGAGGAGTGAGTTCTCGATAATCGCCGCGGTCTTGCGCATCCCGATATGACGGAGCATGATCAAGCCCGAGAGCAACAAACTCGTTGGGTTGGCAAGGTCTTGTCCGGCAATATCAGGTGCGGTCCCGTGAACAGCTTCAAAGATACTGATCTGATCGCCAATGTTGGCAGATGGAGCAAAGCCCAACCCGCCGACCAATCCAGCTGCCAGGTCGGACACAATGTCGCCCTGCAGGTTGGTCAAGACGATCATCTTGTATTTGTCTGGACGGAGCACGAGGTTCATGCACAGCGCGTCGATGATGACATCTTCGGTTTCGATCTCTGGGAAGTCCTGCGAGATGAACTTGAAGCGATCGAGGAATGTGCCGTCGGTCATCTTCATGATGTTGGCTTTGTGCCCGCAGGTGACGCGGTCGATGCCGAAGGCTTTGGCGGTCTCGAAGGCGAAGCGGTTGATCTGGTCGCACCCCGGGGTGGTGATGATCCGCTTGGCGGTGTACGCGTCGGGGGTGAGTCGATGCTCGATCCCGCCGTAGGTGTCTTCTACATTTTCACGCACGACATAGAAGTCGACCGGCACACCTGCGCGTGAGTACACGGTTTCGACGCCCGGCAGCGTCTGGAAGTGGCGCAGATTGGCAAACGCGCCGAAGGTCTTGCGGAGGGTTACATTGATCGACTTGCCCCCGCCCCCGATCGGCGTGCCCATCGGTCCCTTGTACAGGATCCCGGTGGCTTCGATGATCTCGACGGCTTCGTCGGTCATCCCGCGGGTATCGCCGTCGTTGAAGACTTTGCGTCCCATATCAACCTCGGTGAACTCAACATGATCGAGCACGCCGGCTGCCTGAAAAATGCTCAGACAAGCTTTGGTGATCTCGGGTCCGATGCCGTCGCCGGGTGCGAGTGCGATTGTGAGTTTGTCGGGCATGATTCACCTTATCTGGGGGGTTGTTTCGCTGGGTTTACCGATCAGGATCGGCACAATAGGTCGGCCGAGTGAGTCGATGTGGTCCGATCGGTAATGAAGATGGCTTGGAGAAAAGATTTTTTGGGATCCCATGCCCTGATTCACATATGTGTTGCGCGTCTGAGCCGTTCCATGATGGCTGCGTGGATCGCGATATCTTGAGCAGAGTTGCCAGCTGCAGGCTCCTCGATCCAGATCGAATCGCCGTCGGCCTTATCGCCGTCGTGCAGCGCTCGATAGATCGCACTGGCATATTCCCCCAGATCTTGAGGCATCGAGATCAGCATCCCATTTGCTGGATGCGTATCAACGGACCATGCGATGAGTACCACTGATTCACCCGCCGACGCGAGCGATTTGGTCTCAACGA
>CAJXXI010000077.1 GCA_913062615.1 uncultured bacterium | reverse complement strand
GCAACACACAGGCCCAAAGCGATAGAGCTCATGCAAAGGCGGAAATAAGATGTGGGGCATACACCGTTGGTCATGAGAGTTTTTTCCTTGTTCGCAAATATATTACATTGATCTGCAGCGGTGTTCAAGGATTATCTACAATGGAGGCGTGTATTCTGGCTTATTGGTCCGGTGTCCTGCGTACATACAGCTTAAGCAGGTCTCTCGATGGCCAACTCGTGATCCTGCTTAAACCCGATGAAGACATCGGGCGTAAGCAGGGCACCCGGCCATCTTCCGATGACACGCTGTGCGAAGCTTCGCTTGATTGTCCATGAAACTTTCGACACCGGATATTCTGGTAGCCTTGGCCAGATCAATACATGCACATGCTCAGGCATCACAACCCATGCCAATAGATGGAACTCTGTTTTCTCTCGGGCGGCTTGGAGTTGTTCGACAAATGCATCTTTGATTCGGTCGTTTTCTAAGAGTGGTAGCTGGCGATAACAGGAGAAGGTCAGGTATCGAGCGTGATCGTCTTGTTCGATTCGTTTCATCTTCTGAGGATGTGGTGACACTGGAGTGGTCTCCAAAAGACTGGGTACCCTGACTCGCCGTCTTCGGCGCAGTCGGGTCTTTGAATACCCATTGTATCGCCAACCCGACTGCGCCGCTTCGCGTCGAGTCGGGGCACCCGATAGTCACGCAGCGGCATCCGGTCATGTGTTATGTTCGGTCTCGGGGGAGATGGACGCGGTTGCCGAGGGATTCGAGGAGTTCTGTAGGTACACCGATTGGTGCAACAAAGACCTCGCCGAGGTTGGGCTGGGCTTCGATCGAGCGGTATCCGTCTTTGAGGGCTGCGAAGGTGACGGTGCGATCGGCGATGATGACCGCCTCACCAGTCGGTTCCCCGGTCTGTGCATCAAGCCCAGAGGGCACATCAACCGCAAGCACCAACGCTCCTGCGTCTTTTGATGTATTGATGTGGTTGATAAGCGTTGCAGCGATGCCTGTGATCGGGCGGGTGAGCCCGGTGCCGAAGAGTGCGTCGACAATAAGCCCGGGGATCGTCGGCTCGCCGGCAAGGTAGTCCTGGGCATCAATCATCGTGATGCTCATCTTGGTGATGATGTCGAGATTGATCTTGGCATCGCCAATGATGGTCTTAGGATCGACAGTCATCACAACAACGGGGGCGAATCCGAGATTCGACAGATGGCGCGCGAGCGCGAACCCGTCGCCAGCGTTGTTGCCTGGGCCGGTTGCGATGAGGATATTGTTGAAGACATTGGGGGTGCGGGCGTGCTTGAGCATCTCGATGGCGTGGTGACACAGCCCAATCGACGCGTTTTCCATCAGGACAATCGAGGGGATGGCGTATTGGGTTGTTGCCAGATCGTCAAGCTTTCGACAGTTGGCGACCGACATCTCGTAGATCGGTTGCGTGGGGTGGTTTGTCGCAGCGGGCAAAGTCGGCCCAGAAACACGAAACTTGGATGGGTTGACAGGATCGGGCATCGTTTGATGATATCGCCCGGCTCGAGCCCGGGCACGCCCTACGATTCGGTGTATGGTAGAGATTGCTTTGGATATCCTGTTTATAGTGCTGATTGTCAGCTCGATCGGCTCGATGGTGTACTGGATCGCGGTCGCGACCCATGTATGGCTCACCGGGCGAGGCCTGCCGACCGCCCGCGATGGGATCGTGCTGGCCGAGTTGTCGCCGCCGACTCAGAAGGTGTGCGTGATTGTGCCCTGTCATAACGAAGCGGGCAATATCGCTCGGCTCATCGAATCTCTCAAAGAACAAGATTACGATCGGCTCCGCGTTGTGCTCGCGCTCGATCGGTGTACCGACGACACGCTCGGCGTTGCGAGCAGCGCGATCGGCGAAGATTCCCGATTCGAGATCATCGAGATCGCCCAATGCCCCGACGGCTGGGCGGGCAAGGTGCACGCGGCGCACAGCGGCTATTCCCAATCCGAGCACGGGCGCAACTCCGAGGTGCTGATCTTTACCGATGCCGACACATGGCTCGACCCGGCGTGTGTCCGCGCGTGCGTGGCGTTATTGAACGATCGTGATCTCGATTTCTTGAGCTTGCTCTCGACCCTCAACTCACAGACCTGGTACGAACGGATCGTTCAGCCGATCACCGCCTTTGAGCTCGCCAGGCAATATCCGCTCCTGCGTGTCAACCGCAACGACGGCCGCAAGCGGGCGTTCGCCAATGGGCAGTTCATGATGTTCACGAGCAATGCTTACCAAAGCATCGACGGGCATGTCGGCGTGAAAGATGCGATCCTCGAAGACATCGCCTTTGCACGCAAGCTTGTGATCGCCAAGTTCTCGGGTGGCTTGCTCCTGGCGGACAACATGCTCAAGTGCCGAATGTACGACACCTGGGAAGAATATATCCGAGGGTGGAAACGGATCTATACCGAATCCGCCAACCGCGAGGTCAATCGGCTCAAGCGATACGCGAGAAGAACCCCGTTGTTGTGCGCGGCATTGCCATTGAGCGCCGTGTTTCTTGTTGTATTGAGCAGTGTTGTCGGCGACGATTCGACGCGATGGATTCGCATACTCATTGGGCTCGGTGGGCTCGGAGCGTGGGGTATCGGGATGGGTGCGGTGTATCGCATGAGCCATGCGCCGTTGCGTGATATCCCGCTTTCGATCATCGGCTCGGTATTCACCGGGCGGATTTTCAAAGCCGCAGCCAATGATCTGGTCGATGGTACACCAACACAGTGGGGCGGCAAGTCCTATGTCCGCAAGGCGGAAGGGTCCTAATGCGAAGAGTCCGCAGAATTTCGAGCGATGTACATATCGAGCTCACGCCGATGATCGATGTGTTGTTTTTGCTGCTGACATTTTTCATCTTTGCGGTCGTCATGATGGTCCGTGCCGATGTGCTCGATGTAAACCTGCCAGAGCTGGCCGCCGGGCACAGCCCAGAGCGATCAATCCCGATTACCATCGCGATCACACAAGAGGGCGAGCTGTTCGTCAATAGCGAACTCGTCGCACTCGAAAACATCATCGAGCATGTACAAGCCTTACGAGTTGAGCAGCCAGAGGGCGCCTTGGTGTTGGCCGTCGACACCCAATCGCCCGCCGGCATGCTGATCTCACTCGCCGACACACTCACCGGCGCAGGGCTCGGCGAGTTTTCAATCATCGGACACCGAAGCCCCGCTGAAACTCAAATCGGAGACGACCAAACAGGTTCGCCATGAGTGCCGCCGCTGCACCATCCTATTCATCCGCCCACCGCGCATCAGCCACGCTCGCTGTCGGGCTTTGTTTGAGCTTGGCGATTCACCTTGGCGTCGGAGTTGGCGCGAGCGGGTACTTTGGTTCGGTTTGGAGTTCAAACAATTCGTCTGATTCGCAGATTGAGATCGAACCAGATTCGGCGAAGCACATCGCGTCGGCCGACAAGCCCCATCTCGGCATGCAAGACGCGACGGCTGTATCAATCAACTGGCTCGGCGTGATCGACAACTCGGTCGAAGCTGATGTGCCAGTTACTACAGTCGAGCAAGCCGAGTTCACACGCCAGATCGGCGATGCCCCAACGACCGTCTCGCCTCAACCAGCCGCACAACCAATCTCAGAACCAACGCCAGAAATCAATGTGCCCGAGCCGATTGTTCAAGAACAGCAAGTCGAAACCATCGACCCAATACCCGAGCCAGAGCCAGAGCTAGTGAGTGCGTCCACAGAGCAGATAGAGCTTGAAATAGAGCGTGAAGAGCCCGCCGCCGTGGTGATCGAACTACAGCCTGAGCCTGTCGAAGAGCCAACAGAAGAAACGAATGAAGAGCAAGTTGAAGAGCTGGTTGATACCCAATCGCCGATCGACCCAGAAGTCGTGAGTGTTGATCCCACTCCGCCCGTCGAGTCTGTGCAAGCCCAGCCCGAGCAAGACGCCCAAGAAGTTGCACCAACAACCGCAGGCAAGGACGGGATCGTTTCGGAAAACGAATCTGCAGCTTCAAAGATCAAACGAGCCATCAAGGTCGATGGCACAAAGCTCCACCGTCCAATCGTCGGCAAAGGTCTCGAAATCACCACCATCGAACCAAGGTTTCCCGCGTCGGTCCGGTTCACCGAGCTGCCTCGGAATCCTGTGGTGATGATCCGGTTCAACGCGAGCGGGCGTGTGAGCAAGGCCTACTTCCTCACTCAAGCCAAGCGAATCTACGACACCGGCGTCCGGGGTGTTGATGAACCCTTGCTCAGCGCGATCTATCAATGGCGAGCCAAAGGCAAAGAGATCGATGCCCTCGATCCGACCGATACCAAATCATTTGTCGAGATTTCGATGCGGATTACATTCCGGAAAGAATCCAAGGAGCCGTAGGGCATGATTATCTGCGTCTGCGCGATGCGAATAGCCCGGTGAGCATAATCGGTGCGATCGATGCGGGTGTTGGGATAACGGATCGCATGTAGCCGAACTCGCCGCCGTTGCCGTTGCCTTCCCATTGGGTGAACATCAGATCGATGTAGATGTCGTCGTCTTGGAGGTAGACCACGACATTTTGATCGAGGAGTCCTGGTGGGTGGCCGTCGTGCAGATCAGCCCATGTGGTATAGGAGAGCGTGTCGTAGTCTGCGGTGGTTCCGAATGCCCAGAGTGTGCCGATGGGGCTAGGCCCGCCTGAGCCGTTGCCCTGGTAGGAGGGCTCTTGTGCGATATTGAAGATGCCTCGCTGGGTTCCTCGGACGATCCAGACATTGTCTGTGATGCGGTCCTGGTTGTGTTCCTGGCTCAGGTCTCCAAAGCCGGCGTAGTGATGCTCGTATTCAAGCCCGGAATAGACGAGCGATGCGTGGGCGGTCGATGCACATCCGAGCAGCATGCTCGCCATCGCGAGTAGGGGGGTGTTCATTTGGGGTCTCTCCTCAACAAATTGGCTTTCAGTGTATCACAGAGTGATCTGATTACAAGAAAAAACTCAGAAATAAGGCAGGCAGAGCTTGTGATTGCCAAGGAGAAGCGATGTCTATGGCCCTGGGCATGTTTTTTATCGCCATTCGCTTCACGAGGAAGATTCTAAGGCGACCAAATCATGCCACACTCAGGGCAATGAGGCGATGGGAGACCAACGAGGGAGTATCCGCAGTTCGGGCATAACGCTTCAGTGTGTAGTACCCGTGTAGGTCAGGTAAGTCTCTTTGTTCCGATTGTTGAATCAGTTTGAGCAGAACACGCGTTGTTAAGAATCGCTTGCACCAATCGTCAACTCCGCAACCGCTTCCGGCTTGACCTTTTCAATATGCAAGCGTTGCGCGCGGTGCTCGGACCAGTCTTTGACCAAAAGATCAGGGGAGTTTGGCGAGGTGTGCGTCTTGATGATGTCATACTTTGTATCACGCTGGGCAGGGATAAACCCGGCGTTGCGGATGAGTCTGCAGAGGACTGCTTCGTCGAGGCAGTAGGTGGTGCCCGCGGACGATACGACATTCTCTTCCATCATGACAGAGCCCATGTCGTTGGCGCCGAACTTGAGGGCGACTTGCCCAATGTGCGGCCCCATCGTCACCCAGCTCGAACCAATCGTATAGAGATTGTCGAGCATCAATCGCGAGACTGCTTGTGTACGCAGGTATTCAGTCGCGCCGGCGAGCCTTAAGCGACGCCCGAAGTTCTTGTCGAGGTCCTTGGTTCCTGTGCCTGCGAGATTGGCGACGGTGTCACCCGGGAACGGGGCCTTGTTTTTAAGATCGTCGGCGGTCGGCCAGTGGGGGAGACGCCCGAGCGCGGTGTTGTCGGGTTGGAACGGCCAGGAGTGGAAACCAAGGTAGTGCCCGCCGGTTTCGGGGTTTTTGATCGTTGGATCGCCGGCGATCTGGGTTGGGATTTCGCCCGTGCCAAAGTCGCGGATCGCTTTGTCCTGCCAGTAGCGGACCATGTGCATGTGGTGGATGCGATCGGCGTAGCCTTCGATGTGCCCGTACATCATTGATGCACTGGTGAACATCCCGAGCGAGTGGGCGGCGTACATGACTTCGAGCCATGCGTCCATGTCGCACTTGCCCATGCCGATCTTGCTGCGGACCGCGGGCGCGAAGATCTCGCCGCCGCCGCCGGGGAGCGAGCCCATGCCGGCATCTTTGAGCTTCGTCAATACCCACTGAACTTTCTCGATCAATGTGCGCCCCGGAGGGTCAAAGAAGTTCACGAACTCGATCAGCTCTGGCGGCGAGAACGCATGAATCTTGACATGGGGGAATCGCTCGCGGATGCCGTTGAGCAACTCAAGATACCAATCGAGCCCGAGCGCAGGATTCATCCCGCCCTGCATCAGAATCTGCGTGCCTCCGATGTCGGAGAGTTCTTGTACTTTTTGGTAGAGCTCTTCATATTCGAGCGTGTACGAATCATGATCGTCGGCCGTGCGCTTGAACGCACAGAAGATGCACTTGGCGGTGCAGATGTTGGTGTAGTTGATGTTGCGGTCGATGATGTAGCTGCGGACATGGTCGCCGTGAAGATCGCGGCAGCGTGCGTCGGCATATCGCCCAAGCGTGTGTAGCGGGGCGTTGGTGAGGAGCTCGAGCCCTTGCTCTGGTGTGAGCCGAACCTGCCCCGCAGCGACGGCGGCGAGGAGTCCAGAATCGGTTGCTTCGAGGTGTTTGTGTTCTGGGAGTGGCTGATAGATGGTGGGCATGTGGGTTTGCTCTGCGAATAGATTTCAATGATTTGTGAAAGTATACACTTTGCTGATCGTTTTGGCAACATGGGCACGGATGGGAAGGGATGGATCTGGGGCTATGCTTTGGTCGAATCTGGAGGAATACCGATGCGGATAGCGTATGTGAGTTGTAAAGAGTTGCCTGAGGCGGATATCGACGAGCAGCCATTGGTCGAGGGGCTTATCAAGGCCGGGCATGCAGTCGAGGTTGTTGCGTGGGATGATGAATCGGTTGATTGGTCGGGCTTTGGTCTGGCGTTGGTGCGAGCGACCTGGAACTATGCGCAGCAGGTTGAGTCGTTTGAAGCGTGGATCGGGCGGGTTGATTCGTTGACGACGCTGATGAACTCTGCCCAGACGCTCAAGTGGAACTTGCATAAGGAGTATCTGTGCGAGCTGAGCGATGCGGGTGTGCCGATTATTCCGAGTGTGTTTGCGGATCGGTATATCTCGCTTGGAGTTGAGGAAGTGGTTGGGCTTGAGGGGTGGGCGAAGATTGTGATCAAGCCGACGGTTTCGGGGGGATCGTATAAGACAAAGGTGTTCGATCTTACCAATGGTGAGCTCGAATCGGCGCAGGCGTTCTTTGACGAGATGATCGCCCAGCGGGACATGATGATCCAGCGGTACATGCCCAGCGTGGACACGGTCGGCGAGACGGCGTTGGTGGTGATCGATGGGGAGCTCACCCACGCGATCGAGAAGCGCCCGCGGTTTGATCATCAGGAGGAAGAGGTGTATCTTCGCGAAGAGATCAGCGATGAGATGCGTATGTTTGTAAAAAAAGTACTCGATGCCTCGGGCAAGGAGTACTTGTATGCTCGGGTGGATGTGATCCCCGGTGATGACGGAGCAATGATGCTCTCGGAGCTTGAGATGCTCGAGCCTTCGTTGTTCTTCCCGTACTCATCGCACGCGGTGGATGTGTTTGTGCGGGGTGTGGAGAAGTTTGCGCCGGTGCGAGAGTGAGCGTTAGTCTTCTGGGGACTCGCTGTCGTCCGAGTTTGGTTTTCTTCCTCTTATGAATATGCCAATGAGTTGCGCGAGCACAATACCCCCAACTACAGTCATTCCCGAAGCGAGAAACAGGTGGATGTCGAGCGCGTTGGCGAGTTTAGTTGAGAGCCATGCGGCGAGCCAAACAATCAGGATAGCAAAGATGAGCTCGAAGACATTCATGTGTCCTTGCCGGTCTTCGCAAACTGCAAGTCGTCTTCGACGCATTCAAGGTTGGCTTGGCCCTTCTTGTCGAGCAGCGAGACGACGATGGCGACGGTGAAGCCGATGAGGAACGAAGGCAAGAGGACATCGAGGGATGAGAGGTTGGCGGCAAAGTTGTCCATGCCCATTGCTTTGAGCATTGGTCCCACCGCGAAGCTGAAGATGGGGACTCCAAGGAACCCTGCGATCATGGCGTACTTGGCACCGCTGGCGGTGAGCTTTGACCAGTAGAGACTCAGGATCATGGTCGGGCAGAAGGTGGCGGCGATTCCCGACCACCCGAAGATGACGATCCAGAAGATTGGTTTGTCTTTGTCGTAGGCGAGGAGCCCCATGCCAACGGCGAAGGCGACAAACGCGAGGGCGACGGTGAGCTTTTTACTCATGGACATGAGTTGTGAATCGGAGAGATCTGGATTCTTGGTTTTCTGCCAGTAATCACGGACGACGGCGGATGACGCGAGGACGAGCAGCGAGTCGATGGTGGACATAATCGCTGCGAGAACCATCGCGATAAAGACCCCTGCGAAAAAAGCGGGGAGCAGGTTATCTGCCATGATAGCAACAGTGTCTTCTTTCACGAGTCCGATTTCTTGGTTGTAGAGTGCACGCCCGATGATTCCGATGAGGACGGCGCCTGAGTCCGCGAGGAGCGTCCAGATGATGGCCGTGATGGTGCCGGGGAGGATTGATTTCTCGCTCTTCATAGAGATGTAGCGGACGAAGATTTGAGGCGAGCCCCAGAAACCAACACCGATGGCGGCGAGCCCGACTACTGCGAAGATGGTGCCCGTGTTCCAGCCGCCGGAGGATGCGCCTTCTGATCCTGGCCCGTGGAGGGCGAGGAGGTGTGGGTCGATTGCTCTGAGTGAATCGATGATGTTGGTGACGCCTCCGGCTTCGAGGAGTCCGATGATTGGGAGCGCGACGAGCCCGAGGACCATGAGGGATCCTTGGAAGACATCAGACCAGACGACGGCGGTGAAGCCGCCTTTGGTGATGTAGATGAGGACGATGACGAATCCGAAAGCGGCACCGGCGTAGTGAGGCCAACCGAGGAAATCATTGAATGCAACGCCCGAGGCGTAGACCTGAGCACCGGCGTAGACAGGGACGAAGACGAGCAGCGAGCCCGCAGCGACGAGCCTGAGCATGTGTGTGTTGTCGCGGAATCTTGATTCGAGATAGTCAGGTACGGTGATGGAGTCGTAGCGGTCGGTGAGTCGCTTAAAGCGTTTGGCCATGAAGAGCCAGGCGCCGCCGACGCCGATGATTTCGCCAACAACGACCCAGAAGGCGTTGACGCCCAGTGCAAAGCCCATGCCGGTGAGTCCGATGAGGAGCCATGCGGATTCGCCGGTGGCTCTTGCGGAGAAGGCGACGGCGAGGAAGCCCATGTTTTTGCCGCCGGCGAAGTAGTCCTTGATGTCGTGCATCTTCTTCGAGGCGAGGTACCCGATGACGAGGAGGATGATGGCATAGATCGCGATGGCGATCATTTTCTGAGTGTTGGGATCGATGGGACACCTCCAAGGCGGGGGATAGATTCTGGATCAGAAACCCAAGATACACGATCGAGCACTGGCAGGGGCACCAATCATCAAAAAAACCGCCTCCAAATAAGGAAGGCGGTCAAAAGAGGAGATGTCGAGTATGAATCAAATACGATCAGCGGCGACGAACAACCCGCACACCGGCCAACGCACCGAGCATGCCCAAACCGGCGAACACAGCTGTTGGGACAGGGACAACATTGATATAAATGGTGTCGCTGACGATTGGGTCAGCGGGAATGAAGGCAAAGTCGGCACTGAATACTTCGAGGCTGATGACATAAGTGCCCTTAGCGGTCGGGTTGCTATTGAAGAAACCGAGATTCCATGACTGCTGCAAAACATTATTGTTACCGATCAGCGTGGCATACTCGGCATCAGTGGTTGCTTCGACACCCGAGTTTGGAAGGGTGTCGTTGTCACCGATGCTGTGATCTGCATAGTCCACATTGATGGGATCGAATGTGAAAAGTTGGATCAGATCCATTCCATTGGCGGCGACTTTGGAGACAGTCAATGCGTAGATAAACTCACTTATATTATCACCTGAGTTTGTCGGGTCGTTCACATCTGTATTGATTGACCAATCGAAGTTCCATATTGAGCGGTTGGCAGGATTTGCTGATATGTCGGGGTCAAATGTGTAGGTGTCTACGCCGTCGTAGTTGTAGGTGGCTTCTGGAACACCCATGGAGTTGTATCGCAGTTTGCCGCGGAGCCCGATCTCAATATTGCCCTCGGTAGCGGTGGTAAAACTCCCATTGGCATTGCCCGATCCAAAGATAACGCCAGGATTGACGTTGTCAGCAAGCGTCAGCGATGCCGCGCCCGCCAGTACAACTGCGGGGATTAAAGTGTTCATATATTGTTTCTCCAGTGTCTATGTCCCTAAAAAAGTAAAAGGCGATCACTCAGCCGCTCTACTCTCGTTCTCGACCGGCTCACATCGAGTCGGTTCCCTCAAGAAATGGATGGTTTGTCCATATATAAAGTAGTGGTGGACAACCGCCCGATCAATAGTCAATATTGGTTTTGTGCAAATTAAGTGCAAACAAGCCGATTTAGCCCCGTGGGTGGAGGTTTTTTATCGTTTCATGGAGCTTTGTGCGATCAATGTGCGTGTAAATCTGTGTCGTTGTAATGTCGGCATGCCCCAGAAGTTCTTGTACAATTCGCAAGTCTGCCCCGCCCATCAGCAGATGGGTCGCAAATGAGTGGCGGAGCATGTGCGGATGCACCTTGCCCATCCCCGCTTCCTTCGCCCAGTGCTTGACAATCTGCCAAACACGCACCCGCTCAAGGGGGCGTCCAGTCCGCGATAAAAACAACTTGCCCTGATCGCGTCGATCCCCCGCACGCTCGGCCGTGATCAGCATGGGTCGGCATTCCTTCATATACACATCGAGCGCACTTCGCGCCGGCGCACCCATAGGCACCAGCCGATGCTTGTCGCCCTTGCCGAGCACCCGAACCACGCCCAGCTTTTCGATGATGTCCATCAGCCCAACCGTCCCGACCTCCGATGCACGCAGCCCCGATGCATACATCAACTCGAGAATCGCACGATCCCGCATCCACAACGGCGGCATCCCCTTTACCGCCTTCTCGGGCGCACAAGGCGCTTCGAGCAACTTGCGCATCTGCCCCGGAGTCAACACCCCGGGCAGTTTCTTCCACTTGGTAGGCATGTCCAAATGATCCGCAGGATTGTTGTCGATCTTGCCCGTCGCCAACAACCAACGGTAAAACACTTTGGTCGTCGCAAGCCGCCGAGAGATCGTACCCGATGCGTACCCGAGATCCGCGGTCATCGATCGGACCTGGCTGATCAGCGCATCTGGGGTCGTATTGACCACATCATCGATGCCGCGATCCTGCAAATAGATCAACAGCGATTCCAAGTCTCGCCCATACGCCTCGATCGATGCGGGCATCAGCCCACACTCAATCCGCAAAAAAATGATAAACCCCCGCCGAACAGCCTGCATCTGTTCGTTGAGCTGATCGATCCGATTTTGTGATGCGGTACCCACACAAAATACATCGGCCCAATGGGCACAAATCGGACACATCCCACCCACACCTTCGCACGAAGCCCGGGGGGGCGAAGGAATCCGAGATTGGTCCGAACACAATCAGCGCATAAAAACGCCCCGGATCAGTTCAGATCCGGGGCGGGAGTGTCAGCTCTTTGAGATTGCTTCAGCCGATCTTAACCGAGAAGGGAAAGAACTTGCTGAGGCTGCTGGTTGGCCAGCGAGAGAATGTTCGTCGAAGCCTGCACCAGAATCTGGTTGCGGGTCAACGATGCGGTTTCTGAGGCGAAGTCGGCGTCACGGATGACAGACTCAGCAGCAGTCGTGTTCTCGAATGCAACACCGAGTGATCGGATGGTTGCACCAACAACATTCTTCTGGAACGCACCGATACGACCACGAGTGGACGATACCTTGTCGATCGCAGCAGAGACGATGTCCTGGGCGGTGTCGGTGTTGTTGCCATCAACAACATTGAATGACTTGCCCGAAGCGAGGTCGTCGAGGAATCCAAGATCGGATGTACCGAGCTTACGCGATGAGATATCGCTGATACCGATCGAAACCTTACCTGCAATGTTCACTTCAGCAGCAAGCTGGAAGTCTGCACCACCACCGGTGATGGTGAACGCACCGGAGCCAAGTGCACCAAGTGTCTGCGATGCAGAGTCAGTCATCTTAAACTTCACATCAAGGAAGTCAGAGTTCACCGAAAGGGTCTTGCCCTTACCAGTTGCGAGCAAACCATTGATGGTGCCTGCGATGTCCTGGCCATCATCACGAAGACCGTTGGTCGCACCTGCTGCATTAAAGGCTGTCGTACTTGACGCATTAGGAACATCAAAGTCGGTTGCGGTCATGTCAATAATCGCAGCACCGGTCTGAACGGTCATGATGCTTGCGTCATCAACAACCTTGACGCCGACAAACTCATTTGAACCGAACTCTGAAGAACTGAGCAGGATACCCGTACCAGA
>CAJXXI010000076.1 GCA_913062615.1 uncultured bacterium | reverse complement strand
AAGGGCGATACTCCATCCTCGCAGCCCACCCAAAGCTCGAACTCGTCGCCAAAGACTCCCAGATCACCGTCACTGATCACCACGCCGACGATTCAACCACAACCAACGAGCCCGACCCCCTCGATGCACTCCGCAAGCTCTCCGAGCACTGGTCATTGACAGTGCCTCAAGAATCGACCGATCGCAATCTGCTCCCCAAGTGCATCCTCGGCGGATGGTTTGGCTACGCCGGGTACGACTCGGTCCGCTATGCCGAGCCAACCAAACTCAGCCTCGATCACGCCCCACCCGACGATCGCAACCTCCCGGATCTCTCGTTCGGGTTCTATGACGAAGTCGTTGTCTTCGATCATGTCGACAAACTCATCCACCTCGTCAAGCTCGTCTTCGTTGGGATCAACGACGATCCTGCAACGCAATATGCTCAGGCCCTCGAATCCCTCGATCGCTTGGCAGCCCAGGTGCAAGAGCACTCCAAGCCCTTGTCTCTCGGGCGCGTCGTCAGCACCCAGCCAACCAAGAACGCCGCGATGCCCTGCAACACCACGCGTGAAGAACACGCACAGATGGTCGACAAGGCCAAGGAATACATCCGCCAGGGCGACATTTTTCAGGTTGTGCTCGGGCATCGGTTCGAACGCCGGGCCAACGCCGACCCGTTCGACGTCTACCGCGCCCTGCGGGCCGTCAATCCATCGCCTTACATGGTCTATATGCAAACGCGAGGCTCGATCCTCGTCGCATCAAGCCCAGAAATCCTCTGCCGAGTTCGAAGCGATGAATCACAAAGCGATCACGACACAACCCGGTTCATCGTGACCAACCGCCCGCTCGCAGGCACCCGACGCCGAGGAAAGACCCCCGAAGACGATCTGGCGATGGAGCACGATCTGCTCGCCGACCCGAAGGAAATCTCCGAGCATTCGATGCTTGTTGATCTCGGACGCAACGATGTCGGGATCGTCGCCGAGCCGGGCTCGATCGAACTCTCCCAACTCATGTGCATCGAACGCTACTCACATGTCATGCACATCTCATCAACCGTCACCGGCATCATCCGCGACGGGCTCGATTGCTGGGACGCGCTCAGGGCTGCACTGCCCGTGGGCACAATCTCGGGCGCTCCAAAGATCCGCGCCATGCAGATCATCGACGAGCTCGAAAAGGTCCGCCGAGGCCCCTACGGCGGCGGGCTCGGTTGGGTCTCGCTCGATCAAGAAATGGATATCGCACTCACCCTGCGCACAATGGTCGTCCCGCTCGATCGCTATGACGAAACGAGCCCCGACGGGCGGTGGGAGTACCACATCCAAGCCGCCGGAGGGATCGTTGCTGATTCGGTTCCTGATCTCGAGTTCAAAGAAACCGTGAATAAAGCCGCCGCGCTCGGCGCTGCGATCGACCTGGCCATCAGCGCGTTCGACTAATACAAAGATCAGTCATTATATAAAATGGCGACCCCGAAGGGTCGCCATGGTGTGTTTGATTGTATATGCGAACGCTTATGGCTCGGGCGGGCACTCGGTCTCGTCGTACCAATAGGTAGTCACGACACGATCAACAATGTTGATCAAAGGATCTTCGGGTGTCCCCGCGGTGCAATCAAGGCAGTTGTCGGGATCGATGCCTGATCTCCAGTAAGTATGCGTTTCTGTGCGGGTGTAGGTGCACTTGAGACGGGTATTAAAATCTACCCACTCAGATTCAACAACCCAAGGCGTAGATTCAACATTGCCGCCAGCGCGAGAACAAATACACTCTACGCATTCAACTCCATGAACCATGCAATCAAGCGCTTCTTTGGTCGCTTGGTTCATACCAACACTCGACCCGGCGGTGCCATCAACCATCAGATCGCTCATGCCCGGTGCAACCGGATACCCGATGTCCGCGAGCAGATCAATCATCGGATCAGGGTCTTCAAGTGTGCCCGCAGCTTCGGTCAATGGATCCCCCTCGATAAATCCTTTGATTACTTGCCCTTCAACGCCGCCATCGATATCAAGATCAACCGCGGTATCCCAAGCGATGAGTTCTTGATAAATCAACGCATCCATCGAATCATCGCACGCACCATTGGTTACCAAAGTATCCATTTTGACAGCGATTGCGATCGGTTCAAAGGCCCAAACCTCCCAATCGTCGCCCACCGCTTCAATCCAAAGCCTACGGATATTACCAACCTCAACGCCGATCCGTGGGATGCTCCAGAATCCCATGATGATCCCGTTGGTATCTTTGACTTCAACGAGATACCACCCTCCGAACGAATGCACCTGTGATACCGCAGCGATCGGCTGCGCCTGGGCGCGTTGCGTTCCAGTAAGTGCAATGAGCACGAATAAGGTGAGAGCGAGGCACAGGGTGCGCGATGATCTGATCATGATGATCTCCTACTCGTGTTCTATAGCGAGCGTTTTATATAATGATTCAGGGGCCGATTGACAACCCATGGTACAGAATTTTCAGGAGATAAAAAGTAAAAAAAGTATAATCTACAAAAAAGAGGCAACCAAGCACTGCTCGATTGCCACTAGGCGATATTCCACACAGAGTCGTGTCTGTGGTGATGAGTATTCTAAAAGCTTGTAAGTTCGATCAAGAAACCAGCACGCTATCGCGTTCATGCAAATCATCTTTGAGGTGCTGCGAGGGTTTGAAAGAGCAGGTTGTGCTTTCCTTAATCTGGATTGGTTGTTTCGTCGCGGGGTTCATCCCCACACGAGCAGCACGATGTTTTTTGGTAAAAGTACCAAATCCGCTGATCGCAACCTTATCTTCTGATTTGAGCCCATCAGAGATTGCGCTGATGACCGCTTCGATCACTTTGCCCGCATCTGACTTTGAGCTTTCGAGTTCTGAAGCAACCGCTTCAATCAGGTCTGACTTGTTCATATGAGGCCTCCATGCTTAAGTACCTGCTGGGGAACGCACCCTTGCGCATTCCCTTTTCGTGTCACCACGCCGATTGAATAAACAGATGTCCCCGGCGAACACCAACTCCATCGGCCCGCTTCGGTCATTTTCTCCAATTTCCCAAAAGAATCCACCATTTATCCAGAACCAATCCCCACTCTAACACCTTGTTTTAGGTCGACTCCCCTATCAGCATCACATTCGCCAACCCGCTCGGTGCCGAACTATGATTCTGATCCATGCCAAAGCCCATCGTCATCGTGTCCGAACCCATCGCAACCAAGCCTCACGATTGGCTCGCCGAGCGTGTCCAGCTCGTCGACGCTGCACACCTCAATCGTACCGACTTGCTTGACCAGCTTTCCGATGCACACGCCCTGATTGTGCGCACCTACACCATCGTCGATGCAGAGCTGCTCGATCGAGCCCCGAATCTCCGTGTCGTCGCCCGCGCAGGTGTCGGGCTCGACAATATCGATCTCGACGCATGCCGATCGCGAGATATTCGCGTCGTCCATACCCCGGCTGCCAACACCAACGCGGTTGTCGAGTATGTCACCCAAATGATGCTCGCTTCTATCCGCCCAATCACGCACCTTGATCGACCAGTGTCCGATGCAGAATGGCACACGCTACGCGAAGAAGCAATCACCCCCCGCACATGCGTGGGCGAACAGCTCGGCATCGTCGGGTTTGGAAAAATCGGCTCCGCCCTTGCTCGCGTATCAGCCGCGCTCGGCATGCGGGTTGTCTATCACGATATTCAAGATATCCACGGGCACAACCACAACCACGAGTTCAAATCAGTGACACTCGAAGAGCTCGCAGCCACAAGCGATGTCGTCTCAATCCATGTCGATTCCCGAGCGAGCAACCACCACTTCTTCGCCAGCTCATTCTTCAACCAACTCAAACCCAACGCGATCGTCCTCAACACCTCGCGCGGGTTCGTCATCGACGAACAAGCCGCTGGCGACTATGCCCAGAGCAACCCCCGCGCCACGCTGATCTTCGATGTTCACAATCCTGAACCCATCGCGACCGATTCACCGACCAACTCTGTTCCCAACATCATCCGCACGCCTCACATCGCTGCAGCGACCAAAATCGCAAAGGCACAGATGAGCTGGGTCGTTCGTGATGTTGTCCGTGTGCTTGAAGATCAAGCCCCAGAGTTCCCCGCGGGTTAATCATCCGCTTGCCCATTCGCCCACCCGTGCGAAATCTCGCCGTCTCGCCCGATGCGTACCCAGAATCCGCCTCGATCGGCGCTCGCGTACCACACCCGCCCTGCCCGCACGCTGTCCCATCGCGGATCGTTGAGCCGGGTCGGTCCCGTCGATTGCATCACCACGCTGGGCTCAAGCGAACGTACAAACCCATACGCCCCGGGCTTGGCGCTCCCATGGTGAGGCAGCTCAACCACATCGGCCCGCACAAGCCCGTGTGTTCGCACAATCATGTCCATCGCTTGTCGCTCGATGTCGCCGGTCAAGAGCACTGTTCGCTCTGTGCCATTCTCGATGGGCACAACCACCTGGACCACCACCGAAGTGTTGTTCTCGCTAAACCCATCGATCCCATCAGGGTCAGGCCATAAGCATTCGAGCTCGACATCCCCCACCGTCAGCCGATCGCCCAAACCAATCTCCGCGATGCGCACACCCAATGCTTCGAGCGCAAGCCGATATCCTGACCATGCTGGCGATGGATCGTCAATCATCCGTCTCGAAACCCACACCCGTTCGAGCCCAAGCACTTGGGCGAGCTCGATCAATCCATTAAAATGATCGAGGTTGTCATGTGTGACGATCGCATCTTTGATTGTGTTCAACCCAACCGCCCGCGATGTCCGTGCTGTCATCTTGCCGACGCGCCGATCGAGCGAGCCGCAATCCCAGATGATCCCCTCGCCCGCCGATTGAATCAATACACAGGTCCCATCACCCACATCGAGCATATCGATCCGAAGCAACGCCCGCTCTCTGGCAAGCATGGTCGAGAGAATCAGCCACACACCGAATCCTACCAACACGCCCCACGCCTTCTTGTCGCGCACTTTCCAATACCCGGTGACGATCGCTGCGAGACACACACTGGCGCCAACCGCCCACACCCAACCGACCACCCCCACACGCACCGATGAACCGGGCAGCCCATCAACCAGCCCGACGAAAGAGCCCACACTCCCAGACACCCATTCAACCACGCCGATCGTGTGCGGTGCGAGTGTCGGCGATACCAACCCGATCGCGATCTGCACATATCCCAGCACCATCAACACAATCACCATCGGGATCAACACCAACGACACCACAGGCGCGAAGAAACTCACAATCCCCGCATGAAACATGATCGCAGGCATCGCAACACACCAGCACGCGATGTTCGCCCTGGCTGTGCTCAGAACCGATTGAAACATTCGCCCGACGATTCCCATCGGGCTTGTGTTGTGTTTTTCCTTGGCGAGTGTAAAGGTCGATCGGTTGAGCGATGCGTTCTGATCCCGATTCGAGAGCACAACCAACAGCCCAGTGATGCCCATGCTCAGCTGGTACCCAAGCGAGTACACATCCATCGGGCGCCAGATCAACAGCCCAACCCCAACCCACGCGAGTATCGTCAGCCGATCGTACCGACGCCCAGCCCGGCCAGCGATGATGAACACAAGCACAATCACGCCCGCGCGCACAATCGGTGGACGCATCGGCACCACAATCATCCCCGCGATCAAAATCGCACTCACGATCAATAACTCAATCTTTGGGAACTCGCCGACGAATCGAAGAAAGAACACGCCGAGCATAATCACCAACGCGAGATGAAACCCAGAGATCGCAAGCACATGCGCCACGCCCACCCGCTGGAATGATTCGTACACCTCGCCGAACGCCGGGTCGCGCTGCCCAAGGAGCAACGCCCCGAGCATCGCGCGAGACCCGTCAGCCGATGCACCCTGTGATTCAAGCCCGATCGCCTCCATCGCCCGCTTGTGTATCCCCGCCCGCCATCGGCTCAACCGTCGCTTCACTTGTCCAATAGCCCCCTCGTGCTTGATCCGATGGATCAACGATTCATCCGTCACCACAATCGTCCCCACACGCCCCGATTGATTCGCCAAAGACACCCAATCGAGATCAGCGATGTTCCGCCTTGTCCCGGTTGGATTGAACACGCCAAGGATCTGCACACGATCCCCCGCGTGGTATTCGCTTTGCACATCAAACGATTTTGGAAGCACCACCCGGGCAGACCCGATCGCGCTGACCCATGTCCCGCGATCATTGACATCACTCAGGTAGACCCGATCAATCTCAATGTGCGTGGTGATCGTTGTAGGCTTCCACATCGGCGGATCACCAACCCTGCTCGGCGTGGTGAGCATCCGGATCGGCGCACTCAACACACCTGAAACCTCGATCGGCACGCGAGCATTGAAGTGGTCATCTTTGAGCACGATCTGATCGAGCCGACGCGTTGGCGACTCACGGGTGCGCACCTGTCCCCATCCGCTCCCGATCATCACCACGCATATCACGATCATCACCGAACGCCATATACCACGCAATGCGATGGTGAGGGCGGCACATCCGCACGCCACGCCGAACCAGACCATCGAACCGATCGCATCGAGTTCTCGTCCAAGCATAATCCCAAGACACAACGCGACCAGCGCCATCAAGGCCCGTCGGCGTGCAGCTTGGAGATGCGAATCATTCACCCACCTGTTGTACTCGCATTTGCCCCACAATGCGAACCTGTACACATAAAACAACCCCGCAAACTGCGGGGCTGGTGTGTGTTGGTCATTGAGATCGATCAGTTGATCGTCCCGACAAGATCGTCAAAGTCGCTGGCGATATCGCCGGTGATTGCCTTGCCGTCGCTATCGGTCATTCGCTTATTGGCGTGGGTCTTATAGTTGTTCCCAAACTCAAGGCGATAGTCTCCGCCACCTATGTGGGCATTGATTTTCCACCCATTGTCTCCGGTACCGAAGTAATATCCATCAACACCCGCGGATTGCACAATCAATCGACCGCGTGGGCGTGCGGGATAAATATTCGCAAATGGAACGCCGCTGTTGTCATCAAGCTCGCCGAGGGTCTCGCCAGATTCAAGCACAAAGTACGACGGGCTCGCCAATGCGGTCGCCAGCGTATGGATGCGTTCGATATCTTCGAGATCAGCAAAGCCACCCCCGGCGCCGGGTCTGTTTATGCCCAGTGCGCTCAGGTTTTGTTGGTTCGCCCCCGAGTCACCAACCGCTGTTGCGTCTTCGCCAAAGAATGTTTCGTTCGATGCAAGATAGAACCACGCGGGTGCGCCGGCGCCATCAGAGCTGGTTTCCACAAACTGGCGATACACCGCGTCTGCTCCGCCGTTGGCATCTGGATCGATCGACCCGCGGGCGGTCTCGTCTTGCACCCAAACCAAAAGCGGGTTCCCAAAGGCATCGACCACATCGGGCATCTTGTCCTGCCCATTGGCTTGACGAGCCCTCGTCTGGTCTGCTTCAGGATCCATTGTCCGAACGAACTTGTCATCGGGTGCAAAGTAGGCGCCCGATGAACCCATCAAGTTGATATTGACCACCGCGGCTCGTGGATCACTCGAGTTTTCGAAGGGCGAGATCGCGATGACTGATGTGCTATTGACCTCGGAGCTGTAGCTCTCATAGATCCCCGTCACAAAGTCGGTGCCACCGAGATCAAGCATCACATTTTCCATCGCCGACATACCCGAATCCTCACGGTTTTCTTCTAAACCCATCTGGTAAGGCGAGAAATACCCGGGCATCGCCGAGCCATGATCGTTCGAGAACGAGCTCGACGCATTCGTAAACGCGTTGAGCATGCTCTGTGTGCTCGCCCTCATCCCCGCATGGCGGGCGCTGTTGAGCGCGGGCAACAAGATCGCCATCAGCAAGGCGATGATCGAGATGACCACCAGCAGCTCGATGAGTGTAAACGCGCGACGGCTGTGCTGGGACATAGTCTTGATTCCTGTATTCGTATCTGTTTTCTGGCTTGTACTTTGGGTCGACATAAAAACTCCGCCTCTGGCTCAACGCCCTCGCTCTATTCGATCTTTACTGGTGCGTGCAATAACCACCCACACAGCGTACCCCCTGTGTGTCGTCCCAACCACTATACGGGCATAGTCCCTCTGCGGATGCCTTCGAAAACATCGCATCGGCAGATCATATATTCAACACACCCAAACAACAGCCAACAAGCATAGCTAAAACAAAAACCACAGCATCACCATAATCAATCCACAAATCCCCGCCACCGTCCAGAGTGACATGGATTTGGGTTCTTCACCAAGATACCACCCGCATTTGGGACATATCTCGCTCTGGTCATAGATCAACGACCCACAATTGGGGCAGGGGTCAATCTCCGCACCAAACCGGTCAAGATCCGAAGCCGAAGGCCCATCTGGGTCAAGCCCCTCGGATAAATCCCAATCTTGGTCAAACTCGTGCTGATTCGGGCTCATAAGGCATTCTAGACATCCAATCCATCAAATCAGATGGGTTGTAAATTCCGCCAAAACAACACCTTGCACTTCATCCGCCGACCGTATGGTCCGATCACCAAAGTATGAGAATAGGTGGCTTCGCCAACTTCAACTTTGGGATTCGCGCGCTGAGCAACACCCAAGCCCAGATCGCTGAGTCCTACGAGCGTCTCGCGACGGGCAAGCAGATCAACCGGGCTTCGGATGACCCTTCGGGCATGGTCGCTGCAGAACAGCACAAGGTGCGGATCTACTCGATCGAATCAGAACTCAAAGCCATCTACCAGACCGAATCCTACCTGGGCGCCAAAGAAGGCGGGCTCTCGGTCATCTCGGATCAGCTCGAAGAGCTCAACGGGTTAGTCGTCCAAGCAGCCAACCTCTCGGGCAATTCACAAGAAGAACAAGACGCGATCAAGCTCGAAATAGAATCCGTCCTCGATTCCATTGATATCATTGCCAAAAGCACGACATTCAAAGGCCAAAACATCCTCAACGAATACTCCACAGGCTCGATCTCCGATGGACTCAACTCGCTGGCAACCTTAGCCTTCGAAGACCCAGAGTTGGCTCAAAATATCGCGAAGGATTCCGTCGACAGGATCGCAAACACCCGCGGAGCCATCGGCAACCAACTCAACGAGATCGAATCCAACCGTTCAGTCCTCAGCAGCGAACTCATCAACCTCTCCGACTCGCTCTCAAACATCGAGGATACCGATTTCGCAGCCGAATCGGCCAAGCTCGTCCGGGCACAAATCCTCGAACGAGCCTCGATCATGGCGATAGACATTCAACGCGAGAGCGCCGCCCAAGTCCTCTCGCTGCTCGAAGGGATTGGCCCTATCCAATAGGCCGTCGATCAATTGTGCCAAAGCGATGTGAGCCTCAGGTTATCGCCACTGTTTCATCTTCGCCACCTTGACTCATCGCCCCAGATCCCGCTCATCATCCGATTCGACTTGCATGATGAGCGAGAGAAATGGAAACTTGAAACATGTCCAGCATCAACTCATCAATATCCTTACTGCTCACCAACAACGCCAACGCCAACAAGCGTGCCATGGGTGCTTCATTCGAACGCTTGTCGACCGGGTCGGCAATCAACCGCGGCTCCGATAGCCCCGCCGGTCTGATCGCGTCAGAAAACTTCTCATCAAGACTTAGCACAATCGACGCCGAGATGGCTTCATCAGAACGTAACCAAGCCAATCTCAACATCCAAGACGCACGGTTGGGTTCTACATTGAGCAACCTCTCTGATCTGGGAGGCCTGGTCATCCAGGGCGCAAACGCCGGCGGCATGACCGGCGCCGAGATGGGCGCGATCCAGACACAAATCGGCGGCGCACTCACCGGCATCGCCCGCAGCGCATCAGCTGCCGGCATCGATATCATGAGCTCGGTCACGACCGAGATGGTCGTGGGCACCGACGAAGCCACCGGCGATCCAATCACCGAAACAGTTTCGTTGTCTGATTTATCTCGCGTGCTCGAAACAGACCCAGAAGCCGCCCAGCGTTTGGTTGACGGCGCACGCGATGCCGTCGTCACCGCACAAGCCGAGGTCGGCATCGAGGCAAGGGCCGCCGAGTCCGAACAACGCGTGCTCGAAGAAGAACAGATCAATGTCGCCCGCGCTCGTTCGCAATCACGCGACACCGATTACGCCAAGGAAACATCGAATCTGATCCGCACACAGATCCTCGAAAAAGCATCGGTCTACACCATGCTCGCAGAGCGGCAGAACGCCGAGACCGTTTTGGGTCTGCTCGGCGACATCTTGGCCTAACGGCTTCTGGTCGGACAGTATTCGAGATCGTCTCTTTCAATCCAAACGCCCGCACAACCCATACCCACGCATCGGAATAATCGCTGATGCGTGGGTTTTTTATGCCATCGAAACGGATACTTTGGGTAGTCCCAGCGGGTGTGGATGCTCCCATCGGTGTTGGCGATTTGGCTCTCCGAGCTTTGCCAAAGTCGCTGCGGAACATCCCCTGCACAAGCCTCGCGCCAATACCCCCGGCGCGAGGTTTTTCTATAAGAATCATTCACCAATCCCTACTACACTCTCGGCTCATGCAACCCAGCCAACACCATCCTCTTAGTGTGCTCAAGTTCACCGACACCCTCGCCGACATCAACGGCGTCTGTCGATTTATCCAAAACATCGCGCAGACCGCACACGACATCAACCGCGATCTGATGGTCTTCACTACCACACGCATGGAGATGCCAGCGGTTGACAATCTTCGCAACTTCGACCCTGTCTTTGCCATGAAGATGCCCGGCTATGACACGCTCGACTTCGCGGTCCCCCCACTGCTCGCGATGCTCCGCGCAGCCGACGAGTTCCGACCCGATGTGATCCATATTTCAACTCCCGGTCCAGTCGGCATGGTCGGCATGCTCGCAGCCAAGATGATGCGCATCCCCGTCGTTGGTGTGTATCACACCGACTTCCCCGCGTACATCGATGAACTATTTGACAGCAAGCTTTCGTCAAAGGCGATTCGCCTGCTGATGGGCGCGTTCTATAAGCAGTTCCGGTATGTGTTCTCTCGCAGCGCAGACTATGCACAGCGCCTTGATTCGATTGGCCTAGCCAAACACCAACTTGTTCGATTGCAACCCGGCTTCGACAATACCAAGTTTGATGCAGCGCTCCGTGATCAATCGATCTGGGATCAGCACAACATTGGGCGCGAGTCGATCAAGGCGGTGTATTGCGGGCGTGTGAGCACCGAGAAAAACCTGCCGATGCTCGAAGCGATTTGGCCAACCATCGTCGAGCGTGTTGAGCAGGCCGGGAAAACAGTCGAGCTCATCATCATCGGCGACGGCCCGTACCGATCCAAGATGGAAAAAAACCTCGTCGATCACCACACCCATTTCCTCGGGTTCCGCAAGGGAAAAGAACTCGCGGCGCTCTACGCATCATGCGATCTGTTTGTGTTTCCATCGACGACCGACACGCTCGGGCAAGTGGTGATGGAATCCCAAGCTTCAGGCTTGCCCGTCATCGTCACCGACCAAGGCGGCCCAAAGGAAATCACCCAAGACCAACGCACCGGGTTTGTGCTTCCCGCAACATCGCACGATCGATGGATTGAAGAAATCGTCGCGCTCGCGACCGATGATGCGAAGAGAGTCGCAATGGGCGCAGCGGGTAGAGAAGCGATGAAGTCCTACACCTTCGCAGAATCATTCGACCACTACTGGAAGATTCACGAACAAGTACTTTGAATACAAGTCCTCAGGCGAGTTCCAAAATGAAAAAAGGCGGTATCCCCCACGAGAAGACACCGCCCGTTGTGTTCCATTGCCATACCCAGGAGGAGTAGCAAACAACAGAACACAGAATCACGACACCGTCCAAGCGGGAGTTCCAAAGTGCAGAATGGAAGTTTCCCCACCTTATACTGGGTTTGAATCGTTGATCTCGCATGTGTGCGGTGCGAGCGATCAGTGCCCAAAGGCGCATGGCGCTGGTGTGTGCGATTAGTTGTCACCATCGACCACGACGCCGACGATGACACAGCATCCCCGAAATTGGCCTCCGTGTCAAAGGGTTTTCGGAACATTCTGAAGCAGTTTCGTTCTTTTCATCCAGATTCAACGCGCCCGAACCCAGTTAAGGCGTCAATTTGGCCGAACCGGTTCATTTTTCAGAGCTGCTCTGTCCCACCAGGCGCCGAAATTTGCAGATCGATGCTCCCGATCGGTACCCGCGCCAAGGCTTGAAACTCGCTCAATCCCCCGCTGCCCAGCCAACGATCAACCAGATACCGATGGGCAGCGCTGGGCACCAAGACCCGAAGCTTGCCCGCCCGAAGACCCGCTATAGATGTACAATCACGGATTTGGTCCGGCACCACCGCTTCCCATGCGTCAGTGGCGGAAGACTCGGCCTGCGAAATTTTCTTCATCGCCTGCATCTGCTGGTTCATATCATCGCTCAACCCACGCGCCCTCAGCGGGTACACTCGGAATCCGCGCAACCGATCCAGTTGATCGTTTGGCGAAGTGTTCAGCGGTTTGTTGGTCGGGTTGGATGCCACGCACTGAGTCTACCACGATTCTTTCG
>CAJXXI010000075.1 GCA_913062615.1 uncultured bacterium | reverse complement strand
TCCCCAACTGGGTGCCAACAGCGATTGCGAGGTTGTGTAAGACCTTAAGTCTGAAGTCTTTGAATATCTTGAATTGATAAATATGCGTGTTCCATGATGCCGCGCTATCCAGAACTGATCCCTTTCTAGAAGCCAAGAGCATTTTTCACCTGGATTCAAGACAGGCCTTGGGTGATCAAAGCAAGATTTTAAAAACTCACGAAAAACATGTTGGTCAGGCTTTTCTTCGACTGGATGAACACCAAGCAGCAAATCGAAAGCAGGGCTTCCACCAACATTTTGAACAGTAACACAAAACTCGCCAGACCCAGACATTAGAGGCTCAAAAAAGACTGCAATACTAGGCTCTAGCGCTGCTTCTACTTGTTTTCGCAACAGGCGATTCCCCTGCGTTGTCGAAAACGCCAACCAAATCGTGCATAAAGCAAGAACGCTATTGGTTAGAACAAGGATTAGAGTTGCAGTATCCATTAATCAAACCCCCACCGTTTCCGATGAGGGCATGTGTAGTTCAAAGAATCAAGATCAGCTCACCGCGCCAACAACTGGCTCGGCGTCTTCCTTGAGATCGGTCAGCATCACATCGGTCGTGAGCATCAAGCCCGACACGGATGCCGCATTGATGATCGCGCTCTTGGCGACCAAGGCAGGATCAATAATGCCGGCCTTGACGAGATCGGTGTAGTCACCGGTCGCGGCGTTGAGTCCGAAGTTGCCTTCTTCTTCAAGCACGGTATCGACCGCGAGGTCGCCGTCGAATCCTGCGTTGGATGCGATCTGGAACGCTGGTGCAGTCAACGCACGGGCAAGGATTTCGAAGCCGAAGCGTTCGTCGCCCTTGACCTTCTTGGTGCCTGCTTCGACGGTTGCGATCGCACGGAGCATCGCAACGCCGCCGCCGGGGATGTATCCCTCTTTGGCTGCTGCGCGAGTCGCGTGGAGCGCGTCATCGACGAGGTCCTTGGTGGCTTTCATTTCGGTCTCGGACATGCCGCCGACAGAGATGATTGCAACGCCGCCGGTGAGTTTCGCGTGACGCTCCATGAGCTTCTCACGATCGTACTCGGAGGTTGACTTCTCGTGCATCGACATGATCTGGTTGGCGCGGGCGGCGATATCCACCTTCTTGCCGCCACCTTGAACGATGGTGGTGTTGCCCTTGTCGATTACGATGCGCTTGGCAGAGCCGAGCTCGCTGATCTCAACTGATTCGAGCGAACGCCCGAGATCTTCTGAGAAGTAAGTACCCTTGGTGAGCACCGCGATGTCTTCGAGCATCGCCTTGCGACGATCGCCGAACCCCGGTGCCTTGACGGCTGCGATGTTGAGCATACCACGCAAACGGTTGACGACGAGAGCCGCGAGTGCTTCGTTTTCAACATCTTCGGCGATCAAGAGTAATGGCTTGCCCGAGGTTGCGACCTTGTTGAGCAACGGGAGCAGATCGCCCAGGTTGCTGATCTTCTTCTCGTGGATGAGAATAAGAGCGTCTTCGAGCACGCACTCGCCGGTCTTTGGATCGGTCATGAAGTAAGGCGAAAGGTAGCCCTTATCGAACTGCATGCCTTCGACATAATCGAGTGTTGTTTCTGCAGCCTTGCCGTCTTCGACTTCGACGACGCCATCAGCGCCGACTTTGGAGATGGCTTCAGCGATCAACTCACCGACCTCTACATTATGATTTGCCGAAACAGTCGCGACCTTCTTGTAATCGCCCTTGCCCTTACAAGGTGTTGCCAACTCGTCGATCGCACCGGCTGCAACTTGTGCCGCCTTGTTGATCCCGCGTTGGACATGCACCGGGTTCGCACCCGCTGCAACAACCTTGAGGCCTTCAGTAAAGATCGCCTGAGCGAGGACAGTCGCACAGGTTGTGCCGTCGCCTGCTTTGTCGGCGGTCTTCTTGGCGACCTGATGGAGCATCTTCGCGCCCATCGATTCGAACGGCGAAGGCAGTTCGACTTCCTTGGCAACCGAGACGCCGTCCTTGGTGACATGAGGTCCGCCGTAGGATTTCTCAATCACAACATGCTTGCCCGCAGGCCCCATGGTGCACTTGACCGCGTCAGCGATCTTGTCTACACCCTTTTTCATTTCGAGCAACGCTTTGTCCTCGAACATAATCTGTTTGGTACCCATATCTGTTACTCCTTTGGAGTCTGAAATCGTTTTGATTAACCGTGGATGACGCCGAGGAGTTCTGCTTCACGCATGATCAGATGATCAACGCCATCGACCTGAACTTCCGTCGCGCCATATCCCGCGGCGTACACAACCGTGTCGCCCTTGGACACGCTCATCGTGGCGATGGTGCCGTTGTCGAGGCGTTTGCCCGGACCGACCGCGACGACGACGCCGTGGATTGGTTTTTCCTTGCTCGACTCAGGGAGGTAAAGCCCCGAAGCGGTGACGGATTCTTGCTCAACTGGCTTAACCAGTACGCGATCTTCAAGTGGTTTAACTGCCATGTCTATTCTCCAAACTGCTTTCGCAGATGTGTTGTGTGTTGTTATTTGTGTACGCTGAAACGAGATTCTTTTAGAATCCCATCCCGCCCATGCCTGGCATACCGCCCATGCCACCCATACCCGGCATGCCGCCGCCCATACCGCCCATGCCTGGCATTCCGCCACCCATGCCGCCCATGCCTTCTGGGCCGGCCATTGCTGGTTCGGCCTTCTCGGGCTTGTTGGTGATGACACAGTCCGCAGCGAGCAACATGGTCGCGACCGAACCGGCGTTGATCAATGCACTGCGATCGACCTTGGCTGGGGTAATCACGCCGGCCTTGATGAGATCTTCGTAGGTATCGGTCAACGCGTTGTAGCCGTTGGAGCCTTCTGCGTCGGCGACCTTGGCCACCACAACCGAGCCCTTGGCGCCGGCGTTCTCAGCAATGGTGCGGAGCGGAACGGCCAACGCACGGTAGACAACATTCATGCCCGTCGCGAAGTCAAACTTGTTCTGCCCGACATCGTCGCTGGTGACTTCCTTGGCTTTGCCGAAGACAGCCTTCCACTCGCGAGCGCCTTCGATGGCTTCTTGAGCACGGATGAACGAAACGCCTCCGCCAGGAACGATGCCCTCTGCGAGTGCTGCGCGAGTCGCGTGCAATGCATCTTCGACGCGTGCTTTTTTCTCTTTGAGTTCTGCTTCGGATGCTGCACCGACATTGACCTGAGCCACGCCGCCGGACAACTTGGCGAGACGCTCTTGGAGCTTCTCACGATCGTAGTCCGAGCTCGAAGCGTCGATCTCACGACGGATAGTCGCGATGCGCTCTTGGATGTCATTGGTTGAACCGGCACCCTCGATGATGACGGTGTTGTCCGCGGTGATCTCGATCTTCTTGGCCATCCCGAGCTGGGAGAGCTCGATCTTGTCGAGGTCGGTCGCGAGATCCTTCATGAACGCTTCGCCGCCGGTGAGGACTGCAATGTCCTGGAGCATCGCCTTGCGACGATCGCCGTAGCCCGGTGCTTTGACCGCTGCGATCTGCAGCGTGCCGCGGAGCTTGTTGATGACGAGTGTCGAGAGTGCTTCGCCCGTGATGTCCTCAGCGATGATGACGAGTGGCTTCTTGGCACCCATGACTTTTTCAAGCAATGGAACGAGCTTGGTGAGGTTGTCGATCTTGTCTTCGTGGACGAGGATGAGCGCCTTGTCGAACTCGACCTTCATGCCGTCGGCATCGGTCGCGAAGTTTGGCGAAAGGAATCCGCGATCAAACTGCATGCCTTCGACAACTGTGACTTCTGTATCAAAGCCCTTGCCCTCTTCAACGGTGATCACGCCATCCTTGCCGACCTTCTCGAACGCGTTGGCCATGATCTTGCCGGTCTCTGGATCGTTGTTGGCCGAGATGGTCGCGACATTCTGGATGTCCTTCTTGCCACTGATCGGGGTCGCCATGTCGTTGATGGCTTTGGTCGAGACCTCGATGCCCTTTTTCATGCCTCGGACCAATGCGTTCGCATCGACACCGGCCGCGATGTAGCGGAGACCTTCTTTGAACAATGCTTCAGCGAGCACGGTCGCGGTGGTGGTGCCATCGCCGGCGTCGTCTGAGGTCTTGGAGGATGCTTCTTTGACAAGCATCGCACCCATGTTCTCGGCTTTGTCGGAAAGTTCGATTTCTTCTGCGACCGAGACGCCGTCCTTGGTGACGGTTGGGCCGCCCCACGATTTATCGATGACCGCATTGCGGCCGCGAGGCCCGAGGGTCACTTTGACGGCTGCTGCGAGTTTTTCAACACCTGCGAGCAATGCCTGGCGTGCTTCAATGTCGAACTTGAGTTCTTTAGATGCCATGATCTGATTTCTCCGAAACGGGCGGTATGCCCGGATTGTGTCTCTTAAAGATGATGCGATGGCGCACCGTCTGCCCAATACCTATGGCAATCCCTGTGCCAACCCGGTTTACCATATGCCCCCTGCCGGTGCCGATCGGACTCTAATTGGCACCAAATCTCCTGCCGAGCGTGTCAGACCGGGGTTTCTTCATGTCAATCTGGCAGTTGGAAAGGTCGGGTTTCAAGCCGCTAAGCGGGATTGAACATGCTATCATTCAACTCGATTCGCCAGGAAGGCGATCGGACTCGTTTATCCCTCTGGACGGATACCCAATGTACACACTCGCCGAAGCAAACGAAATCAGTGCCTACCTCCCGATTCTCCTGATGATCATCGGAGCCGCCGGGTTTGGCGCAGTGAACCTCGTCGCATCGTTCATCCTGGGCCCACGCCGAGCTGGCGAACGCAAAGGCGAAACCTACGAATCCGGTATGGACGCCGTCGGCACCGCCCGTAAACGCTTCAATATCCGCTTTTATCTCATCGCAATGGTCTTTCTTGTCTTCGATGTCGAGATCATCTTCCTCTACCCGTGGGCACAAACCTTTACCAGCCTCGATCCGATGAGTGATTCCTCACAGATCTGGCTCTTGCGTATCCTCTTCTTCCTCTTCACAACCCTCGTCGCATACATCTATGGCTATCGCAAGGGCGTGTTTAAGTTCGATTGATCCGCTCGATCGAAACCAAAATAACGGATCAGATGGGCATTTGAGGCGTACATCCCTATGCAGATGAACCAACCAAGCCCACGACAAACCGAACGCACCGAGCCTTTGCATGCAACGCTCGGCGATCGGATCGGATCGGGCGTTATCGCGCTTCTTTGCCTCACCGTGCTCTCGTTGAGCGCGTGGCTCAGCCCGGCCAAGGACGGACACGGCACACACACGCAGCTCGGGCTCGCACCATGCATGTGGGCGGTCGCGCTCGACAAACCCTGCCCAACCTGTGGCATGACCACCTCCTTCTCGCACGCGGGCGAAGGATCATGGGTCCAAGCAGCCAAGGTCCAACCGATGGGCGCAATCCTCGTATTGATCACCGCAACTGTTTTTTGGGGCGCGAGCATCCAGACAATCACCGGCGCCCGGCTCAGCGCCGTCATCCAACCCTCACTCACGCCTCGCATATTCTTGATCTTCGGACTCTTGCTCCTCGGCGCATGGTTCTACAAGATCGCAACATGGCAAACCACATGGTAAACACACGACATCTCACATCTCGACTCATCTTCACCGCGTGCGCTCTGCTGATCGGCTCGCAGCTTTCAGGCTGCATCATCGGTGCAGCCATCGGCGGGATGGCCGAGTCTTCCCATCGCACCGGCAAGCATGAGGTCGAAGCAGAATATACAGGTATCGAAGGACACTCGTTCACGGTTGTCGTCAGCGCCAATCGGCTCATCGAAGCGAACAATCCTGGCATCACCGCGCGGATCACCCAGCGGGTCAACGATCGGTTGATCCAGAATGGAAATCCATCCTTTGCCATCCCAAGCAGAGACCTGCTCACTGTGTTATACAACACACCACAATGGATCGCGATGCCCAAAGGCGAGGTTGCCGCGATGCTCGGTGTCGAGCGATTGATCGTCTTCGAGATTGTCGATTACACGCTCCATGAACCGGGCAATCAATACATATGGGATGGTACAGGCGCGGGGATCGTCACCGTCTACGAATCCGACTCAGGGTTCCCTGACGATCCGATTTTCGAAAAAATTATCAGTGTGAAGTTCCCGGATTCGTCCGGATTTATGCGGACAGACATCCCCGAAACCGCCGTCACATCCGAACTCTCAAACAGATTGATCAACCGCATCGCCTGGCTCTTCTATCCTCATGAAGAATCAAATATCATCCCTTATTGAGCAAAGCATGAAAACATACACCATCAACAAACTCATCCTCTCGCTCGCAAGCATTGCCTTGATGCTTACGCTGATCCCTGGGTGCAATGTATTGACCCCGATCGCCTTTGCGGTCCATGGCCCACAGAAAATCATGCCCGTCTATTCGCTTGAAGAAGAACTCAAAACCGTCGTCTTCGTTGATGACCCTTCGAGCCGAGTCACCCAGCGCCGCTTGCGCTATGCGATCGCTGATCGAGCAACCAAAGAACTGCTCGCCAAGCGAATCCTCGTGAACATGCTCGATCCGCGCGGCATCCTCTCCGCTGCGAGCAACGAACGCTATGGCGAACAGAAGAGCATCGCTGAACTTGGCAAATCGGTCGGCGCCGACATCGTCATCTATGCCGTCGTCACCGAGTTTTCACTCTCACCAGAAGCCGGCGCACACATCCCAAAGGCTGCACTGCGTATCAAAATAATCGATGTCGCAACCGGTCAAAGGCTGTATCCAAGCAACGAGATGGGGCACATCGTCAGTATCCAAATTCCACAAAAACCCGGCACCGCCCCCACCTCATCGGGCGCACGCCTCAAGATCGAACAATCCCTCGCCGAGCGTACAGGAAAAGGTTTGGCCCAGCTGTTCTACAAGCACGAGATTCAAGAAACGGTACTCTATAGCCGGTGAATGCAGCAGCAACTCATCACGATGTCGTCCATCTTGTCGCCCCACCGAGCGCACTTGCAGGCTCTCGATCACTGGGGCGAACAATCCCAACGATGCTCTGCGCCAACGCTTTGCAACAGAATCTCACCCCCCCCGGGCAAGTAATACTCATCGGCAATAGCTCGTGCGAATCCCAAGCACGCCTGCTTGGGCTCACTTGGCACCTTCGCCTCGCCCCGCCGATGGGCAAGCCCGAACTCCTCCGCAGACAGATCAAAAAACTCACCAAGAACGCTTCACGCGTCATCTGCTGGAACGATGAACTCGCCACCCTACTCAAAGGCATCCCTGCAGAGCTTGATCTCATCTCAACAGCTCCAACCAACGCACCCGCATATGTCTCCAAACGCGTCACCATCCGCACCTTCGAACAAGACGATTGCGACTACTGGATCGATCGGAGCAACGCGGCAACCGTCGACACGCTCTTGCCCAAGGTGCTCGACGACATCGCCGACACCAGCCGGGAAGTCTCGCGAGAATCAATCAATATCGACAACGACACGATGTGCATCGGCGTGCTCGCCGACCGACCGTCGGATGTAGACGCCCGCGAACTCGCATTCCTCCTTGGATTGCTCAACGCATCGGGCTACACACTCACCGGGATCGTCCCCAGCACCGCGAGCCATCTCGCTGCCGCCCGCCGACACCATCGCGGATTGGGATCAAAGTTCCAACTCCTCGTCGCAACCGACCCGATCACCACGCTCTTGCCCGTGTTCGACGCGCTGATCCACCCATGCTTCGACGGCTCGGGTTCATCGATGCTCATCGAACGCATGTGCGAAAACGCAGATGTCCCCGTGCTTCGGCTCGCGCACTCAGGACGAGATGGGCTCTCAAGAGCACCGGGCGTTGCTGGCCCAATCATCGAACACCTCGACGAACTGATCCAAGCACATACACAAACACATCGAGAGCCAACGCATGTCTGACGACTCACGGACCTCCGTGCTCTTCGTGTGCCTAGGCAACATCTGCCGATCCCCGCTCGCCGACGGCATCTTCACACATCTCGTAAAACAACGTGGCTTGAGCGATCAGTTCACCATCGACTCCTGCGGCACCGGCGCCTGGCATGTCGGCAACCCGCCCGATCCACGCTCGATCCTCGTCGCTGCCAAAAACAACATTGATCTAAGCAATCTTCGCGCCCGCCAGTTCAACGCCGATACTGATCCGAGCGAGTTCGATTGGATCATCCCGATGGACACATCAAACCACCGCGAACTCATCAAACAAGGCACACCGACAGCCAAAGTTCGGCTCATCCGATCATTCGATCCAACCTTGACGAGCAACAAAGCCCCCGATGTCCCCGACCCCTACTACGGCGGCGACGACGGCTTCGATAAAGTCTACGAAATGTTGGTACGGGCGTGCGATGGAATGCTCACCGAAGTTCAAGCTTGAGATGCGATATCTATGAACTTCTGAGCAATCGCCAAGTCGCGTTGTCGCCCCCCACCACTCAGCCCCATCGTTTCGCTTGATATTCGGCCAAGCTGATCAGCAACAACTTCCGGATCGCCTCCCATTGCATGCCTCAGTAGTCCTGGAGCGTATGAACTGTACTCACCCATGGCATCGGAACAACTGTTTATACCGATTGGATCCCATTCATGAAAAAGAACCTCATCAACTGCTGAGATGAGATCTCGCATTTTCTTAGAATCAGTTCGATAAGACACGATCATAAATCCAGCATAAGCCGTGCGGGGTCTTCGATTGCATCCTTAATGCTCACCAAGAACTGAACCGCTTCCGCTCCATCAACAATCCGATGGTCGTAGCTCAACGCCAGATACATCATCGGACGCAGCGCAATCGTGCCGGGATTGTTCGGATCTTCAATCGCACGCTTCTTGATCCCGTGCATACCCAGAATCGCAGCCTGAGGCGGATTCAGAATCGGGGTGGACATCAAAGATCCGAAAATCCCGCCGTTGGTGATCGTGAAGGTGCCGCCCTGCATTTCTTCGAGGGTGATCTTGCCGTCGCGGGCACGCAACGCCATGTCCTTGATCGTCGATTCGATCCCCGCGAACGAGAGCGTTTCAGCACTGCGGATCACAGGCACAACCAAGCCCTTCTTGCCCGAGACCGCGATCGCGATATCGTTGTAGGTGTGCTTTTCGATCGCGGGCTTGCCGTTGTCACCCTTGATGATGTACGAGTTGATCAGCGGGAACTTCTGGAGTGCTTGGGTCGTTGCCTTGACGAAGAACGACATGAACCCAAGATTGATGCCATGCTTATCAGCAAAGGCTTCCTTGTGCAGCTTCCGCATGTCCATGACCGCGCCCATATCAACCTCGTTGAAGGTCGTGAGCATCGCTGCGGTTTGTTGGGCTTCGACGAGTCTCGACGCGATCGCCTGACGCATCGGCGACATCCGCTCGACGCTCACTTCGCGAGCGATTCCGCCCGAGATCGCGGGTGCCGCGTTCGCTCCATCTTGATGTGTCTGGATATAGGCAAGGACATCTTGTTCGCGGATGCGACCCGATGCCCCGGTGCCGGTGATCGATCCGAGATCGAACCCCTTGTCATCTGCAAGCTTGCGAGCCAAAGGCGTTGCCTTCACATCGGCATTCGATGCCGGTGCTGTTACAGGCGCGGGTGTTGGAGCCGGCGCGGAAGCAGCCGCCGCGGGTGCAGGTGCAGCCTTTGCCGGAGCTGGTGCTTGGGGTGCAGGTGCTGCATCGCCCGCAGGCTTGGCAGCCGATTCATCAATCTCACCCACCGCAGCGCCCACATCAACCTCATCGCCCTCAGCAGCGATGTGCTTGACGATGCCCGATGCCGGCGCAGGAACTTCCATCGTCACCTTATCGGTTTCGAGTTCGAGTACGGTCTCGTCGCGTTCGACATAGGCGCCGTCGGCGACGGTCCACGCGGCGATCACGCCGCTGGTGACGGATTCGCCGACATTTGGGATCACGATCTGTGTGCTCATAGTGTTCATCCGTATCTCGCTTGTGCTTTGGTTCGTGTTCGTCCTTGACACTTATGCCTTGGCAGCAGCCACCTTGTTATTTGCATTCTCGCCCTCGGGCAATGCCCCGATGGCATCAGACATAATCTGCTCTTGCTCGATCTTGTGCTGTTTCTTTGAACCCGTCGCAGGCGTGCTCGATCGCGCTCGACCTACATACGCAGGGCGATCCCATCCGAGTTCCTCCTGGAACATATCGCAGATATGCAGATATCCGCCCGAGTTGTAAGTCTCCTCTTGGACCCACACACACGAAGCGCCATCTGGATACCGTGCGTATATTTCTGCTATCAGATCCTTATGGAACGGGTACAACTGTTCGATCCGCAGAATCGCAACATCGCGCTGATCGCAATCAACGCGGCGCTTGTCGAGCTCATGATAAATCTTGCCGCAGCAGTAGATCACCTTGGTCACCTTGCTGCGATCCCATCCATCTTGTTCGAACCGTGGGTCATCGAGCATTTCTTTGAAGCAACTGTCATACACCTCGCTCAGCGGGCTCGTAGGAATCCGAAGCATGCTCTTGGGTGTCATTACAATCAAAGGCTTGCGATAACTCGCCTTGACCTGACGCCGCAGCATGTGGAATGTCTGGGCAGCCGTCGAAGGGTTCACCACAAACATATTGTCATTGCCGCAGAGTTCCAAGAACCGTTCCATACGGGCCGATGAATGCTCAGGACCAGCGCCCTCGTGCCCATGAGGCAGCAGCATCGTCAACCCGCTCCACCGCTCCCACTTCGCTTCGGCGGATGCAATAAACTGATCGACAATCGCCTGCGCACCGTTATAGAAATCGCCAAACTGGCCTTCCCAAATGATGAGCATCCCCGGATCGCCCAGCGAATATCCATATTCAAACGCCAGCACGCCGACCTCAGACAATGGCGAGTCATGCACACAGAAATGCGCCTGACGCGCACGCCCATCATCGGCAATACTCCCCGGAGGCGTCGCCGTCCCCTCTTCCCCAACCTCACGGATCGAGTTCAAAGGCGTAAATGGCTCGCCGGTCTTGAAATCTCTTACAACCGCATGACGATGCGAGAATGTACCGCGTCGACAATCCTGCCCGGACAACCGAACCGGATGCCCCTCCGCCAACAGCGTGCCATAGGCAAGCTGCTCTGCATCGGCATACGAAATCATCTCTGCAATTGGCAACTCGCCACGATCCTTGAGCAGCTTCTTGAGCTTTGGATTGAGCAAAAAATCTTCTGGCACCGAACCAATCGCTGCTGCGACCTCTTCGATTTGCTCCTTGCTCACCGCTGTATCTACAGGATCAAAGCAGAACTCATGCGAAAGCCCATCCCATCGATGGCTCCCCGGATCGATCGTTGGATCATTCGGCTCGTTCTGCGCCGACTGCTGCGCCTTCTCGAGTGCTTCGTGTAATCGGTGATTAATCGACTGGCGATCGGCTTCTGAAATCGAGTTCTCAGCCAACAGCTTCTCGGTATACTCCTTGAGTACCGAAGGCTTCTTCTTGATCAGGTCCGCCATGATCGGCTGGGTAAAACTTGTCTCGTCCTGCTCGTTGTGCCCATACCGGCGATAGCACACCAGATCAATAAACACATCACGCTTGAACTTCTGACGATATTCCGCAGCCAGCTGCGCCACCGTCACGACCGCTTCTGGGTCTTCACCATTGACATGGAAGATCGGTGCGTCAATAAACTTGCCGATGTCCGTGCAATACCGCGATGAACGCGAATCTTCAGGCAGCGTCGTGAAACCAATCTGGTTATTGATCACCACATGCACAGTCCCGCCGGTGGTGTATCCATCAAGCTGGGAGTAGTTGAGCACTTCTTGCACAATCCCCTGCCCAACAATTGCCGCATCGCCATGAAGCAATATCGGCGTCACCCGTTCGCGGTCCGTATCGCCACGCAAGCGTTGCTTGGCTCTACACCGCCCAGCGATCACGCCATTGACCGCTTCGAGATGGCTCGGGTTGCTCGCCAACGCAATATGCACCATCCGCCCGTTGCTGAGTCTTCGTGTGCCCGAGTACCCACGATGGTATTTCACATCGCCCCCGCCATCAGCGAACCCCTCGGACCAGTTGCCTTCAAACTCTGTAAATATTTGTTCGAGCGTCTTACCGATCGTGTTGTGCAGCACATTGAGCCGACCACGATGGGCCATCCCGATCACGATCTCCTCAGCACCAAGTTCTGAGAACTTTTCGATCATGTGATCCAGCATCGGGATCAACGACTCGGCGCCTTCGAGGCTGAATCGTTTCTCACCGGGATACCGCCGACCCAAGAATCGTTCGAAGGACTCCGAGCGGGTGAGGTGCTCGAGGATGTTCGCTTTATCGTGCTTCGTAAGCGAGAGCTTGCCCCCGATTTTTTCGTATCGTTCGAGCAACCAGGCGCGTTGTTCGATATCAGCGACATGCATGAACTCGACACCGATAGTCGAGCAATAGACCGATTCCAAAAGCATGATTACATCGCGAAGCGGGATCGATGACCCGAGCCCCATGCTTGTGCCATCGACCATGCGATCGAGATCTGAATCCTTCAATCCGTGATACGCAAGCGTCAGCGAATCTGGGCGAGTCCGTGGGCGATCAAACGGATCGATCTGAGCACACAGATGCCCCTGGTCTCTATAGGCCCCGATGAAATCGTCAACGATC
>CAJXXI010000074.1 GCA_913062615.1 uncultured bacterium | reverse complement strand
GTCATCTGTGGCGGCCGAATCGCCGAAGCAAAGGCAATGGACGATGTCTCCTCAGGCGCATCCTCCGACATCAAGCATGTCACGTCCCTCGCCCGCGCCATGATCCTTGAATGGGGCATGAGCGCCAAGCTCGGGTTCATCAACTACGCCGGCGAAGACACCCGCGAAACATTCATCCCCGATAAGGACTACTCAGAAGACACCGCCCGCGTGATCGACGAAGAAACCCGCCGAATCGTCGACGAAGCATACAAAGACGCAGAAAACATGCTCATGGAAAACTGGGACAAGGTCGAAGCCGTTGCCCAGGCCCTACTCAAATACGAGATCCTCACCGCCGACGAAGTCCACAAACTCATGCGAGGCGAATCCCTCCAACGCTCCACCGTCGCCGACCTCCTGGGTTCAGGACCACCAGCCCCAACCCCAGAAGCCAAGCCCGATCCAACACCCGACGCCGAACCAGAAATCCCCGGCGACACCCTCCCCGATCCAGCTTGATCCAGTGTTTCAAAGAGTAAAGCCCCGAGAATACGGGGCTTTTTTAATGCAACAAATTGGGCATTGATATCTTTAATGGAACATGGATCATTATGTCCATAATGCCACAATATTGAGTTTTAAAACTGAATGTGGAAAATTGTTGTATTGTGATGTTGAGGCTTTGGATTTTTTGCTACAGTCATTGCTCTCATCGAATAACAAGTTGAAAAGGAGCATGTTGTGGCAGAGAACTCAAAGAAAATGTTGATCATTGTTGCTTTAGGAGTATTCCTTGTTGGTGCTCTCGGTGGCTGTAAAGCGATCAACAAGGCAAGGGAAAATGCAGGCTATAGAACATTTTGGGATGTAAAAGACCCCGCCGTGCTCCTCTACAAATCAGATCCACCCGAGCCCGGGTGTGCGCGTTCGCTAGATACATGGCAAAACAAAGTCGCGAATTTCGCCGGGCAAAACCCGGTGGTTCGTAGGGGAACAAGTCATACGCGGGTGGAGAGAGACAGGATTGTTCGTGAGCACATGGCCCATATCGACCAATATCACGAAGCATACAAAATGGCACTCCATCTCGAGATTTCAACCGACAAGTTCATCTTCGACTTTGCCGATCTCGGGCTCACATTCGCAGCAACAATCACCGGCGGCGAATCAGCAAAGTCGCTGCTCTCAGCCGCGGCGTTGCTCGTGTCTGGGACCGGTATGGCAATTGATGACAACTATCTCAAAACACAAGCCGCAGAAGCAATCATCTCTCAACTCGATACAAACAGAAATGATGTTCGGCTACTAATCGAAAAGAAGTTGCTAGACCAAGATGGAGTTCAATACCCGATTGCCCAAGCAGATGTAGATCTACTTAACTACTTCGCGTCAGGATCAATTGTTAATGCAATCCTCGGGCTCGCCAAAGAATCAGCAGACCGCAATAAAAAATCAAAGGAGAAACTCGCACTACTCCCGAAAGATCCAGTCGCCGTCAACAAAGCCCGAATCGAAAAATGGCTCACGGCCGCAAACTCCGAGACAAAGAAAAACTTCGCAGAATATCTCATTGAGCAGGGCTTTGTTGATGAAGCTGATGCCGTGCCAGTTGTACCAGAAGAGGCCCCAAACCCAGATGCTGATGAAGATTCGGACACGACACCTATCGTGCCCGTTGATTCAGTGGTTACCGAAGCGGTGGCGACACCTGCCGTGACAGCTAAAACGGTGGGAACTTGGTTGTTTTCAGATCAGGCAACTCCCGAGAGAGTGAAGGCGATTTTAATTGACATGAATGTGCCGCAATAATCGGCATATTTGAAGCGATCATAAAAAATCCCCGCTTATAGGCGGGGATTTTTTCATCGTTCAATGCGAATCACATTCAAACACCCATCGCCACAATCGCATCCGCAAGCTTGATAAACCCACCACGATCCGCGCCCGTGCCATAATCAACAACCCCGTTGACCATCGGTGCATTCGCCACGCACTGCTCATGGATATCAACCATAACCCCATGGAGCTTCTCAAGCGACTGCGTCTTCGTCCAGGTGCTGTGTGATGCGTTCTGTGACATCTCGAAACACGATGTCGCCACCCCGCCAGCGTTCGCCGCCTTGCCCGGACCAAACACAACGCCCTTGTCGTGAAACACGCCCCGTGCATCGTTCGTGCAAGGCATGTTCGCGCCCTCAGCGACAACCTTCACGCCCCGATCGACCAGCGCCCCCGCGTCATCCTTCTCAATCTCGTGCTGCGTCGCACATGGCAGCGCCACATCCGCATCGACCAACGACCAAGGGCGAGCCTCAGGATGATAACTCACGCCCTCACCCTTCCAGTTCGCAAGCCGACCGCGTTGCACTTCTTTATAATCAATCAGCTCGGTCAGCTGCTCGCTCGTCATCCCCCTGGCAAAGCTGATCGAGCCTCCAGAGTCCGACATCGTCACGACATGAGCCCCCTTCTCCATCGCCAGCTCCGCAGCATACAACGCCACATTGCCCGAACCCGAGATCATCACACGCTTGCCATCAAGCGTATCGCCGCTGTGCTTGAGCATTTCCTCAGCGAAGGTGACGGTGCCATACCCGGTCGCCTCGGTCCGTCCAAGCAGTCCCCCCAAGCCCAAAGGCTTGCCCGTCATCACGCCGTCGCGCTGCTTGGTGATCTTCATGTACTGCCCATAGAGATACCCGATCTCGCGCCCACCCACACCGATATCACCAGCGGGCACATCGATGCTCGGGCCGATATGCCGCTGCAGCTCACGCATAAACGCCTGGCAGAACCGCATCACTTCATTATCAGATTTACCCTTTGGATCAAAATTCGACCCGCCCTTGCCGCCACCGATCGGCTGCCCGGTGAGTGCATTCTTAAAGCACTGCTCGTACGCCAAGAAGTGCAGCGTGTCCTCAGTCACATCCTTATGAAACCGCAGCCCGCCCTTGTAAGCCCCGAGCACGTTGGTGTGCTCGATCCGCCATCCAAAGTTCACCTCAACGCCGCCGGCATCATTGACCCATTCGACTCTGAACCGAATCACCCGATCCGGAATCAACAGCCGCTCAAACACCCGCGCCTGCTGATACGCCTTGTTCGATTCAATCACCGGACAAATCGACTCGGCCACCTCTTCAATCGCCGAGCGATACAAAGCCCCCGGCTTGACCGCATCAATCAAAGAGCTCAAGTCATAAGTACAAACACCATTCGTCGCAGCCGTAGTCGTGGTCATCAGCGTCTCCATTGTTCAGCAACGCACCCCGCAGACACATGCCGACAAGAGCAACAAAACCGATATTGATTATCTACGCAAAACCCCAAAAAGTCACGCCAAATCCAATCCCCACCCCAAGCGAATCCCCTTTCTACACATCATCTTTCTCCTCCCCCGGGCCTCCGGGGGAGGTGTCTGCGTCTTCGCAGACGGAGGGGGTCTTCTGATTTCTCATCTCCCCGTCAAGCAGTGCTCTTCCTCTCCGCACAATTACTTCACTTCCGACAAATCCAATCCCTCTACATCCCGTATCGTTCTCTGTGAGACAAACCCCACCAACAAAAACCATCATCGCCTACATCTGGCTCGCCCTAGCAGTCGTCGCAGCATTCATGTTTGTTTTCTCAAACTTAGGCCACTCCAGCGCTCATCGCAATTGGTATCGCTATTTCCATCTAGAGGCAATTGAATATGACACCAAAATCAAAGTCTTTGACGAATCGGTAGGTGTTGAAGTCGTTCAATCCTTTGTCGAGGGAGACGATCCCGATGGATACACATATCTTGGTAAACTATACATTGAAAAATATCCACACACAGAGTTCAAGCTGATCAGCCCTTGGGCAAGTTCCATCGGCGCATCACAAATCAATTTAGAATACTACTGGTCAGCGCAAACGCGACTCACCCAAAGCGAGCTCAGAGATATTGTCCTATCAGAAGCAGCGATGGATCTCAACTCCCCAGCCCCATCCGAGGAATTCGAGCGAATGCAAAAGAGCGGGTTCCTCAACCTCATCGCCAATAACCAAGTTCCACCCAGATAACATCGCCGCCGACCTACTCACACTCGTCTTCATCGCCGGCGCCATCTGGAGCGCAGCCCACCTCATCAGACGCCGAATCCTCGCACCAAAGAAAAGCGTGACAGCAACCTGCCCACACTGTGGCTACTCCCGAGACGGACTCGAATCAATCACCCAATGCCCAGAGTGCGGCCACCATTTCACAATAGGAACATCCGAAAGCTCAATCTAAAACCGGCTGCCACTGCTCGACCGTCCCCGGCGCAGTAGTGTTCTTGACCCATCAAACAACACCCTTAACTTCAATAATGTCTTCCCCGATCTCTAATCCAACTCCCAACTTCTGAGAGAGCTCGTCAAGATCAGAGCGCACATCACAAGTAGCGATAATCACTATTTTTCCATTCGCCTTGAGGCAGATCGCTTCTGTTGGCCGTTTGAGCGGTGGAAGGTAGCTGCAATCGTGCAGAATTACCTTTGATCGAATCAATGTTGCATCTCTTACCAGCTCGTCGTTGATATGCAGCGAGCCATCGTGTGCGATTCGCACTTCTCTTTGATAATTCTTGCACATGATAAACACGGCAATATTGATGGCCGTAGCAAACGCCGCGAGTGGAGTGATCCAAGTGCTGAATCCCAGAAGCCTTTTTCCTGAGGAAATGGCAGGCATCGGGAGATAGCCCATGTGGACTAGAATGGGATAAGTTGAAACGAATAGGAAAAAAATGAAGACGCCAAAATTTTTGAGAACCAATCGCCGCAAGTATTGATGAGAGATGCGCTGAATAAACACTACGCCGCCTGTAACATCACACGGCTCGCAATCAGCCAGAGGCAGGCATTCAAGTGTCGCCATAGATAAATACCAAGATCGAAAACCCTTGGTAAAAACATTTTTACGATACGACATACTGCGTTAGGTCCTCTCGTTATCATCAGCCAGTTCGCCCGCCAAAAGCCGCAACTCCCCCTCAACCCGCTTCGGCTCAACCAACGCCTTCCCACTCTTCGCACCCGCATCCTCAAACTTCTTAAGCGTCGGCATCATCCGCGAATCAATAGACCCCACCAACCGGTTGTACCGATCAACAGACATCCGGATCGAATCCCCAAGCTTGCCCGCATGCTCAAAGGCCGTCGCCGCCCTGTCGTGGAGCTCCTTGCCAAGATCAAACAACTCCGCAGCCTGCTCAGTCAACGACTGCTCCCGCCACCCAACATGCACCGCCCGCAACAACCCAATAAGCGTGCTCGGCGAAGCCATAATCACACCCTGCTGCGCCGCGATGTCGAGCAAATCCGGATTCCGAGCAAGCGCCGCATCAATAAAGTGATCCCCAGGCACAAACATCACCACAAACTCCGCGCTGTTCCCATCAAACAACGACCAGTACTTCTTATCCGCCAGCTTCTTCACCTGCTCGGTCATGTGCCGACCAAACCGGTCCATCTGCCGCTCGCGTTCCTGATCGCTCGTCGCATTCACCGCCTCGATGTACGCATTAATATTCGCCTTCGCATCAACGACAATGATCCGTTCATTGGGCAGCGTCACGATCATGTCCGGGCGTTGGAGCTGCCCGTCCTCGTCACGCACCGACACCTGCTCGGTAAAATCACAATACCCAGTCATCCCCGCAAGCTCAGCGACTCTGCGCAGCTGGATCTCCCCATACTGCCCACGAATCTCCGGGCGTGACAACGCCTTGGTCAGCCGCGCTGTTTCTTCACGCAACGATACATTCGATTCCCCCGAAGCCTTCACCCGTTCTCCGAGCTGCGTGATCTGCTCGCGCGTCTTACTCAGCGTCTCGCTGATCGGCTTCACCAACTGCTCAATCGCCACCTTCCGCTCATCAAGCTCCGCCTGCGATAACTTGTCCGCATCCTTCAGCCGATCCGTCAAGAACTTCGACAACGCCTCCTGATTCGCCCGCAACGACTTCCCACCAATCGCTTCAAACTGTTCCGTTAGCCGCTTCTCATCATTGACCAGATCGAGGTATCGTTTCTCGGCTCCGCTCAATCGCTCGTTGATCTCCGCGATCTCCACCGAAAGCGAAACCACCCGCTCGCCAGACTCCTCCGCCTTGGCCTTCGCTTCAAAGAGCTCGCCCCCAACCCGCTTGGATTCCTCGATCAGCCGGGCATTCTCCGCCGCCAGCAAACCCTGCTCCCTCTTCGCTTCGCCTGCCTCATCACCGATCGCCGCCAACTCATCGCGCACCCCCCCCTGAGCCCGAATCAAAACAAACACCCAAGCTCCAAAACCCAGTGCCAATGCACCCAATACAAAGATCGCTATTTCCATGTCAGGAGTATATCAGGTATTCCTTTCCCAGTCTTATCACCTCCCCCGGGCCTCCGGGGGAGGTGGCACGCCCAGCGTGACGGAGGGGGGCTCCTCTTCATCTTGCCCCTACCCTTCATCACCATGAAGCCAAGAAAACTCACCTACACCGCCCATCGCTACCTCGCACTCATCATCGCACTCCAACTCCTCGCCTGGAGCGTCGGAGGCTTCATCTTCTCCATCCTCGACATCGACAATGTCCGAGGCTCAACAGACGCAAGAGCGATCACCAACCTCCCCCTCGATGCAGAAGCAATCGAAGCATTTCCGCTAATCATCCAAACCGCGATTGAAAATCTTCACTACGACGACATCGCAACCATCACCCTCGCCGATCGCGGACTCGGCCCACACTGGGAAATCAAAGACTCCGAGTCACGCCTGCTTCTCCGACTCGATCAGTTCGGCAACCCAACAGCCCTCATCACCCCTGATGAAGCAAACGCCATCGCGATCCTTGATTTCAAACACGATGCAACCATCGCCGACACAACCCTCTTCGATGAATCCTCCGAATCAATCCCCACCGAATACCGCACCGGCCACCTCCCCGCCTACCGCGTCACCCTCAACCACCCAAAGAACCCACACATCTACATCAACGCCCAAATCGGCCAAATCACCGCCCGACGAAACGACGCCTGGCGCACCTTCGATTTCTTCTGGATGCTCCACACCATGGACTACGCCAACCGCGACAACTTCAACACGCTTCTGCTCTCCATCGCAAGCATGTTCGCCATCCTCACCGCCCTCACCGGCATCGCCCTCTGGATCTGGCGCCTCGCCCCCAAACGAAAACGAAAAACACAAAACCAAGATCAGCTATAGACCCTGACTGTCTTTGCCGTTGTGCCGAGTTGCCATCGTTTACTGTCTTCGCCTTCGCCGACATCCAACGAGTCCAAAGATACCCATTACTCCAACACCACCAGGCGCCGGAACTATCGAATCAATCCAAGGCCGGTAAACTTCCAACCGCGTATGCCGTGCGCGATCGCCATAGTCCCCAAACATCCCGCTCAAGTTCGTATCGAGCACATGCGATCCCAAACCCGCAAGTTCCCATTGCCCGTTGGTAAAGTGAAAGATCCCCGCGCCAGTATCGCCGTTGGTCGTGCTTCCCTCGAGCGCCAACGCTCCGCTTTCAGGACGATCAAAGTCTGTGATATAGTATTCCGCATGGTTCTCCCGCTGGTCCCAAGTATTCATCGCAGCCCATCGCTCGGTCGTAAATGTTCGCCCGTTCCCATTACCATCGCCGATCCCGCCGAATCCCACGAGCGCAACCTCATCGCCAAATGCCATCCCCAATGTTGTCAGCGTTGGAATGTACGCGCCCTCAATCGGATTCGTAAGCCGAACAAGCGCCAGGTCAGAACCCGTAGTCCCCGTCGCGCTCCCGTCATATCCTGGATGGTAAATGATCTCGGAAATGTCATGCACGACTTCATTGTGCCGGAACGCCCAGTCAAATCCCGGGTCCTGTGCCACCCGGTGCGCCGAGATCAACACCCATTCTGGATCAATCAACACCCCGGTCGCCCCCGCGAACCCGCCGGTTTGATTCACAAACCCGATCTCGCCAACGCTGTCGAATGCCGGATTCGCCCCAAGCGCCAGATGCAAAGCAGGATCAACATCATGACGAATGATGATCCCCATCGTCGGCCCGCTCAACACCCCCAGACCAACTCCCATCAGGAGTGCCAATCTCCCGCACTGCTCTACCTGATTCCCGCTTTTTGCCAACTGATTCATCGCTAGATCTCCAATGTTTGTTCAAATAGTGTCATTATTGTGAACAGATACGCGAGCTTTCCCGCCGAGACTCACCATTCCATGGAATCCTGCCAACTTGGCATCCCGCCTCTGGAATCTCCCCTTCCTGACACCGCTCAGCACTCCCAACTCCCCAAATTCATCCAAATTCGCCCCCCAAAGCCCCCAACCAATGGCACGCCCTTTGCCATACATATAGGCACATGATGGTGATTCAACCCGATCATTCCGACTTGGCCCCAACCGGCCGGCTCAACCTCCTGCTCTCATACGCAGGTTGGCAAGACACCCCATGGGTCGATCGACTCCCCATGATCCTCTACCCAATGGGCATCAAATCCCACATCGCCGCCTCGGCAACCTCCGCCCAGCAAGTCATCGAGACCAACCCGATCCATATCGCCGTCGTCGATCTCGCCCTCCCCCTCGATTCCGAAGGCTCCCAAGTCGAAGAAGCCGGCACCCGAATCCTCAACCTCCTCTCCCGCCTCCCTTCGCCGCCCCCAACCATCGTCATCAAACGCAAAAAAACAGCCCGCGACGACAACCGCGAAATGTCCGCAGCCCTCCGCTCGGGCGCATTCGCCGTCGTCGATCGCCCACATGCCCAGAAAGACATCGAGTCCCTTCTCGAAGTCCTCAGGAAATGCATGAACCGCTATTACCAAAACCGTTGGCCCGGAGCCAACTCATAACCGTTTCCCATGAACCAACACATCAGCGACCGAGCTGATGAAAACTGAAAACTGAAAACAGAGAACACCGGAGAATTGAACAATGGCAACCAAAACAAAATCACGCGTAGCAATCCGTCCCCTCCACGACAAAATCATCGTAGAGCGTGACGAAGTAGAGTCAGTAACCGCCGCAGGCATCTTCATCCCAGAATCATCAAACACCGAGAAGCCACAGTTCGCAACAGTCATCGCAGTCGGCGACGGCACACTCAACGACGCCGGCACACGCATCCCCCTCGATGTAAACGCCGGTGACCGCATCATCCTGAGCAAGTGGGGCGGCACCGACATCAAACTCGACGGCCAAGACTACCTCATCATCAATGCAGCAGATGTCCTCGCGATCATCGACTAATACACAAAGGGATCTGCGATGAATCAAGATCAGTTGCGTCAAGCACTCACCGAACTCAACGGCGAAAGAAACGCGCATTTCGCCATCACAGGTATGCACGAATCCGCATCCGTACTCACCATCGCATCCGCAATGCTCATACCCGAAGAAGCTGACAAACTCGTCAAGCTCACCGACGGCAAGAGCGTGTACATCATCGAAGCAGACCGAATCGCATACATCCGCATCGGCCTCTAATCAAACGAATCTTAAGTGGGATGGGCTTCCAGCCCGTCTCTTAAAAACAAAGGACAGAAAAATGGCAGCTAAACAAATCGCATTCAACACAGACGCACGCGAACGAATCCTCAAAGGCGTTCAAAAACTCGCACAAGCAGTCAAAGTAACCCTCGGCCCCTCCGGCCGCGTTGTTATCCTCGAAAAAGCATACGGCGCACCAACCGTCACCAAAGACGGCGTAACCGTTGCCAAAGAAATTGTCTTGGACGACCCATTCGAAAACATGGGCGCCCAAATGGTCAAGGAAGTCGCATCAAAAGCATCACGCGAAGCAGGCGACGGCACAACCACCGCAACCATCTACGCAGAAGCAATCTTCGCCGAAGGCCTAAAGAACATCACAAGCGGTGCAAACCCAAACCAGATCAAACGAGGAATCGACAAGGCAATCACCGCCCTGATCGAAGAACTCAACAACATGTCCAAGCCAATCGTGAACTCAAAAGAGATCGCACAGGTCGGCACATGCTCGGCGAACCAAGACGCCGACATCGGCAAGATCATCGCAACCGCGATGGACAAGGTCGGCAAAGACGGCGTAATCACCGTCGAAGAAGGGCAGTCACTCGACACTCATGTCGAGCTCGTCGAAGGCATGCAGTTCGATAAGGGATACCTCTCCCCACACTTCGTCACCGACCCGGCAACAATGGAAGCCGTACTCGAAAAACCATACATCCTCATCCACGAGAAAAAAATCTCAAACGCCAAGGACATCCTCCCGATCCTCGGCAAGGTCGCCGAAGCAGGAGCACAGCTCCTCATCATCGCCGAGGACATCGACTCTGAAGCACTCGCGACACTCGTCATCAACAAGCTCCGTGGCACATTGAAGATCGTCGCCGTCAAAGCCCCAGGCTTCGGCGATCGTCGCTCAGAAATGCTCGAAGACATCGCCATCCTCACCGGCGGCACCGCAATCATGGAACAGCTCGGTATCGATATCGAAAAACTCGAACTCAACGACCTCGGCCGCGCCAAGAAGATCACCATCTCCAAAGACGCAACCATCATCGTCGAAGGCGCAGGCACCAACAAAGACATCACCGGCCGCATCGACATGATCCGTCACCAGATCGACGCAGCCTCCTCCGAGTATGACCAAGAAAAACTCGAAGAACGCCTCGCTAAGCTCGCAGGTGGTGTTGCTCAGGTCAATGTCGGTGCAGCTACAGAAGTCGAAATGACCGAGAAGAAAGCACGCGTAGAAGACGCACTCCACGCCTGCCGCGCAGCAGTCGAAGAAGGCATCCTCCCCGGTGGCGGCACCGCCGTCCTCCGTGCCCGTCGCGCACTCGTTGGTCTTCGTAAGAAGGCCTCCGGCGACGAACGCATCGGTATCGACATCGTCTCCCGCGCAGTCACCGCACCAGTCAAACAGATCGCAGCAAACTGCGGCCTCGACGGCTCCGTCATCGCAAGTAAGGTCGAAGAATCCGAAGACAACACCTTCGGCTACAACGCCCTCACCCACGAATACGGCGACCTCGTAAAAATGGGCGTCATCGTCCCAACCAAGGTCGAACGCGTCGCCCTCCAGAACGCCGCAAGTGTTGCAGGACTCCTCCTCACTACCGAAGCAGCAATCGTAGAAATCAAAGACAAACCAGTCGGAGCCGGCAACTCCGGCGAAGACTTCGATTACTAAACAACATATGATCAAGCCGATGCAGTGTGCTAACGCATTTTGCATCGATTTAAAGTTCCTCAATCAAGCAAGTAAGGCTTGATTATTTATGCAACTCTTGTCATAATCTATGCTATCCGGACTCAGCAGGAATATGACAAATCGAAGGGATTGAGCATGTCAAGCCAGAAAACAGCTATACAGATCACGAGTGAGATCTACGCATTGCTTGAGCCTCTTGAGTCTGATGAGCGTCAACGTGCGATTCAGGCAGTTATGCTCTTGTTGGGAGAGGACAAACCGAGTCATTCAATACCGATTGGAGAGACTGCCTCTTCGGGGAACAAAAATGGTTTTGATGTAAATCCTGTTGGCGGCATTCAGTCCTTACCATCGGCGGCCGTTAGATGGGCAGAGCAACATGACTTATCACGAGAGGATCTTGATCAGTTGTTTCACTTCGAAGGGGACTCTGTAGAATATATTGGTGACAACCTTCCTGGTAAAACTCAGAAAGAGAACACCAAATATTGCTATTTGTTCACAGGAGTCTGTTCGCTTTTGGCTACTGGAGACCCATCATTTAGCGATGATGACTCAGTTGAGTTGTGCAAGCAGTTGGGTGCACACAACCAAGGCAACCACACACGCTATGTAAATGCTATCGGTGGCATGATGAGAGGGTCGAAGAGGGACGGGCGTAAGCTAACGGCTCCAGGACTGAAGGTCGCGGCCGATGGATTGCACAATGTGCTTGATGGCGTGACGAAATGATCACAGGATTTTCTATCCAAAGAGATCTGTCTTGCAGGTTAGTGTCAACTGATTGCAACCTTCAAGGGCATGAAAGGCCAAGTGAGTAATGGCAAGGACACCCCGATGGACACAGATAGGGTCAGAAAAGGGTGTGGTTGAGCTTCAGTTTTCGTCATGGAAATTTTTTTCAGATTATGTAAACCAAGAACTTCTAGATCACACAACATACATTTTTCGCGGGCAGGCTGATAGTAGCTGGCCGCTGGAACCCACTCTTGATCGGGAGGTGGATTATCCAACCTCCGAGCGTCGGCAGCAGCACCTCCAAGCGTTTAAGCTGGCGGTGCGTGGTCGTCGAGGAAATAATCCTCCACAAATTAAGACTGAGAATAACTGGTGGGCTTTAGGTCAGCATCATGGTTTGGCTACGCCACTGCTAGATTGGACCGAATCGCCATTTGTAGCTCTGTTCTTTGCTGTAATTGAAGCGAGGGCGAAAAAATCCAAAGAGTGCTGTGTGTGGGCGTTGTCACAAACGGCTGTCGCAAATCGCAACGCGCAAATAGTTAAAGATGAGTCAATAAAGCCCGTGGCGGGACGAAAACCTGTAGTGGACATTGTTAGCCCCATGAGTGATGAAAATAGCCGTTTGGTGAATCAGCGAGGGTTGTTTACGCGTGGCCCAGACAATATCGATTTGGTAGATTGGATCAAGAAATACTCGGTATCCGACAAGTATATGGATCTTCTAAAGATACGTATACCGCAAGATGGTCTCGATAAATGTTTAAGATATCTGAATCGCATGAATATTAATCATGCCACTCTCTT
>CAJXXI010000073.1 GCA_913062615.1 uncultured bacterium | reverse complement strand
AAGAGATCGAATTAAACCCATAGGGAGTGTGCTTTGAAGTGAAACAAAGAACTCTTTAGCCCCTTGGTTCATAATATCAATTGTCTGATCTCCGCTAAAATACAGGCCATCGAAAAGCTTTTTAGCAAACCAGATGCTAGTGACTTCATTCGACAAAAATTCGAGTTCTGGCCATTCCTCTATGACTACGGGTATGCTCACCACTCAGGCCCGCCGGTGTAGCGGCCGTAGATGTCGGCCATGGCTTGGACCATTTCTCCTAGGGTGCAGTTTGCGAGTGCGCCTTCGATGAGGGTTGGCATGACATTTTGGTTGTTTCTGGCGGCTTCTCGGATGGCTTCGAGGGCGTTGGTGGTTGCTTGGGCGTCTCGTTTGGCTTTGAACTCTTGGAGGGTTTGGACCTGGACGGTTTCGATTTCTTCGGAGATGGTGAGGATGTCGATTTGGCGGTCTTCGTTGGCGTCGACATATTCGTTGACGCCGACGATTACGCGGTCGCCGGCTTCGCATTCTTCGGAGAAGCGGTAGGAGGCCTCGGCGATTTTTCTTCTGAAGTAACCTTTATGGATTCCCATCACGCAGCCGCCGTCGTCGATTGTTGAGGTTGTTGCGTGTTCTGGTTTCCATGGGCCTCTGCCCATGTTGTCGATTTCTTCGATGAATGCGAGTGCTTCGGCTTCTACTTTGTCGGTGAGTGCTTCGATGAAGTATGAGCCGCCGAGGGGATCGGTGGTTCTTGTGACTCCGGTTTCGTGTGCGAGGATTTGTTGGGTTCTTAGGGCGATGGTGACGGCTTGTTCTGTTGGGAGGCCGAGGGTTTCGTCCATGGAGTCTGTGTGGAGTGATTGGCATCCTCCGAGGACTCCGGCCATGGCTTGGTAGGCGACGCGGACGATGTTGTTGTATGGTTGTTGCTCTGTGAGTGAGCAGCCTGCGGTTTGGACATGGGTTTTCATGAACCATGATCGTTTGTTCTTGGCGCCGTAGCGATCCTTCATCATGCGTGCCCAGATTCGGCGGGCGGCGCGGAGCTTGGCGATTTCTTCGAAGAACTCGTTGTGTGCGTTGAAGAAGAAGGAGAGGCGTGGGGCGAAGTCTTCGATGTCGAGGCCGCGGATGAGGCAGGCTTCTACATATTCCATGCCGTCGCGGAGGGTGAAGGCGAGTTCTTGGGTTGCGGAGGAACCTGCTTCGCGGATGTGGTAGCCGGAGATTGAGACGGAGTTCCATTTGGGGACATGTTGGGATTGGAACTCGATGGTGTCAACGACGAGTTTGGTGGAGGCCTCTGGGGGATAGATGAACTCGTTTTGTGCGTGGAACTCTTTGAGGATGTCGTTTTGGAGTGTGCCTCCGAGTTGGTCCCAGGAGATGTTTCGTTGCTTGGCCATCGCGAGGTACATGGCCCAGATGACGCAGGCGGGGGCGTTGATTGTTTGGGAGACAGTGACCTTGTCGATGGGGATGTCTTTGTAGAGGCGGTGCATGTCTTCGATGGTGTCGATTGCTACGCCGCACTTGCCGACTTCGCCGAGGGAGAGTGCGTCGTCTGAGTCTCTGCCCATGAGTGTTGGGAGATCGAAGGCGGTGGAGAGCCCGGTGTTGGCTGCGGTCTTAGTTTTGGTTTGTGCGAGGATGTACTTGAAGCGTTCGTTTGTGTCGTCTGCTGAGCCGAAGCCTGCGAACTGGCGCATTGTCCAGAGGCGTGTGCGGTAGCCTTGGGGGAAGAGGCCTCGGGTGTAGGGGAACTCGCCGGGGTTGTTGATGTCGCGGTCGAAGTTGGCGAGGGAGACGGGGAGGTCGTCTGGGGTGTAGGAGGCGTCGAGTGCGAGTCCTGAGATGGTGACTGCGTGGGGATCGATCTTGCCTGTGGTTGGGTCGATGCCAGGCCCTGAGATTGAGGTGTTGGGTGTGTTGGTGGCTTGGGTGGTCATGGCGATTGCCTCTGAAAATGTTTGAGGGGTGCGATTTGTCTAGTACATTGTACGGTCTGAGTTGATGAGAACCAAGGGGTGGTTAAGTGCTTGATTTTGGGGCGAAATTGCTGATATGAGATTGTGATGAGGTCGCTTATGTTAGTGATTGCTCGAAATAATATTTTTATTGGAACCATTTGTATTCTTCAGCGGATATCAAGCTGTTCCTTTTCGGGAATATTGATTGTCCATGTCTTGGATAGTTGATTCATAATTCGGTGAGTATACGAACGAAAAAGCTGATGCTCGGGCTTGTCAGATGTGTGCACGATGGATGTATCGTGAGCTTGACAGGCGGAGAAATGGGTTCGGGTGCTGGCTGAAAGTTGTAGATGGTTTCGAATTGATTGAATATGAAAGGGGGGTATAACGATGACGAATAGAAGTTCTACAAGCTTGGTTTTTAGTATCTGTGCAGGATGTGCGTGCAGCTTTGCGGGCGCAGCGGATTTGCCTACGACTCTTGATACGAGTGACTTGCGTGTTCGAGACATTGCTCATATTTACTACAACATCGCCAGCGGCGAGCGGATTGTCACGCTGATCAATAACGGGCAGACGAGCGGTGCGGATACTGGTAACAGTGTTTCGATCTGGGCGAATATTTCGAATCCTTGTGATGATGTTGATCCCGGGTTGAGCACGGCATTCTTTTATGTCGCGGATGATAACTCTGGGACGACTTCGCTTGCAACTGCAGCGACCACAGTTGATTGGGCAGATATCTCGGTGGATACGGTTGTTGATTGCGTACGGATCAACTGGGTGACTGGGCATGTTGATACGGATTCCGATTCTGATGGGATTGGTGATGGTGTGATCGGATTGGGCGGGCAATGGACATGGTGGGATGCGGACAATGGTCGCTTTGGCGACCGGAGCACGCGGACGCCTTTGATATCGTTTGTTTTTTTTAATCTTCCCGGAGATCCGAATCCAAATCCGGAGTTTGCTGCTGGATATACAGCTGACATTGACTTGGCATCGAGTCTTGCCAGCTCGTTGGTCTTTGAGATTTGTGATACCGATAGCGATCTTCAGGACGCGACGATTCATAACGCTGGGATTGGCAATTTGGATAACAACTTTGATGGGCTGCCCGATTCTGATCTTGATGGTGACGGATTGGCAGATTGGTCTTGGGGCGTTCGGTTCTTCCAGCCGGGTACCTTTGACTTTGATGGTGACGGTGTGGTTGATGGTGATCTTGCGGACTCGATGCATCCGATCGGGATGACCCCGGCTGCGCCTGAGGGAGACGCGATCCCGAACGGGGATGGTACTTGGAGTTATGAAATAGATCTTGAGCCGGATGATGCAGGGACAGGATCAGAGGATGCGTTTGCGATCTATGGGCCGGACGGGGTTGCTTCTGAGTTCTTCTGGTTTGGTGGGATGTCGTGTGATCCTGATGATGATGGTTTTATTACGCCGTATGCGAGTTTCCATGCGCAGTTGTTTGGGCCTGGGGATGGAGGTAGTTGTCCACAAGATACAAACGGCGACGGTGTCATCAACTTCTTTGATATTACCGGTTTCATCGTGTGCTTTAATGTTCGCGCACCGTGTGGGGATTGGAATGCGGATGGGGATTGGGACTTCTTTGATGTCGCGGCGTTTTTGGCCGATTTCGCTGCGGGTTGCCCTTGATTGACTTTGATGTGGAACCGCGTTCTTCATCGGCGCCCGGGGCATTGGGTCTCGGGCGTTTTTTGGTTTGATATTGGCATCTGGCGTTGAGGTAGGAGTGAGTTTGTGTATATTGGATATGAAATAGGCTAAGAAGCAACCTGTTTGTTCGGTGAGCGAATAGTTCAATGCGCTAGTCGGGTTATGGGCTCTTTGGATTTATCGAGGAGCATCGTGTGATTGGAGTTATGAAATGAAAATTGGTGTGAGCTTGGGATTTCTGATGTGCTTGAACGCGGGCGGTGTGGTTGCAGGGGAAGAGACGCCTACGGTGCTTGAAGTGAGCCGGGTGCGTGTTGTTGATGTGGCGCATATTTATTTTAATCTCGCGAGCGGTGAGCGTGTGGTGACCCTTATGGGTGACGGGCAGTCGAGCGGGGCAGAGCTTGAAACGAGTCCGCCTGTTTGGTCGTCGGTGGTTCGGACGCCTTGTGCTGATGAAGGGTTCGCGACAAGCATTTCGTATATGTTCGATGACAACTCGCCGACCTCGATGACTTCGTTGTCCACGGCGATCACGGTGCTTGATTATGGGGATATCGAGATCAATACGGTGGTCGATTGTGTCCATATTGATTGGGTGACAGATCATGATGATGTCGATGCAGATTCTGACGGGATCGGCGACGGTGTTGAGGGCTTGGCTGGGCAATGGACTTGGTGGGATGCCGATGACGCGGGGAGCATGAGTCATTCGACACGGGAGACATTGATTTCGTTTGTGTTGACCGATTTGCCCGGGGACCTTGATCCGTCTGCGGATGTAGTTGCGGGGTATACGGTGGATGTTGATTTGGCGGGGGCTTTTTCGAGTTCATTGTCGTTCGAGATTTGCGATACGGACAGTGACCCGCAAGGTGCGGCGTTTTTTAATGCGGGGATCGGGAATCTGGATCAAGATTTTGATGATCTTCCGGATTCGGATCTCGATGGCGATGGGTTGGCCGATTTCAGCTGGACTGTCCGGTTTTTTCAGCCTGGGACTGCGGATATTGATGGTGATGGTGTGATCGATGGCGACATAGCTGATTCGATGAAACCGATCGGTGTGTATCTCGCGGTACCTGCGGGTGAGACGATTAACTTTGGTCCTGTGGTTTGGATATGGTCTATTGATACCACGGTGATTGATGCGGGGACTGGTGAAGAGGACCGGGTTTTAATTTATTCGCCTCCGGATCAGAACGGGAACATCGAGAAGATCGGTGCGTTTGGCTTTGGCGGTTTTTCTTGTGCGGATAATGGCAGCGGGGGGTGGACACCTGCTGCGATGTTGGAGCATCAGCTGTTTGGGCCGAGCGGTGTTGTGTGTTGCAGCGCAGCGGATTTGAACTGTGATGGTATTTTAAACTTCTTTGATATCTCGTTGTTTTTGAGTGATTTTAACTCTGGTGGCGATTACAACAACGACGGGGTCACCGACTTCTTTGATATCTCTGTATTCCTCAGTAATTTTTTAGCCAGCGGATGTGCTTAGCATACTGATAAGGGCAATATGAGGTTGTGTTTTGCTCAAAGTAGTATATTTTGTGCACGGTAGATAATGTTTTGTGCAACCGCTTTCTAGAAAGTGCGAATAGAGAACGGACTCGTTCGAGTTATCGGCTTTCTGAACTCTTTGGGAAGTGAATCGTGTTAGGAGTAAAGTAATGATGAATGCAGGAACAATCGGATTGGCAGTGTGTCTTTGTGCGGGTGGATTGACTGGGGTTGCTGTTGGCGAAGAATCGCCGACAACCCTCGGTGTGAGCACAGGGCGCGTGGTTGATGTCGCTCATATCTATTACAATATCTCGACCGGCGAACGGGTCGTGACGGTGCTTGGTAACGGGCAGACTGCGGGCGCGGATACTGGATTAAGTAGCCCGATATGGTCTTCGTTGGTTGGCAATCAGTGTGTGGATCAGGGATTCACGACGAACTTTTTCTTTGGGCTTGATGATAACTCTGGAACAACTTCACTCGCAACCAATGCTGCGTTGAGCGACTTTGGTGATATCGCAACGAACACTGTTGTCGATTGTGTCCATATCAACTGGGTGACCGATCATGATGATGTTGATGCCGATTCTGATGGGATCGGGGACGGCGTTGCGGGTCTCGGTGGGATGTGGAGTTGGTGGGATGTTGACAATGGTCGCATTGCGAACTGTGGGCGTACGCCTTTGATTGCATTTACATTCGCTGACTTGCCGGGAGATACTTCGCCTCCGGGTGATGAAACGCTTGCTGGGTATACCGTAGACATTGATCTTGTATCATCGTTTAGCAGCAGTTCATTGTCGTTTGAAGTTTGCGATACGGATAGTGACCCGCAGAGTGCCTCGATCTTTAATCCTGGGATCGGGAATATGGACAATGACTTTGATGGGCTGCCCGACTCAGACCTTGACGGCGATGGTTTGGCAGACTGGTCTTGGCGAGTTCGGTTCTATCAGCCGGGTACACATGACTTTGACAGCGATGGTGTGCTTGATGGTGATCCTGCGGACGGTTTTAAACCGATCGGGGTGACCTTCGGTGCACCTGAAGGCACAGCGGTTGATAACGGCGATGGCTCATGGACATGGGATATTGACACATCCACTCCGGATGCGGGCACCGGTCAAGAAGATGCCTTTGCGTTGTATGCACCAGACGGCTCGCATGCTGGGTTATTCTGGTTTGGCGGGTTTTCATGCGACGATGATGGTATGGGCGGATACACGCCATCTGCAATGTTTTCGCATCGGCTGTATGGACCTGGAATAGTAGTTGATGGGTGCCTCGCCGATTTGAATGATGATGGTGTACTCAACTTCTTTGATGTATCGTTGTTCCTTGCAGATTTCGCTGCGGGCGGCGATTACAACAGCGACGGGGCAACGAACTTCTTTGATGTGTCGGCGTTCTTGAGCGATTTCAATGAAGGATGTACTTTCCCATAAAGAGCGTTCGCTTACTTTTCAATCAAACTCAACGCCCGGGCTACAGCCATAGCTCGGGCGTTTGTTGTTGGAGTGAGGTGCTTGTCGGCTTTGGGGTTGATTCGGTCTGGCAAGGGTGCAAATCAGATTTGCCTTTGAAGTGAGTACAAGGACAGATTTAATCGAAGTGCCTGGGGACGGTCGGTTGAGTGGGCTTTGTCCGCATGTTGATGAGTTTATGCTGCCTGATTTGTTAGGCGTGATTGATGGAGAATGGTCTCGATGAGCTTTGTACGATCAATCGGCTTGGTCGCGAAATCATTGCATCCCGAGGAGAGACATTTCTCTCGATCGCCTTCCATTGCATGGGCGGTCAGTGCGACGATCGGGTGAGGGTATCCTTTTTGGCGAAGCTGGGAGGTCGCGGTGTACCCGTCCATCACAGGCATCTGCATGTCCATGAGGATGACGTCGAATGGGTCGCCGTCTTCATGTGCGGCCATTGCTGATTTTAGTGCCTGGCTGCCGTTGCTCACAATATGTACTGTCGCACCGCATTTGGTCAGCAAGTATTTGATTAGCCTTTGGTTGTCTTGCCCGTCTTCGGCGACGAGAATATGAATCCCATCGAGTGCATCGGCAGGGGGAACGTACGATTTGTCGGCATGCTTGCTGACATAGACCTCTGAGATTGGGTCCTCGATCAGGTCCTCGGCATTTATTGGCCCTGTGGTCACGATAGCTCTGAATCGGGTCCCGCCATCGACCTCAGAATCAACAACCGAAAGATCGCCGCCGAGGAGTTCGGAAAAGCGTTTACTGATTGTGAGTCCGAGCCCGGTCCCTCCATATTTGCGTGTGGTCGAGTTATCTGCCTGCATGAATGGTTGGAAGAGTTGGGTTTTTTGTTCATTGGACATGCCAACACCAGTGTCGAGGACATCGAACTGCATTGTTGGATGGACAGGATTTTCGTCACTTCCGCTTTGGGCATTGAATCTGACGATCAATCGTATCCCACCCTCATCGGTGAACTTGATAGCGTTTCCTATTAGATTGATGAGGATCTGGCGTAGACGCGTTGGGTCGCTGATGATTGCTTTGGGGATGGCGCCGATGTACTCGACTTCACATGCCAGATCCTTGCTTTGTGCACGGACGCGGACCAGCGACATCACATCAGCGATAAGTCTGCATGGGTTGACTGCGATCTGCTCCATCTCGGTTTTTCCTGCCTCGATCTTCGAGAGGTCGAGGATATCGTTGATGATGCTTAGTAGATATTCACCGTTTCTGCGGACGGTTGTGATTGCTTCGACGTTCTCGGGTGTTGTGACATTATCAGAAATGACATCTGAGAATCCGATGATTGCCGTCATCGGTGTGCGGATCTCGTGACTCATGTTGGCAAGGAACTGGCTTTTGGCCTTGTTCGAAGCTTCGGCGAGACACTTCGCTTTTGCCAGTTCGTTGCTGCTTTCGAGTCTGGTCGATTCGAGTTGTGCCAAATCGATGGCCATCTGGTTGAACGAGTCGGTAAAGGCGCCGATCTCGTCGTTGCTGGTGCGTTGGATCGTGCCCGTGTTATCGCCTTGGGCGATCGCAGCCAGTCCTTGGGTCAAAGTGCGGATCGGGCGGGTGATTCCTCTCGTGATTTTGACTGCGATCAATCCTCCGAAGAGCAAGGAAGTAAGAGCGATCGTAATCGTCAAGATATTCGTATTGGCAAATGATTGGGAAGCGCGGTCATAGCGACTTGCACTCAGGCGTTGCTCCTCTTCGATGAATACATCAAAGTAGCCTCGGATTCGATCGAGGATCCGCTTGCCTTCACCGGCTTCAATATGAGCAGCAATATCCTCGAGCGAATCGGGGCGGGCATCGATCTCGCGTCGTGCAGCGATCTCTGGTTCGGCTGCAAACTCGAGCCAGTCGTTGGCGAGTGCTTCGAGTTGGTTGATACCGCTGGTCATTTCAGCAATGTTGTATGCATTGGCGTTGAGCGCTATTATCTGGGACTTATGAAGTTTCCAGTGCTCTTGTCCGACATAGTAGGGTTCGAGAAACTCTTCTCGGCCGGTCAACAAAAAGCCACGCAGCCCGGTTTCCTGATCCACGATCGCTTTGGCCATTGAGAGTGTGTACAAGCGCATCCGCTCGCTCTGGTCAAGCGTGAACTGATTGTCCATACGAACGACAACTTTGCGGAAGTCATCGAGAATCTGCTTGCCAATACTCGCTACGATCGATTTATCATTCTGAGCCTGAGCCTGAGCCTGAGCCTGAGCCTGAGCCTGAGCCTGTGGGATGTCTTGTAATTCATTTGGATTAGAGAGAATCGTTCGGCGCAAGGCGATCTCAGGTGTTGCAGCTTCGGTGATCCATTTCTTATGGAGTCTTTCGAGCTCTTGGATGTCCTGGGATATCGATTCGCGATCGTGGGCGTTATTGATCAGAGTTCGGATATCAGCGAGCGTGTGGGTGAGTTCATTTCGCCCGTCCACGAAGGGCTCGAGAAAGTTATCATGTCCGGTGATCAAGAATCCCCGCTGGCCTGTCTCCTGATCGACCATGCATTTTTCGAGTGACTTGAGGAGGAAGACGCCCCGCATGTTCCCGTCTTGGTCGAAGTCCTCTTCAAGCTCATCTGCGATCTCGCGGAACTGATCGAGCATCTTTTTTCCTACTTCACCGATCAGCATGTTCTCGAGGATATTGGATCCCTGGTTTCGCTGGGCGATCGCTCTGCGGATGTTGATCTCGGGCTTGGCGGCTCGCTCTTGCCATTCCTGTACTGCGAGCTCGATCTGCTCGAGCATCTTGACCTGAGGCGGATTGTCGCTCACGAAGATCTTCTCAACTTCGATTAGTTCTTTAAAGGAAATGATCGCAGCGTTGTATGGCTCGAGGAACTCTTCTTTGCCTGTGATCACATAGCCACGCTGTCCAGTCTCCATGTCCACGATTAGCTTGGACAGGTGATGCGCGTTGGCAATCACCGGTCCGTCATGCTCGATGACAAAGGTGAACTGCTTATTGATGCTGTTTGTGCGGTAGAGAATAACCGAGGCAAGAATGAATACGAGAAGCAGAATGCTTCCAAATCCGGTTCCAATTTTATTGCCAATGGTCATCCTGTGTCCCGCCCTTCTCGTAGATTCCTAGTGTCTCGCCAAGTGAAATTTTAGTATGAGCGAAGTAGGTTGATCGCTCTGCAAAGTCCATGCCGGCAGTTTCCCTTTGAGGGCGTCCCCGAACAAAGTTGGATTTCTAAACTTCAATCGGCAGATTCAATAGTGTGTATGAGGGAAACGTATTTCGTCGGGATGGATGTTCCAAAACTTCTGGTCTGTACCGACAAATATGGGGGGTAGACAGCCATGGTGAGGTGTTTTCTGGGCGTCGTCGTCGGTAAGGGTAGTCCGATGTGACTTGCCTGCTCAAAGCTAGTCCGTTCTTTGGGCACGCAACTCGTCGATTGGGCAAGTTGAGAAGGCGGGCGTGTAGATTCAACGGACATCGAAGTCTCATCTCATTATGACCCGCTTTGTATATGGATTCGCATACCGAGTTGTCAATTGGTGGGAGAGAGGGGCATCAGTGCTCAACATGGTGTGGGCGGCACAGAAAATGGGACAGGTCGGTCCATGGTGTTGGTCGGAGTTGGTGAACTTAAGCCATGGAAATCGATGCCATGCTGGTGTCATCAGCAAAGCGGGCGTTTTCGATAAAGCGATTGAGTGCGGCGAAGCTCGACTCAATATCTTGCTCAATGGATGTGCTCTTTGAGAGCTCGCTTGATAGGCGATCGTGTTCAAATCGAATGCCATCTTGGCGAGGCTGTTCAACTAAGCCGTCGCTGTAGAGTATGAGCCTATCAGTAGGATGCAGTGTGAGTGATAAGTTGGCGTATTCAAGCTCTGGTTGGATGCCAACAATCATACCTTGAGGAGGTTGCGGGCATGAGGGCGGGTTGTTGGGTGAACAGATGAGCCAGTGTCCGTGCCCGGCATCCACATAGGTTAATGAGTTGTCTGTCGAATCAAATACGCCCACCCAAAGGGTCGCGAACATGCGGGCGGATGAGTGTTGAGTGAGGTATGTGTTTGATTCTGAGACGGCGGTCGCGGGGTCGCCGCTGGTTTGAAGCATCAGGCGTAAATGAGTATGGAGGGCTGTCATGAGGATGGCTGCTCCTATCCCATGTCCAGTAATATCACCAAAGCAGATTCCTGTTTTGGTATCGTCAATTTGAAAGATGTCAAAGAGGTCGCCACCCACAGCCGAGCCAGGGCATGTTTTGGAGGTGTATCGCAGATTGCCTATGGTTCCGGATGGTGCGGGTAAGAGAAAAGATTGTGCCTCTTGGGCAATTTTGAGATCGGCATCGAGTTCTCTTTGTTGGTGGACGAGCTCGAGCCGATTCAGGTTTGAGAGTGATAGGCTTGCGATTTGGGAGACAGCATGGCAAAAACTTGCAGCGTCAGGTTGTGGTAGTGGCTCGCCGTCACGGACGTCCAGGTAAATAGCTCCGATGACTGTTTCGTCGATGATGAGTGGGGCACAGAGTGCTTGTGAGATACCAAGGCCGACAATACTTTGTCCATAGTTGTGCTTGGACTGCGAAGTAAGCTTTGCGACTGAGCCAGTTGCGGCGGCTTCAATGAGCGAGCGGCTGAACTCGAATCCATGGGGCTCTGCCTGTTGATCGCAATGCGATACCAACACTTCAACTTCGTCAAGGGTTTTATCCCATCGAAGGATTGCTGTTCGAGGAAATCCTGTTCCCGAAAGACATAAATCCACGGCGGCTTGAGCGAGTTGAGTTTCATTTTGGGCTTTACTAATTTGATAGCATCCCTCGATGAGCAAGTTGAGGCGGTGATGGGCAAGCGAGTCGAGTTGGTTCGGTGAGAGCGATTCAATCACTGAACCTTGCGCAGATGCGGGCTTTGTAGTTGCAATCGTGGCTTGCGGATTGTGCTCTCCCAAATCAATTTTAAAAACATGAGTCCCAACTCGGAGCGTGTCGTTGTGCCAGATTTGGAATGGTTCGTCTCGCGTGAGTTGAGTGGCGTTGAGAAATGTGCCGTGCTTGCTTCCCAAATCGGTTGCCATCCATACACCGTCATGGCAAGCAATGGTGAGATGTTTACGCGATGCGCTTGGGTCTTCGATGCAGACTGCGCAATCAATAGATCGTCCAATGAGTGTGCATTCATCAGGCTCTAAGGTGAACGGTGCAGAGTTTGGATTGGTGGTTGAGACAAGCTTGATTGTATTTGGCCTTAGTTCAGGTCGCATATTATTGAACTCCTCGTCTGGGTGGCCATCACCGGTGAAATGGGTTGACGGTATTGTAGGGATCAAGTAGACTGTTCGTATCCGGCATTTGGGTTGGTGACTGGGAGGGGTTAGATTGACGAAGGAACAGCCTAGAAACAACGATCATGATGCGGAGACGGTGGATTTGACGGATGGGTCTGTACATGACTCTCTGCTGGATTCACATCTTTTCCCAAAGACAATTGGGCACTATCGAATAATTCGCATTCTTGGCGAAGGCGGCATGGGGACTGTCTACGAAGCAGAACAAGAATCACCCCGTCGGCGGGTGGCTCTTAAGGTTATTAAGGCTGGGGTCGCAAGCGAGCGGCATCTGCGACGATTTGAAGTTGAGTCAGAAATTCTTGGGAAGCTGGATCATCCCGGGATCGCAACAATTTATGAAGCGGGTACATTCAATACGCATGCCGGGGTGCAGCCTTACTTTGCAATGGAGTTTGTGCAGGGCAAGCTTCTCACCAAATACGCATACGCGAACAAGCTGGGTACGAAAGAGCGGCTCGGGCTTCTTGCAAAGATTGCTGATGCGGTTCAGCATGCTCATCAAAAAGGCGTTATTCATAGAGACCTTAAGCCGGCCAACATTCTTGTGACTGTTGATGGGGATGTGAAGATTTTGGATTTTGGAGTTGCTCGTGCAACAGACGCAGATATTCAGACAGCAACCTTAGAGACAGACATTGGGCAGCTTGTCGGGACTATTCCGTACATGAGCCCCGAGCAGGCATCCGGGAATTCGGATGACCTCGACACCCGGAGTGATGTCTACGAGTTGGGCATTCTTGGCTATGAGCTGCTCGCGGATCGTTTGCCTTATGATGTAGAGCGGAAG
>CAJXXI010000072.1 GCA_913062615.1 uncultured bacterium | reverse complement strand
CGGGCAGTTTGCTGGTGCTCATCCCGCTTCCGGTCGAGCGGAAAATGAACTGCCTGCGGACATCAATAATTGAGTCCTGCCAGCAGATAAAATCCAATCGGCTCGAACTCCCCTGTGTGCTCGTTTCGCCAGAGATTGGCTGAGAGGGGCTCGAGAACATCGAATCGGTGCGATCCCGATCGGTGCCGTCGGAGCCGCCGAAGAACTCGGCGCGGGTCTGGATTGAGTTCGGGCTTGACGATGTCGGGTTTTCGTTGAGATCGCCGCCCCAGATCACAGGGGTGAACTCGTCGAGCATGTCGCCGGCGTTGGGTACCACAATCTTGAGGTTCGGGTCGCTCATACCAGTCCCGGCACCGTTGTAATAGTAATCGATGTAGTACGAGGTGTTAAATGATGCTGTTTCGCGTTGAGCATAATCGCTCGAGCTGCCGCCGGCTTTGAGATGAGCATTGCCGATGACCATATCACCCGCGTATTCAGCGTCGGGCAAGTTGATCTCCGCGAACTGGAACCCACGGATCCCGCCGGAGCCACCAGATTGGTAGGCGTCTGGGATGAGCACGAAGTTGGAGATTGCCGCGCCGCCGCCGTTGTTGATGTCTTCGATCGGGAAACGCGACAAGATCAGGTTGCGGTTGAATCCGTCAGAGTTGGTCGATGAATATACATAGGGCAAGTCATAGCTTGGCACGAACAACTTGAGATATGAGCCGACGCTGCCGCCGAGGTAGATATCAGGTCCGCCATTGACAAACATGTTGGCGACATCATTGAGTTGTGCCACGGAGTCAGCGCCAGAGCCGGTGCCATTGCCCGAGTTGTCCGCACATTCTTGCAAGATCAGCACATCGGGCTGGAGCGACGCAACGATCCGGACAATGCCGTTCCAGTTGTTGAACGAATCAGACTTTTGATTCGTTCGGCAGATCCCATCTTGCACATTCCAGGTCATCACCCGGATATCGCGTGAGTTCTCTTTGCCCCAGTCACCATTGTTTGGGTCCCATTGGGCAACACTCGTCGAAGCACTCCAAGCAAGGAGCAGGGCGGGGATCATGTTGGCGTATTTCATACTGGAGATTCCTTGCGTGTTGATATGTCGAGTATAACACGGGACTTGCGGATTGCCGGTGGGTTTGGGCTCTGCACCTGTCCAGCCCATGAAAAAGGCGTTCGCATCGTTAGACGCGAACGCCCTGTAAGTCATACTGCGTGCTTAGGCATCAGCCATCGCATGCAGATTTTTGGTTAATCAGTTTCCACATCCAGCAGCGAATGCGCCAAGGAATGCCGAAACATCGAAGAAGTTGAAAATGCCATCGCCAGTAAAGTCTGCGATCGGATCCTGAGCTGCGAATGCACCAAGGAATGCGGAGACATCGAAGAAGTTGAGGACGCCATCGCCGGTCAAGTCAGCGATACATGGAACCTCGTCCTGGTAGTACCCGATGTACATCGCGACCGAGTAGGCCTCGTCAGCAGGGAACATTGGATCGAAGTTTGCACTCGATGGGTTGTTGAATTGGCCGTCTTCGTTGATGTCATAGGTGATCGAGGTCGAGACGATGATGCCACCGTTGGAGATGGTATCGCCCGGTGCGCTTGCCGAGATATCGGTGTTGTTCCAAGCAGCACTCGAAGCATTGTTCGACCAGAGTGACCCTGGGTTTGGTCCACCATTGCTGGTTGCCGAACCGAGGAAGTTGATCACATAATCGCGACCCGAGTTCTGACCCGAGATCCGAGTACCGTTTTCGAGAACGAGCTCGAGACGGTAGGTGAAGGTTGCTGGGTCAAGGACCGAACGGAGCAATGCACCGTCAAAGTCTGAGCCGCCGCCCATAAAACGATCGTAGAGTTCAACCGCACCGATGAACCAGACATTGCCAGCCGCGTCGATGGTTGGTGCCGACATCGATGGGCCCAAAGGGGTGCCGCCGGTGACCGCGTCGAGGTTGACAAGCTGACCGATTTCTACGCCCATGTCGTCGTAGATTGGCTTGCCAGCATCCATTGTGAACAGGCTGAACTGATCGATGTATGCCGCGAAGGTGTACTCGGTGGTATCGTTGACCGCGTCGTACCGTCCGACGATGATCTGGGTTGAGAAATCATTGCTCAGCCCGTTCTCAGCGATGGTCGCGGCGAAGAGCCCTTTGCCATCCTTGTCGGTACCGATTGCAACATTGCCCACGCCACCACGGAACGGGGTCGATCCGAGGTAGTTGGTGAACTCGGCGAAACTGGTGTAAGTCAGCGAGAAGGCATCATCGTTGTCGGTGATTGTTGTTGGGACATCCCATGCCTTGGTACCCACAACATCACCCAAAGCATCGACGCCCCAGAGGTTGAAGGTGCGTGTGTCATTGTTGGCGTCATTTGCGTAGGACCCGAAGGTGGCCTTTGCACCGACGCCCAAAGCATCAACAGCAGCACTGCCGTTGGATCCGCGGCCGCTGCCGAGCTGTCCGCCGGAGGTATCGAAGTGAGACGAAGTATGGGTGACGGAGCCTGATGAAGCACCGTAAGCATACTCAGAGTTAAAGGTCACGCCGCCGTAGAGCCCGTTGCCGCCAGCGATTGATGCGGGGACATTGTTTGGAACAACATAAACGGTGCCACCGTTATCGACGATGTGATCAGTCGCGTCCATGGTTCCGCCGAGGGAAACATGGTTCGATGCGCCGCCGACGCGATCAGCCAGGCGTGTGCGGAAAATGTTGTTGCCCATGATCGGGTTAGCGCCGGCGACATTGAAATCGTCGCCACGGTAGTACAGGTTCCCGTTGGCATCAACCGAGACGCCGCCGAGCTGGGAGGAGTCAACCGCGTTGGCGTCAGCCGAGTTGACTGCCGCCATGCGACGGTCAACGAAGAGGCGGTTTGGGTTGGCAGGATCGTAGTTGACGATCGCACCGATGATGCCATTGAAGCTATTGCCCGAGGTTGAAGTGCCAAACTCTGACCATGCAACCGCGAACTGTGATGCTTGACCTGATGGTGAAACTCCATCTCCCGAAGCATTGAACTCTGCGTTGACACCCTTGCCTGGGACATCCCAGTGCGAATAGGTCGCACGGGAGTATGCAACGCTCGAGAGGTGATCAGAACTGATCGAGCTCGAAGAGCCGAGGTTGTTGAAGAATGCACTGTCTGTCTGTGTGCTCTTGAGCAATGGCCCAGCACCGAAGATGTGACCACCCGAGGTGAGCAATGGAGCAAGGTCGAGCACATAGGCCGACGCATTGTCATTCCACGGATTCAGCGCATCGCCCGGCAGGCCGCCGAGGTTCGAGCTGACACTGTCCTGTGCGAGTGCTGAAGCACTCATTCCTGCGACGGCGATCAATGCCGTGATACCGATTTGCTTACGCATGGTCTCATCTCCTTGGTTAGTTTATTTTTCAGCCAGATTTTCCAATCTGGCCGCTTCTCTCTCTCTCGATTATGTACAACATTTCTGAACAACAACGCCGACCTTGCATTTGTGCTTGGTCGCCACAGTTTCCAGAGAACTATCTTAGCACGAATCCGCCCATTCTGTGGGCAAGAATCGCTCATTTGAGTGTCAATGTTTGATAAAGACACGCCCGATAAGCATCATGCGTTCGTAAAATGGTCGGGTGAGAATGGTTATCACAACCGAGATTCGACCATCGCCGCCACGCGTGCGTTCGATTTGGCCAGCTCAATATTGGCTTGGAGTGTCTTTCCATCAGAGATCTCATGGAGATATCCAAGGATCGCAGGCGTCACATCGCGCCCAGAGACACCATCCGCCTCAGCGAGTTTTCGTGCCCGTTTGAGCCATTTGTTCCACTGTCCCTCGTCCAACTCGTGCTCAGCCGGGATCGGATTGGCGATCACGATCCCGCGCCCTGTGCGTGCCAGTTCGATGCGCACAAAGTCGGCCAACTCATCCACATCATCGAATCGGGTATCAACTGTTGCTTCTGATTGGCGCATATAAAACGCGGGGAACGAATCTGTCTGGTATCCAACGACGCTCACGCCGAGCGATTCGAGCGCTTCGCGTGTGGAGACGACATCCAAGATTGATTTCACGCCGCTGGTGACCACCGCGATCGGGAACCGTGTAAATGCCATCAAATCCGCAGAGATATCGAGTTGTGTGCCATACCCATGATGCACGCCGCCAAGCCCGCCGGTCGCAAAGACTCGCAAACCAGCGAAGGCGGCGAGTTCCATGGTTGTGCTGACGGTTGTTGCAGCGTGCGAGCCTTTGTTTATGTAGATCCCAAGGTTGGCGGTATTCGCTTTGGGCACACTGGGCGCATCGAGCATCGCCTGGAGCTGCTCTACATTCATCCCCACCGTGGGCACGCCATCGAGCACGCCGACGAGTGCAGGTGTAGAGCATTCAGATTTGATGATTGCTCCGAGCTCGCTCGCGAGTTGGGCCGAGACCGATTTGGGCACGCCATGAACCAAAAGCGTCGTTTCAAGGGCCACCGCACGCGAAGAAACATGTTTGTTGATCTGCAAGAGAATACTCCAATGGGATGCGGATTTGTTCGTATCCTAGGGCGGAGTATGGTGTGATGGAGCCTGTTTTCAAAGAGTCTCGCCAGAAGAAACATCGATGCTCATCCTTTTCATGAACTCGTGTCGAGCAGAGCTAGATCGGGGATGTTTGAGAATGGGATGCGCGTAGGCACCGAATCTGTCACGCCGTGCATTGACCAGAAGTAGATCGACGCGTGCGCTTGCTATATACAAGGTCGGACGCGACGCACGGCAAAGCCGGGCAACCGTTCGGGATCAGAGCGGCAGCATTGAGTCGTGCATCCAAAAAAGAACACGCCCCGACATGATGCCGAGGCGTGCTTTGTAGTCAATCAGTCAGATTTGTTAAAAATCAGACGCGATCTTTGAGGTTCTTGAGTGGGCGAACCTTGACGACATTGCGTGCTGGCTTGGCCTTGAAGGTCATTTCTTCCTTGGTGAACGGGTTGATGCCCTTGCGTGATTTAGTGGCTGGCTTACGCTGGACATAAACCTTCATCATGCCTGGGACATTGAAAGCACCACAAGCGTTCTTCTTGAGGTCCTTCTCGATCATTTCGCCCATGACTTCGAAGACCGCAGCGGCTTCCTTCTTCGAGATGCCGACATGATCGGAGATCAAGGTCAACACTTCAGACTTGGTGCGTGGCTTTTCCTTGGCCGACACAATCTTTGTTGGCTTCTTGACTGCTGCAACCTTTGGTGCGGCCTTCTTGGCTGCAGGTTTGCGAGCTACGGTTTTCTTTGCCGTTTTCTTTGCGGGTTTACGAGCTGGTTTCTTTGCTGTTCTCTTTGCCATTTCTGTACTCCATTCTGCATTTTCCGGAAATGCGTAAGATGTGCTACTCCGAGCATACTTGTTTTTACCGCACTTTTTTCGGCATAGCAAGTCGGTTTTGTCCTGTTTTTATCGGTATTTTTGAAAAATATCCCGCCAACACCCATCACCAACCATTTGCGCGCGATCAATTTGAGACTAGAGGGGTGTGAAAAAACACGTCTTTGACGACCTATTATCTGCCATGAGCAACGCCCAAACGACCGTCGGATTTACTCGAGCCGTGCCCGGAAGCCCTGAAATACAAGGGGTTTGCATCAAAACGATCGGCGATACGAATGCCTCGCGAGAAGACCTGCTCGGGTTCGTTTCTGGGCTCGATGCACTCGTCACCATGTACACCGATCCGGTCGATGATGGGCTGCTTGATGCCGCGGGTGAACAGTTAAAAATTATTTGCAATTTCGCCGTCGGTTTCGATAATATTGACATTTCCGCCTGTAAAAACAGGGGAATCATCGTCTGCAATACCCCAGATGCAGTCACCGAAGGCACCGCAAACCTCGCATGGCTGCTCATCATGGCGAGCGCACGCAAGCTTATTCAAGCCGATCAATACGCCCGATCCGAGACCTATCCCGCCAACGGACATCTGGGCATGAACGAGTTTCTGGGCATGGACCTGTGCAATAAGAACCTGCTGATCGTGGGCGCCGGTCGAATCGGATACGCCACCGCCCTTCGCGCCAAAGCCTTCGGCATGCGCATCCTCTACACCGCTCGCTCGCGCCATCTCAACTTCGAAATGGCCCCGCTCGGTGCAACTCGTGTGGATCTTGAAAAGGGTTTGTCCCAAGCCGATGTCGTGTCGATCCACACGCCGTTCACGCCTCAGACGCATCACTTGATCAACCGTGACAATCTCAAACTTCTCAAATCCACTGCCATTCTCGTGAATACAAGCCGAGGCCCAGTCGTCGATGAAGCCGCCCTGGTCGATGTGCTCAAGGCTGGCAAGCTGTGGGGGGCCGGTTTGGATGTGTATGAAAACGAACCCGTCGTTCATCCGGGTCTACTCGAACTCAACAATGTCGTCCTGACGCCACATATAGGCAGCGCAGAGATCGCCTGGCGACAGGCCATGACCGATATGGTGCTGACCAACATCAAAGCAGTTCTCGCCGGGCAAGAACCGCCAAACCGGATCGCTTAGTTATCATTCTTTTTAGCCGCGCTTCTGCCCTGCATAATGCAGTTCAAGATACTTCGCAACATAGTCGATGATCGACTCCGCTTCGGGGATATCCGGGTTGCTTGTCATGCCGTTGGGCTCGAACCGCATGCCTTTGAATCGCTTGACCGCTTCATCGGTGGTGAGTCCATATTGCAAAGCGATTGAAAATGCCCTGCAGAATGCCTGGCACATGCCCGAAATCGCGGAGCCTTCTTTGGCGATCTTGATGAAAATTTCACCCGGTGTGCCGTCGGGATAGAGCCCGATCGTGAGGTATCCCTCATGGCGATCAATCGTGAACTTGTGGGTCAAAGATTCACGGGTTTGAGTGAGTGATTGGCGGGTAGAGAGCATTCGGGCATCCTTGTCCGGTGAAAATCGGCCGGCTCATTCCATAACTCGATCAAATCGAGTGAAACCGGCATGGATGATATCGGACCAAAGGGGGGAGGGGGCTTTACAATCGGTTCTTTCGTGCAGACAATACCTCTAAGTGTACATTCAAACTGTGTCCAAACCCTTGTGCCAGCCGATAGTTGGATAGACTCTGTGCCCAGATAAACAATCTTGGGTACCTACAGAAAAAATGACCAGAATCAGCCGCCAACCCGAATCCAAACGACCCACCGGAAGCATCTCCGGGCTCGTTATCGCTGCGATCGGGCTCCAACTCCTTCTTTGCTCTGCCGCCACCGCTGCCCACGCCTGCACAGGCACCATCGATCGCATCGAAAGCTCGGTTGTTCACGCTCTGCGTGAGATCGTCGATCGCCAGATCGCACACGATCAATCGAGCCAGATCTGCGAGCCAGGATATCGGCTCGTCGATTGTACATTGACGATACCAAGCACCGCGAGCAACACGACACACTCGCCTACGACGAACACCATCGGCTACTGGCTTCTGAATCTGCCGCCACCAATGGCTTGAGAATGGGTTGATCTTCGATCCCCAATGCTTCGTCTATTCACATAAGTATTTATATATAAAAAAACACCCTTGCCCGACCTGTCAGAGTTTGGGCAATCGCTCACCGCTCCGTTCTACAACGCATCGGTACCCTCCACGAAAGAATCATCCAAATGGCAAGTTCAGAAATTCCTGTTATTGGCACGCTCCTCTCCAAAGTCTTCGGCTCAAGAAACGAGCGCGTCGTCAAACGTTACACCACCCGCGTTGAAGCCATCGGCACCTTCGAGCCCGCCATGCGTGCGCTCACCGATGCCCAGCTCAAAGCCAAGCTCGAAGCGTTCCGCGATCGCTTCGACAATGGTGAAAAGCCGGACGATCTGCTGATCGAGGTCTTCGCTGCTGCACGCGAGGGCATGGACCGCGCTGTGGGGATCCGCAACATCTTCAACCCCGAAGCCGGGTTCGATCCATCGGTACTCAATGACGCTGCCCAAGCCCTCTATAAGCAGGTCAAAGCCGAGGTTGATGCGCTTGAGCCTGCGAAAGCCGAGGGGCAATACCTTGGGCATCCAAGCGATGTCCCGGCGTTCTTGCAGGTTGATATCCCCAACGAACTCTACGAGGCGGTCCGCGAAGCGTATCCAGAATCACGCCCCCCATTCCGTGCCCGTCCATTCGATGTCCAGCTCATCGGCGGCATGGTCCTGGGCCAAGGCAAAATCGCCGAAATGAAAACCGGTGAAGGTAAAACCATCGTCGGCCCGCTCGCGACCTACATGGCGTGTGTCCAACGCCAACAAGTCCATGTCGTTACTGTCAACGATTACCTCGTTCAGCGTGACCGCGACTGGACCTTCCCGTTCTTCTGCTGGATGGGGCTCACCGCGGGCGCGATCCACCCGATGCACATGCAGCCAGAATCGATGAAGCGTGAGATGTACCGATGCGATGTGGTCTATGGCACAACATCCGAGTTCGGGTTCGATTACCTCCGTGATAACATGAAGCGCAATGTCGATGAGCAGGTTCAGCGCAAGCGTCAGTTCGCGATTGTCGACGAGGTTGACTCGACACTGATCGACGAGGCCCGCACGCCTTTGATTATCTCTGGGCAAGCCCATGATGATCAGCCAAGGTATCAGCTTGCCGACGAGCTCGCCAAGAAGCTCGTCGCCGAGCAAAGCCCCTGGCAAGACATCGAAGACCGGGTGACACTCTGCAAAGAAACCATCAAGGGTTTAGAAGGCGATATCCGCCAGGCCCGCGATAAGTCTGAGGTCCCTGCGCTCCAGAAACGGCTCAAAGACGCCGAGGCCGCGTTGCCAGAGCTTGAAACCAAGCGAGATCACCACATCCAGTATTACGAACTCGAGATGGACCGCAAGAGTGCTCACCTGACACATGACGGCATCGCCGAAGCCCAGAAGATGGCCGGCGTTGGGTCGTTCTATGTCGACGAGAACATGGACATCCCCCATCTGCTCGAACAATCCCTCCGCGCGTACGCGGTGTACACCTGCGACAAAGATTACATCGTCATGGATGTCCAAGATCGGATGACCGGACGCAACGAGCCAACGATTGTGATCGTCGATACCAACACCGGTCGCCCGATGATCGGGCGTCAGTGGTCTGATGGATTGCACCAAGCCGTCGAATGTAAAGAAGGCGTACCGATCAAGCCCGAGACCCAGACGGTCGCGTCGGTGACGGTTCAGAACTTCTTTAAGATGTACAAATCACTCTCAGGGATGACCGGCACCGCCGACACCGAAGCCCAAGAGTTCCATGATATTTATTCGCTCGATGTTGTGTCCATCCCGACCAACAAGCCCATCGCGCGTGCCGATCACGACGACCTGATGTTCCTTCGTGAGAAGGACAAGTGGGAAGCGATTGTTGACGAGATCAAAGAGTTTCATGATGCGGGCAAACCGATTCTTGTCGGCACCACGAGTGTTGAACGATCCGAGATGATCGCCCAGATGCTCACCCGCAAGTACCAAATCCAACATTCGGTGCTCAACGCCAAGCAGCACGAACGCGAAGCGGGCGTGGTCGAAGACGCGGGTCAGCTCGGCGCGGTGATGATCGCGACCAACATGGCCGGTCGAGGCACCGACATCAAGCTGGGCAAGTTCTCCCGCGAAGAGTTCATCGAGCATCTGCTCATGCGTTCACTCGCTTCCAAATCGCTCAAGCCAAGCATGAGCGACGAAGAACTCCGTGAGAATGTTTATCGCAAAACCGCACCATCAATCCTTCCTGGCGTGAATAAACGCAAGGCCGAGGAAATGGCGTTCGAAGAACTCGAACTCGCATTGCTCCGCCATTGGGCGGAGGAATATACATGGATGAGCGGCAAAGCCGTCGAGGGCGCAGGGGCAGATGAGCTCCGAACCGAACTTGATAAGAACGGGCGATGCAAGCTCCACCGCCTGCGTTGGTTCAAAAATGTTGAAGACCTCGGCGGGCTGCATGTCATCGGCACCGAACGCCACGAGTCCCGACGAATCGACAACCAGCTCCGTGGGCGATCCGGTCGTCAGGGCGACAAGGGTTCATCAAGATTCTTCGTCTCGCTTGAAGACGATCTGATGAAAATGTTTGCCGGCGAAACCACGATGAAGCTCCTCTCGCGTCTTGGCATGAAAGAAGGCGACGCGATCGAGCATCCGTGGCTGTCCAAAAATGTTGAACGGGCTCAGAAGAAAGTCGAAGAACGCAACTTCCAGATGCGCAAGAACATTCTTGAGTATGACGAAGTCATGGAGCATCAACGCCAGCGGTTCTACGGCTTGCGGCAGGGCATCCTCGAAGGACGGCAGGTTAAATCGCTCGTCTTCGAGTACATCGAAGATGTGGTCGATGACGCGATCAATGAATATCTAGATTCGGACTTCCCCGCGATGTGCGCAGGCGAATATGCCCGCGACAAACTCGATTGCTCGATCCTCCCCGATCGGCTCAAAGGCAAGGACGCGGTAGAGATGGACCTGACCATCCGTCGTTTGGCCAAGCAAGATATCGCGGCGTCGATCACCGTCACCTTGGGCGAATACATCCCCGCTGAGACCTCCGACTTCCTGATGGAGTTCGACTCCGCAGGTCTGCACAACTGGGCGAAGAACCGCTTTGGTGTCGAAATCGATACCGGCGATCTACGCGAAGGCGGCGCAGGCAACCGACGCATCATCCAAGAAATGCTCGAAGAAGCTGCGTTTGTCAAAATCGATGAAGCCGACCTCGAGGAGATCGAGAAGTTCGCCCACAAAGATTACGGCGCACAACGGCTCAGCGATTGGATCAAATCCAAGTTCACATTCGAGGTCGACGCTGACGACATCATCAAGAATCGCAACGACGAAGATCTCAAGGTACGCGATCTCGTGATCGACAAGGCACAGGCACTCTATCGCGAGCGTGAGACCAATCTGCCTGTCGATTACATCATGCAGAACACCATGATGATGGCCCGCCAAGACCCCAACGCGGCGTTCGAAGCGTTGATCAGTTGGGCCAAGGAGCGCGTTGGGCTCGAGCTTTCTAGTAACGATATCAAGACCACACCACCAGCAAAGATCCGCGAGCAGCTCATCGAGGCGATGGCGGTTGTTGTGCAGAATGATGATCTTGATGAAAAAATCGATGCCGCACTCGCGACATCTAACGAAGAAGAACTCGACCAATACCTCATCTCGCAGTTTAACAAAGGCGTCACGCCTCGCATGCGATACCTAGATGACGTAGATCGCGAAGACGCAATCCGTGCTCGCGTCGAAACCCTCGATCGCCCAGAACTCGTCCAGTTCGAGCAGATGGTGCTCATCGAGACCCTCGATCAATCATGGAAGGATCATCTTTACGAGATGGACCAGCTCCGAGATTCGATCGGGTTCCGAGCGATCGCGCAGACCGATCCGAAGATCGAATACAAGCGAGAAGGTCAGCGGATGTTCCTCGACATGATGCGCAACATCCGTGAGAAGGTCACCGATGTGATCTTTAAGGCTCGCTTAGCCCCGCCGCGTCAGCAAGCACCCGCTCAGCGACCACCCCAACGCCCAGCACCCCAGCAACGACCCCAGCAAATGCCAACGGGCAATATCATGGGCTCGACCATCTCTGGACCGGGTTTGTCGGTGAGTTCAAATCCAAAGCAACCACCAAAGCCTCCTCAGACACCAGAAACGGGCAATAAACCAGAATCGAACGGGTGATCTTTCAACAGAATCCGCATCCTTCCCCCGTTATGAGCCGTATAGATCGGTACGGGACATACACTTGAACGATCGTCAGAACGCCATTGCGATCGCGACGCCAAAGACACGACAGGAGAGCCCAGGCATGAATCGTCCCGAGACAACACTCACTATCCGATCAAACACTCAGCGAGGTTTTACGCTCATTGAGATCATGGTCGTCATCGCCATCATCGTGATCTTGGTCGGCATCTCCACAATGGTTGGCACCGCGGTCGTCAACTCGGGCAAGAACAAATCAACCCAAGGCATCATCCAATCCCTCGATGAAGCGCTCGGTGTGTATATCAACAAAAAGGGTGATATTCCGCCGGCATTGGTTGAAATCCAGTTCGCCAAGCTCCCCGAGATGATCCAGAATCAAATGCCCGGCGATGTCAGCGCGTTCTATCCGGCAGCCGACGCTCGCGGTTCAGAATCGGCATCGCGGGTTGACAACTTTATTTTGATCAACTCCGTCGCGTTCTTCATAGAGTCTGCTTCGGTTGTGCCAAAGGTGCAAGACATTATCACCGGCATCAATCCCAAATATGTCCAGAGCTATTCCGCCGACGAAGATGTTCAGCCGTTCTTGCTGACAGTCTTTGATGCTTGGGGAAACCCCATCAGGTATGTCCACCCAAAGTTCGACGGGATCCTCGAAGGCGAACAAAGAACACTCGGTGATGCAGGAAGACCAATCAACATCGTCAACCCACGCAAACCATTCTTTGTCGAAGGCGCACTGCCTGCCGATTCGACCCGCCGCGTTCGCATGAAGTTCATCAGACGAAATCGACTCGTCGAAGCAGACTACGGCGACAGCGGCTCTACCGGCGGCGGTATCAACCCGTCGGCGCTCTCAGACTTTGATCTGCTCCCGGATTCCGATGGCGGAAGAACCGTCGGCAGCCGACCGTATTTCTACTCGGCGGGCCCTGACGGCGACCCATCTACACTCGAAGATAATGTCTATTCAATCTCACCAAAGCACGTCGATCCCGGGGTCGAATAGCTCGAATTGCTGGTTAGTCTTTCGACTTACCATTGTCGATCGACTCGCCGCAGAACTTGCAATAGTGCGCATCAGCATCGTGCCCTTGTGCCATGCACGACGCGC
>CAJXXI010000071.1 GCA_913062615.1 uncultured bacterium | reverse complement strand
CGGTGAGTTTTAGTGTGTGCGTGGTCTCCATTGAGTATGTATCGGCCAAATCTGCGATCAGGTTGATAAAAACCTCAGGTGTTGGTCGGTGCCCTTTATTCGCCCCCCCACGCTTGTGGGCGAGCACCCAAGAGGGTGGTTGATGTCCTGAAGGGACCCAGAGAAGGGCAATTCGGGGCATATACCGATTTTGAGGCATTAAGAATAGTTTGTTTTTCATCTATCTCTCGCCCCCCATTGGACTTGTCACATCTCCCCCCCTACCCTTGCCTCCACTCTGTCGGCCTATCGGGACCAACGGAGCAAATTCACGCCGGTGGCTCGAATGGTTTGCAAAGGATGCAGCCAGCTGACATTCCGGTTTTCGCGGGAACCCGATACCCGACCACGCCGGAACCTCGACCACCCCAAGCGATCCGCTTGCAGAGCGTTCATCACAAACCATTACTGGTTAAAAGAGACAACACATATGAAGTTCACAGAACTCGGGCTCATTGAGCCCATCGTTCGCGCGGTTTCTGCCAAAGGCTACGAGACCCCATCACCCATCCAAGCGCAAGCTATCCCTGTCGCACTCGAAGGAAAAGATATCCTCGGATGTGCACAAACTGGCACAGGCAAAACCTGTGCGTTTGCACTCCCCATCCTCCAAAGGCTCGCAGAATCACACACCGGAAAACAACGCAAGGGCTCGTCATACGGACGCTCCCCACGCGCTCTCGTCCTGTGCCCAACACGCGAACTCGCGATGCAGATCTTCGACTCGTTCGTCTCCTACGGCAAGAACATCAAGCAGCTCCGTCACACCGTCGTCTTCGGCGGCGTCTCACAGGGCAAGCAAGTCCGCACATTGCGTGACGGCGTTGATGTCCTCGTCGCAACGCCGGGTCGTTTGCTCGACTTGGTCAACCAGGGACACATTGATCTCTCGAACATCGAGGTGCTCGTGCTTGATGAAGCTGACCGGATGCTCGACATGGGATTCATTCCTGACATTCGTAAGATCGTCGAGATGACCCGCGAAGATCGCCAGACATTGTTCTTCTCGGCGACCGTTTCACGCGAAATTCGCAGACTCTCCGATTCGATCCTGACCAAACCCGTCACCATCGAGACCGCGGTGGAGTCGACCACAGTCGATGCGATCGAACAGCAGATCTATATGATCGACCGGGACAAAAAGCCCGAGCTGCTCGAGCGTGTGATTCATGATCCAGAACTCAGCCGGGCGTTGGTTTTCTCGAAGACCAAGCACGGGTGCGACAAGCTGGTGAAGATGCTCCGCAGGTTCAATGTCGATGCAGAAGCCATCCATGGCGACAAATCACAGAACGCCCGCACGCGTGCGATGCGTCGATTCAAATCAGGATCTACCAAGATCCTCATCGCGACCGATATCGCTTCGCGCGGTATTGATGTTGACAACATCACCCATGTGATCAACTACGACATGCCGCTCGATCCAGAGACTTATGTCCACCGCATCGGGCGTACCGCTCGCGCGGGTGCGCAGGGCATCGCGATTTCATTCTGTAGTTTCGATGAGATCGGGCTCTTCCGCCAGATCGAGCGTCGTTCACAGATCCAGATCCCCGTCGGACAAGATCACGAAGACCTCACCTTCGAAGCACCTCCTCCATCACGCAGCGTCCGCAAGTCACGCTCGGGATCACGCAACGGCGACTTCGGTGGTCGCGGCGGAAGAGGTGGACGCTCCGGTGGGTATGGTGGCGGCAACGGCGGCGGCAATGGTGGCGGATACCAGGGCAATCGCAAGCCTCGCACCAGCGGCAAAAAAGCCTACGGCGAACGTGACTTTGCCAACTCCAGTTCGGACAATCGATCAGACTCCCGTTCGGACAACCGCTCGGATTCTCGTTCGAACAACGGATCAGAGTTTCGTTCAGAGAGCCGTTCGGAAAATCGTGCGACTCGATCAGATAATCGTTCGGAAGGTCGTATCCCGCCACGCACACCGCGTGCACCGGGCAAGTACAAGAAGTCCAACGATTCTCACTTCAGCTCAGAGCGTCCAGAACGAACCGATCGCAACGAAGGCAGCTATGCGGGCAATGGTGATAAAACCAATAAGCCCAAGAAGCCAAAGATCAAGGTGAAGGCAAAGGGCCCGAAGGTCAGTTTCTCTTCGAGAACCCCAAAGCCTAAGAAGGGCAACGGGTATCCAAAGAACAAACCCGGCACCGGCGTACGAGTCACCCCAAAGGCACCCGCCCAAAGCCGATAACGCTCTTAAAAACCAGTTTCACGACAACGATAAGAAGTGACCTCCCCTGTACCCTCAGGGAAGGGCACTTCTTTTTTTCCCCAAACCGCCCCGTTTACAGGCAAATTTGCACAATTCCATCATTCTGGCAGTGGAAATAGGTACTTTTCCCTTCCATTCGATCGCAAAATATGGATAATGGAACATGAATCCACCTGATCGGTCCGCGTGACCCGTCGCTTCTATTCGTTTCTCTCGAGCTGTTTCGTAACTCAACAGTACCTCGCAAGGTTCACGCGCTTGGCCGATCCCTATCGAAAGGAATCGATCATGCTCACCGTCTCCCAACTACTCAACAACAAACGATCATGGAACGAAGGCGACTTCGGAACCAGCAGGATCGAACGCCTGCACACCATCTCCCAAGCATGCACAGCACTCGACGCTGCGAGGCTCATGAACGAACATCGTGTCGGCTCACTCATCGTCATCGACGGGTTCGACGACATGTGCGGCATCATCACCGAACGAGATATCCTCACCCGCGTCATCGCCGAAGAACGCTCGCCGATTGATACCACCGTCGCGCAAGTGATGACCAGAGAGGTCATCTCATGCTCGTCGGATACCAAGCTCAGCGCAGTACGCACCATGATGAAAGACAAACACATCCGACACATCCCCGTCATCAACGAGGGCTCTATCGTCGGGATCGTTTCCATCGGCGATCTCAACGCGGCAAACAACGCAGACATGAGCATCGAGGTCACCTCAATGCGCGAATACATCTCCCACGGGTAAACTCAAACCGCTCACCCAAGCCCCTTCTCGTAGTGCAAGAGCCCCTCCCCGGGATCCCAAGGGAGAGGCTCTTCCTTTTCATTCATGCCTCTGCTGCGCTATCCTTATCTCCATGCCCACCCACCAACCGACAACCGCCCATCGATTCACACCCTTCGGCACCACAATCTTCTCAGAGATGACCGCGCTGGCCAACAAGCACAAAGCCGTCAACCTCTCGCAAGGGTTCCCAGACTTCGACGGCCCAACCATCGGCAAAGCAGCCGCCATCAAAGCGATCAACGCTGGCAACAACCAATACGCGCCCATGCCCGGCGTGCCGATCCTCCGCGAGGCGATCGCCGACTGGGCATCACGAATCACCAGCATCACCGTCAATCCAGATACCGAGATCACCGTCACTTCTGGTTGCACCGAAGCGATCGCTGCGACCATGCTCGGGCTGATCAATCCTGGCGATGAGGTCATCATTTTCGAGCCCTACTACGACTCGTACCGCGCCTGCTTGGCGATGGCCGACGCCAAAGCAGTCTTTGTCACCTTGCACCCAACCCAAGATGGGTTCGCATACAACCCCTCAGAACTCGCTAGCGCTTTCTCCGACAACACCAAAGCCATCCTCATCAACACCCCCCACAACCCCACCGGCACAGTCCTCACACACGCCCAGCTCAGAGAGATCGCAGCGCTGTGCATCAAGCATGATGTCATCGCGATCTCAGATGAGGTCTACGAGCGGCTCGTCTATCCGGGCAACACCCATAGCTCGATCGCGTCGCTGCCCAACATGCAAGAGCGCACCGTCGTCCTCTCAAGCTCGGGCAAGTCGTTTTCACTCACCGGGTGGAAAGTCGGATGGGCCATCGCCCCATCGGACCTCACCGCAGGGATCAGATCCGCACACCAGTTCCTCACCTTCTCCGTCCCGACCCCATTGCAGTTTGGTGTGGCCGAGCTCTTGACCAATGGCGAAGAGGAGATCGACAAGCTCCTCACCCACTACACCCACACCCGTTCGCTGCTCGGCGAAGCCTTGGACGAACTCGGGTTCGGGGTCAAGCTCCCGCAGGGTTCGTATTTCATCATGGCCGAGCACCAACAGATCACCGAGAGGCTCGGGCTAAAGACTGATATCGATCTTTGCCGATGGCTCCCGACCAATGCCGGCGTCGCTGCCATCCCTCCCAGCGCGTTCTATCATGACCCCGTCCAGGGAGCCCCGTTCGTCCGGTTCGCCTTCTGCAAACAAACCAAAACCATCGACGAAGCAATCGCAAGGCTCCGCCAAGCCCTCAAATAACCATCTATTGCACCCGGAAGGGTGCTGGCTCCATCCCCTCGACGCAGCTCACATCCACGCCTTCGACCGTACCGAGTTCGAGTACTTGGTTCATGATCGAACCGATGCATGCCCCGCCTTGCCCGTGCGAATATGGACCAACAACATGCAGCGACTGAGGCAGATGGCTCGCCGCCTCTACGCCCCAGCGCGGAGGTGTGACGGGGTCATATATCCCGCTGAGGAGCAGCACCGGAACATCCCGTGTCACCGGATCCGCAGCGTCGTCGGGCAGGATTGACCTCGGCCAAAACGCGCACATCGCCAGTTGCCTGCGGACGCGCCCGTCGCCGATGAATGTGTTGGCCGTTTCAACAACGATCATTTCCTCGGTGATCCGATCCAGATCTTCGGCACATGTCACACACAAAAGCATCCCCAGCGACAACGCCCGGCGAATATTCCGTTCGCTGCGTATCCCCTGATCGGCAAAGGGCGAGAAGTTGCCTTTGCTCGCCTGATCGACCAAGAAAGGAATCTGCGAGCGATCGTAATACATCATGATCCGCAGGGCATCGCCGAACGATTCTTTTGAGAGTTCCACCTCGACGCGTTCGCCCGTCTGCGGATGCCCAACGGTGGTCATCACCGCCCCCTGATCCAGCACCGCCATGACCCTGTTGTAGCTTGCCCGAACATCGCCAAAGGCACCCGAGCAATCCGGATCGAGCGCACAATCGTCTAGGATCAGATCCAACGCATGTTGCGCACCCCACGCGTGATAGAGCGGGTTGATAAACGACACCGGCGCTACGCTGTTGAGAATCGCGGTGCGCACAGTCTCCGAGTGCCTGCGGATGTATTCAAGTTCTGCGCGTGACCCATACGACCCGCCATAGAGATTGATCTTGTCGTATCCAAGTGCAGCCCGCACATCGTTGATATCATCCATCGCATTGGCCGTGCCATACTGTGTCAGGTCATAGTTTTTCGACAGCTTGTCGAGGCATTCCCTGAATATCTCTTCGAGGAAGATGGGCTCGAGGTACGATTGCAGATTGTCATCCGACCCGAGCAGATCGCACCAAAGATTGTTGTCGCCGCCGGTCCCCCGTTGGCTGATCAGCACGATGTCGCGTTGATTGCGCCATGGGTGCGTCGCCCACATGTTCATCCCCTTGACCGAATTTTGCCCCGGCCCACCCGAAAAGATAAACATCGGATCCGGTACCGAATCCTCACCAACCGCAGGCAACACCATCACATCGAGTGAGATGATCCGCCCCGCCTGCGCAGCTCGATTCTCCCAAACCTTCATCGTCCCAACCCGTACCGCTGTATCGCTGGCCACATGGGTCTTGTCCACGAGCGTTAGCCCAAGCCCATCGGCTTGAACCTGCCCATCTACACAGACAACGAACAGACAGAGATTCACCACAGCGATCAGTGTTGTTATCATGCGATTATTCTACAACAAACAGCACACCCTGTCACTAGACCGCCGTTCTGATCGGTGCCAAATGTTTACATCTGGAGGATTCAGACAAAGGCCATCGGTATTTTCTGGTTATTCCCGAGGAACGATCCCTTAATTTTCACTATCCTATTCACAGATGCCCACCATCCGGTTCCAACCCAACCTCGATTACCCACGCAAGTCCCTCGCCTCTGATCTGATCACCGCGGTCCTGGGCGCCGTCGCTCCGGGTGCAGCCATGAAAAGATACTTCGATCCTCAGAGTTTCTCGCGTCCGACACATATCCTCGCCTTTGGCAAAGCTTCGATCGAGATGACCAACGCCGCCATCGAATGCCTTGGCACCAACTTCGCTCGCGCAACCGTGATCTCTACACCAACGCTCTGTGCCCAAGCCCAGTTTAAAAACAAATTCGTTGATCTGCTCGCAGCCGATCATCCGCTCCCATCGCACCTGAGCATCAGCGCAACCAACGAACTCATCGAGCACGCCCGAACCATTCCCCACGACCATCAAGCACTCGTCCTCATCTCCGGGGGCGCGTCAGCCATGCTCTGTTCGCCCAAAGAAGGTATCACCCTCGAACGCATCATCGAGACCACCGACGCTCTGTTGCGTTCGGGTGCACCGATCCAAGAGCTCAACGCTGCGAGATCGAAGCTCGAAACACTCAAGGCTGGCGGACTCGCCAAGATACTCGAACATATTACCCGCACCGACGCCTATGTCCTCTCCGATGTCATCGGCGGCGACCCGACAGAAAACATACGCACCATCGCATCTGGGCCTGTGGCTGAACCAGACATCCCACACACCATCATCGCATCCAACCAATCCGCACTCGATGCGCTGTGCGCCTGGGTCGCACTCGAACACATCAACCCGATCCACACCCAACGCGACGCGGTAGGATTTGCAGCCGACGAAGCCAAAGGCATCGCCAAAGTACTCATCGACTCGATCGAAGACACCCCGTGCGCAGTCTGTCTCGGAGGCGAACCAACCGTTGATATCACCAACACCTCCACGCCGGGCTCAGGCGGGCCGATGCTCGAACTCGCACTCGCCTGCGCACTCGAACTCTCCACCACAGACTTCCACTGGACCGTCATCACCTTGGCAACCGACGGCATCGACGGGCCAACAAACGCAGCAGGCGCCATCATCACCACAGACATGCTCAAAGACCCAACCACCATCGCCCAAGCACAACACGCACTCGAACACCACAACGCCTTGCCAATCTGTGATACACTCGGCGCCACCATCCGCACCGGCCCGACGGGCACCAATGTCAACGACATCGCACTCGTCATCCGATGGGATTAAATTTCATCCGAAACGAAGGACACTCATATGACCGTCTCACTCTGGCAACGCACCTCCAACCACACCACAGAACATTGCGATGTCGCCATCATCGGTGCAGGGATCACCGGGCTCTCGGCTGCGATCGAGCTCGAAGCGCGTGGCATCTCGGCGATCGTCCTCGAAGCCGACTATGCCGGGTCCAAAGCATCGGGTCGCAACGCAGGATACCTCATCAGAGGAGCAGCAGAGAACTATGCCCTCGCATCCAAACAACTCGGACGCGACACCGCCAAGTTCCTTTGGGACTGGACCCAGCAGAACCTCGCCGGTCTCAAAGCCCTGGGCATCGAATCAACCCCCGGCTATGCCCAACGCCCCTCGTGCATCGTTGCCCTTGGCGAGCCAGAACATAGTGAACTCGTCGAATCCCACGCCATGCTCCGCGAAAATGGATTCAAGGCAGAGCTGATCGAACCCAAAGACGCCCCGTCGGACTTGCTCTGGAAATCCGGCAAACCAACGCTCGGACTCATGAACCCGCACGACGCGGTGTGCTCGCCAATCGAACTCGTCGGGCTTCTGGGCACCGCGCTTGCATCAACACCGATCTACGAAAACGCAGAAGTCTTCCGCATCGAAGACGACGGCAACCGCATCGCCCTGCAGACACGATCCGTCGATGTCATCGCGTCAAGAGTACTCATCTGCACCAATGCCTATGCGGACGAACTCATCCCTGCGCTCAAAGGGATCATCACTCCCAACCGTGGACAGATGCTCGCGATTAAGCCTCACGATCGCTCGCACGCCAATCTCGAGTTTGCGTACTACCTCAATCACGGGTCAGAGTATGTCCGATCTGCCCCCAACGACCAGATTATCTTCGGCGGCGCCCGCACCTATCACCAGGTCAACGAGGCCACCTCAGCCGACGGTATAACCGATGAGGTTCAGTCCCACCTCGAATCATTCGTCAAGGAACTCCTCACCGATGCCTACGACATCACTGCTCGCTGGTCGGGCATTATGGGCTTCTCGCCAGACGGGATGCCGATCATCGGGCAGGTACCGATTCATACCCTCAACAACAAGAACATCTGGTATTGCGGCGGGCTCACCGGGCACGGCATGTCGATGGGCTACCAAACCGCACGCCACGCCATCGCGGTCATGCTCGACGGCGATCACACACACTTCGCTCTCGATCGGTTTGAAAACACATAAATCAGCACCGATTCCACCCGATTTAACCGGACAATCCGCTAAATAACTGGTTTATCCACACTTGCATCCTATTCTTTGTCGAGTTGCAGTTAGGCATCGCCGGGTTGGCGAGCGGCTGACAACACGGAGAAGATACAAGCTTATGGCCAAGCAAGACGACAAGTTTACGATGGAAGCGATTGTGGTAGAAGCACTCCCCAACGCGATGTTTAAGGTCCGCCTCCCCAACGAGCAACAATCCGAGATCCTCGGATATGTCTCGGGCAAGATGCGCAAGCACTACATCCGAATCCTCCCGGGCGACACCGTCACCGTAGAGATCTCCCCTTACGATCTGACGCGTGCACGCATCACCTACCGCCGCTAAATGCAAGCATACAAACTATCAATAAGCCATCCAATCTGGGTGGCTTATTTATTGGTGCGAACCGCTTCAAGACACCATCGGCTCTGGGCAATCAATGAACTCCACGACCCCGGTGCTGATGTCATACACCGCACCCACGATCATCATCCCATCATCATTGGTGAGATCAATGAGCACCTGTGATTGCTCTCGGAGCGACCTGACCGAGTTGCGCACATTCGCCTCGATCGTTTGATCGACCACCGCGTCAGAATCCGCTTCAAAGTCGACCGACACACCGATATGCTCGACGATGGTTTTCATCCCCGCCGAGAGATCTGCCGTCGCTGCGGTCTGCCCAGACGCGAGCGTCTCGATTGTTGCCTGCACCGCTCCACAACAGGTATGCCCCATCACGACCACGAGCCTTGGACCAAACTTGACCGCTGCGAACTCGACGCTGCCAAGCTCCAAAGGCGTCACGATATTGCCCGCGATCCGGATCACGAACATATCGCCCACACCCTGATCGAAGACGATCTCAGGGGGCACGCGAGAATCCGAACATCCAAGCACCACCGCGAAGGGCTCTTGGTTATCAACGAGCTTGTGCGTCCGATGAAGCTCCGCCGATTCGCCTGCAACGAATCGGACATTGCCTACTTTGAGTTTTTCGAGCGCTTCCAGTGCTGGGATCATCTCTATTCCTCTCGTCGGTCAGCCTACGCATGAGCACGCCAAGGGCGGGATGGCGATTGCTCGAATTATACCAAAGCCCACTGTGTGTTGCAGCAGCGAACCCGATAAATCGAGAGGAACATTACACCTTCTTGACGAACTCAGATTTGAGCCCCATCGACCCGATGCCGGGGATTTTACAATCGATATCGTGATCGCCATCAACCAAGCGGATGTTCTTGACCTTGGTCCCGCCCTTGACGACAAGCGATGATCCTTTGACCTTGAGATCCTTGATCACCACGACCGTGTCTCCATTTTGGAGCTCATTGCCGTTCGAATCCTTCACGATTTTATCTACGTCTTCATCGGCCCCACTCACCGAGCCATCAGCCACGGATGACCACTCATGTGCGCACGATGGACACACAAACATATCACGATCCTGATAGGTGTAGTCATCATCACACTTTGGACACTTGGGCATATCACTCATAATGCAATCCTCAAATGGGGAGTATTGGCCGTCGGGTCATATACAAACACGGAATTCACAAGCCCAATGCTTGCGAATTCCGTGCCGTTAAATCGGGATGAGAGGACTCGAACCTCCGACCTTTTGACCCCCAGTCAAACGCGCTACCAAGCTGCGCTACACCCCGCTGCCACCCGATTGCTCGGGTGCTACCAAGCATAGCGCACAACCACCCGCCTGCCAACTCGCCCGAGCACGCATATCCTTTTAGACAATGACCAACACCGCCCACCAATCGATCCTCATCCAGAACGCCCGCATCATCGACCCCGCATCGGGGATGGATCAATGTGCCGATATCCTCATCGAGCAAGGGATCATCAAGGCCATCGGTTCGGATATCTCTGATTCTGGCATTGATCGCGTGATCGATGCTTCGGGCATGGTGGTCACACCCGGGCTGATTGATCCCCATGTACATCTGCGTGATCCTGGGCAGACGCACAAAGAGGATATCGAGTCGGGCACCAAGGCTGCCGTCGCCGGCGGGTTCACGACCGTCTGCTGTATGCCCAACACCAACCCGTGCCTCGACACAGCCGAAGTGGTCGAATACATCCGTTCAAAAGCCGAGGATGTCGGGCATTGCCGGGTGTTCAGTGTTGCCGCCGCCACCATCGGACGCAAGGGACAAGCACTCGCCCAGATCTCACAATGCGACCAAGCCGGCGCAGTTGGGTTCAGCGACGACGGCGATGTGATCGAATCCGCCGCCATGATGCGCACCGTCTTTCAAGAGGTCCAACGCACCGGCAAAGCATTCATGCAGCACTGCCAAGAGCTCACCCTCACCAAAGGCGCGACTATGCACGAGGGTGAAGTCTCGAAAAAGCTCGGACACACGGGCTGGCCGAGGGTCGCTGAGGAACTCATCATCGAGCGTGACATCATGCTCAACGAGGGCATCAACTCCCGGTACCACATCCAGCACATGTCTTCGGGCAACTCGGTGCAGCTCGTCGATCGTGCGCAAAGAGCGGGTCAACCCGTCACGGCTGAAGCATCGCCGCACCATTTGCTGCTCACCCACGAAGCGATCGAAACGCTGGGCACCGCGGCCAAGATGAACCCGCCACTGCGTGAAGCGTGGGATATGGAGGCACTCCGCAAGGGCGTCGCCGACGAGATCATCACGATCCTCGCGACCGATCACGCCCCGCACAGTGCCGACGAAAAAGCCAACCCGATGGCCAGCGCACCGTTCGGGATCATCGGGCTCGAATCTGCGCTCGGGCTGTATCACAAAGCACTCGTCCAAACCGGGCACATCGACCTGCCCAAGCTCATCGAACTCCTGACCATCAACCCCGCCAAGCTGTGCAATCTTGACCAGCAAGGGCTCGGCAAACTCGTTGTTGGTGGCCCGGCAGACATCACCATCATCGACCCCGATCACACATGGACACTGGGCACCGATGATCTCGTCGGAAAATCGAAAAACATCCCATTCCTTGGGTGGGCCATGGCGATCAAGCCGATCATGACCATCATGGGCGGCATCATCCGCTACGAACACAATGGATAAAGAATGAACTTCCTTAAACGAATCTGGAACACACGCGAGATCTCCATCGCGATCCTCGCGATCGTCACGATCATCGTCCACCTTGTGCTCCGCTTCGGGATGGGCAGCTCAGAATACAACTACCAGCTCCCGCTGATCATCTGCCTCGCCATCGGCGGCACGCCCTTGGTCTTTGAACTCCTCGCCAAAGCCTTCCGCAAAGAGTTCGGATCCGACCTGCTCGCAGGAATCTCAATCGTCACCGCGGTGATCCTCGATGAATACCTCGCAGGTTCCATCGTGGTGCTCATGCTCTCGGGCGGCGAAGCACTCGAAGAATACGCGGTCCAGAACGCATCGAGCGTGCTCAAGGCACTCGCCAAACGCATGCCTTCGGTGGCGCATATCAAGACCGACGGCAAGCTCACCGATGTGCCCCTCGACGATGTCAAGGTCGGCGATCTCGTGACGATCTTCCCGCACGAAACCTCCCCGGTCGATGGCATCGTCATCGACGGGCACGGCGTGATGGACGAATCCTACCTCACCGGCGAACCGTACATGATGTCCAAGGCGCCGGGGTCATCGGTGTTCTCGGGCGCGATCAACGGCGAGTCCGCAATCACCATCGAAGCCACCAAGCCCGCACAAGATTCCCGCTATGCAAAGATCATGCAGGTGATGATCGAGACCGAACAACGCAAGCCTCACATGCGCCGACTCGGCGATCAACTCGGTGCGATTTATACCCCCATCGCCCTCGTGCTGGCCATCGCCGCGGGGCTCATCTCCGGGGAAGCGGAACGCTTCCTCGCGGTGCTGGTGGTGGCGACGCCTTGCCCGTTGTTGATTGGTATCCCCGTCGCGATCATCGGATCGATCTCATCGTGCGCCAAACGGGGCATCATCATCAAAGACCCGGGCGCACTCGAAATCATTGACACCTGCAAGACCATTATCTTCGACAAAACCGGCACCCTGACCTACGGCTCCCCAACTGTCACCGATATCATCACCGCTCCGGGCATCGATAAAAGCAAGCTCATCTCCCAAATCGTGTCCCTCGAACGCTATTCAAAGCATCCGTTGGCTGATGCCATCGTCGAAGAGGGCGAACGCACCGATGCTTCAATCTCAGAGCCCTCCCAGGTTTCCGAAAAACCCGGCGAAGGTTTAACGGGCACCATCGACGACACCAAGGTGCTCATCACGAACCGAAACGCGTTGGCGAAGATTGACCCCGATGGTATCGCCAATCTTCCTGAGCAGGCGGCCGGCTTGGAATGCGTCGTTGCGATCGATGGAAAGTATGCCGCCACAATCCAGTTCCGCGATGAGCCTCGCAAAGAAGGGAAGCAGTTCATCGGCCATCTCACATCCAAGCACCATTACAACAAGGTCATGCTGGTCTCGGGCGATCGACAATCCGAAGCCGAGTACCTCGCCAAACGCGTTGGGATCACCGAGATCTATGCAGAGCAGACCCCGGAACAAAAAGAAGAGATCGTCCGCAAGGAAT
>CAJXXI010000070.1 GCA_913062615.1 uncultured bacterium | reverse complement strand
CGTTGCTCTGTGCAACACAAATCCATACGGTGCCCACCGGCTTCTCATCGCTCCCGCCGTCTGGACCAGCGATGCCGGTGATCGCGATGGAGTTGGTCGCCAGAAGCTTACCGCACCCGCCCTTGCCCATCTCAATGGCGACTTGCGAACTCACTGCACCGTGCTGGACAAGCGTTTGCGGATTCACCCCCGCGGCCATCTGCTTGGCCATATTGGAATAAGTAACGAACCCACCGAGATAGACATCGGAGATGCCAGCCAACTCGGTGAGAGCCGCGCCGACCAAGCCGCCGGTGCAGCTTTCGACGGTGGCGAGTGTTTGGTTGTGCTTGCGCAATGATGCTGCGAGTTCTTTGACCAGCTCCGTGATGGCTACTTCGCTGGTCATCGAGTTCACATCCCCATCAGCGAATCGAACAGCTCGGGAATGCCCTTGGCGTGGGTGGCGACGGTTTCAACGATCGGGGTCGATCCTGCGATGTCACGCAGGTCGCTGACGAGTTGGTCTTCGCCGGGATAATCGGCCTTGTTGCACACATAGATGTCTGCGATTTCGAGGATCCCTGCCTTGTCCATCTGGACCGAATCGCCCATGCCCGGGGTCAGCACCACCGCGGTGGTATCAACATACTCGCGGATCATGGTTTCGTTCTGCCCTGCGCCGACGGTCTCGATGAGCAGGGTGTCGTATCGATCGTTTCCTTCACAGGCGCCCCCGATGAGTTCGACGATATCGTTGAGCCCGTGATAGTCTTCGCCTCGGATCGCGAGCGAGTGGTAGTAGACATGCTCGCCGATGTTATTGAAATCGACACGCAAGCGATCGCCGAGCAGTGCGCCCGAAGTGATCGGGCTCTTTGGATCGAACGCAAGCACGGCGCAGCGACCCATCGATGGATCCTTCTGTGCCCGCACGAAGTGTTCGCGGGCGAGCTGGGCGACGAGCGTGCTCTTGCCAGCGCCCGGCGAGCCGGTCAGCCCGATGACGCGCTTTGGTCTTCGTTTGATCGCATCAGTGCGGATCGGTTTTTCGTTGTGCATCAATGAAATATCACGCGAGAGCTGTGCGCTCGCATTGCCCGATTCGATGACCTGAGCCTGCGCGTGCACGGTTGCTTTGACTGCATTGACAATATCGATCAACCCGGTGCCGGTCGGGAAGCATTCTCGCACGCCCATATCGAGCAGCTTGACAATATCATCCTGAGGCAAGATCCCGCCCATCAACACCGGAATATCCGGGCGACCAACCTCGTTCATCGAATCGATCAGACGCTTGCCGAGCACCAGGTGCGAGTTGGACATCATCGACGCTGCGATCACATCGACATCTTCATCGCGGGCGGAGATGGCGAGCGACGCGGGGGTCTGCCAGAGCCCGGAGTAGATCACATGGACGCCGGAGTCTCGCAGCGCTCGGGCGATGACCTTGACACCACGATCATGCCCATCGAGCCCCATCTTGCCGAGCAATACGCGGGGGCGGTGATCGAGATCGGCGCACCGATCCTTCTTTTCAAAGGCACTCGTCGCAGCTTCAAGTTGATGGGCCATTGGTGATTCCTTCTATCGAGACCAGGCTTGTGCCTCGGTTTGTGACCATATTGATATGGACAGGATTCTATGCGCCACAACCCGACATTGCCTTACTTTGTCCATCGCTTGATTCAACCATTGCTGAGACATATTCGCCCCTCAAGTCTATCATTTTGACCCTGTTTTAGACCACCCTCAAAGGAGATAGACGATGCACGGAATCAACAAAGTCGCGATCATTGGCAGCGGACAAATGGGCGGCGGCATCGCTCAAATCTCGGCGGTCAACGGGTTCGAAACTGTCATCTACGATCTCAACAGCGATGCACTCACCCGGTGCGAAGGGTTCCACAACAAGCTCTTCGCCCGCGGCGTCGAAAAAGGACGCATGAGCGACGACGATGTCGCCGGCGCCAAGGCAAAGCTCAACTACGCCAACGATATCAACGCAATCTACGACGCCGACATCGTGATCGAAGCGGTTATCGAAGATGTTGATCTCAAGAAGAAAATCTTCGCGGGGATCGCTGATAAGTTCACCGACAACCAGATTCTCGCCACGAATACTTCGTCGATCTCCATCACGGACCTTGCGACGAGTGTTGGCGACGCGGCGGACCGGTTCATTGGGATGCACTTCTTCAATCCGGTACCTGTGATGAAACTCGTCGAGGTCATCAACGGCTTGGCAACTTCCGAAGAAACCACCAAACGCACCATCGCACTCTCCGAGGCTATGGGCAAAGTCGCGGTGCCCGCCAACGATCGGGCGGGGTTCGTATCCAACCGGGTATTGATGCCGATGATCAATGAGGCGTTCTACGCATGGATGGAAGGCGTCGCCGAGCCTGAGCATATCGACGAAATCATGAAGCTGGGCATGGCCCACCCGATGGGTCCATTGCGGCTGGCCGACTTCATTGGGCTCGATACCTGCGTGCACATCATGGATGTGATGGCTGAGGGGCTCAACAACGATCGGTACCGCGCGTGCCCGCTGCTCAAGCAGCTCGTCGTCGCGGGAAGACTCGGCAACAAGGCCGGGCGTGGCGTGTTTGATTACTCCAAGTAAACAAACGGTATAGCAAGCCAATACCACACAACTCCATCCATTTTAGGATGGGGTTTTTTACTTGAATATTCGTTCCATACACGCTCAAGCCTGTGGTATGATGCGGCCATGCCAACAATTGCCCAGCTCGAAAACCTACTCTCGCTCGACCCCAATGACCCGTTTGTCCATTATGGACTCGGCCAGGAACATGCCAACGCCGGCGACTACCAACAGGCGATTTCCTGTTACGACAAGGTCCTCGAACTCGATCCCACCTACTGCTATGCCTACTACTTCAAGGGGCAATCGCTCAATGATCTCGGACGAACCGATGATGCGAAACTGGTGATTCGTTCAGGAATCGAAGCTGCCAAGGGGATCAATGATTCACACGCCGCTGCCGAGCTCACCGGGCTGCTCGACACGATCACATGAGCAACTACCGTGGAAACTCATACGGGCAACGGGGCAGGTATCCTAAGAAGGAGCTTGAGCCGTTGTTGCTCGACGGCTCAGCAGAGATCAGCTCGCTCCATCCATGCAAGGATGACCCCGCCCGCGTGACGCTCTTCGTCGATCGTCGTCGGCTCGGACGGATATTGCTTGATACCAAGGGCGATCACAAACTCGAAGTCGGCACGCCTTGGACCGAAGACCTCGCAGCATCGCTGGGCGAAGAACTCGCCCAAGGCAATGCCTACCGCGCGGGGATTCGGATCTTGGTCAAGCGGGCAAAGTCGGGCAAAGAACTCGGACGCAAACTCAAGGAGTACGGGTACGAAACCGATGCGATCGAATGGACGATCCATCGACTCACCGAACTCCAGGTGCTCGATGACGAAAACTACGCACGCAGCGTTGTGCGGAATCAACTCATCCGCAAGCCTGCCGGTCGGCGGTTGCTCGAAGGCAAGCTCCGTGAAAAGGGGATCGAGACCTCGCTGATCACCCTCGTCCTCGACGAGGCACTCGAAGAGCGCGACACTGTGGCCGACGCTCGCAAACTCGCCCAGTCGGCAGCCCGTTCGATCTCGGATCGCCACGAGCCCGAGGTGCGGATCCGTCGGATCACGGGTCGGCTCGCCCGGCGCGGGTTTGACTTTGATGTCATCCGCAAGGTCGTGGATGAACTCAAACTCCGGTAGAGCTATAAAGCCAAGGAAACCCGGTTGAGTCTCTTGGGCAATGCCCTCAGCGGGAGTTGAACCCATGGGCGACAGGGCACCAGTTGAACTTTTTGTGGTGGGAATCGGCCGATGGGGCTCGGAAGTTCGGTTCGTGCTTTCACTGTGACTACCCTTCTTAGCCGATGTCCCGGTGCCAGCTACCACAAGAGGACCGAGGCGTTAGGGAAACATGCATCACATGGTGGAAACGGGTTACACTCGACGATCTCTGAACTTGTCCTGTGCAGCCGCTGACGCTGACGCGAAAGGTAACCCATGCTCCGCCTGACCGGTATCAATCTTCCGCTGAATCATTCCCCCGATGCCATCGCCAAGGCTGCCATCACCCGTCTGCGCATCGCGCCGGACATGCTGATCTCGTGCACGGTGTTTCGCCGAGCACATGACGCCCGCAAGAAGGCCGCCATTCTGCTGGTCTATTCGCTTGATGTAGAGGTGAAAGATGAAGCGCGTGTGCTCGAGCAGTTTGCCACCGATGTACAGATCAAGCCGACACCGGACATCGATTACCGCTTCGTCGCGCAAGCGACTGACAAAGCATTCGAGCGTCCACTGATCATTGGTGCGGGGCCGTGCGGCTTGTTTGCCGCACTGCTGCTGGCGCAGATGGGATTTCGGCCCATAATCCTAGAGCGCGGCAAGGAAGTTCGCGATCGCACGAAGGACACCTTCGGGCTTTGGCGTAAGTCGATGCTCAACACGGAATCCAACGTCCAGTTCGGAGAGGGAGGTGCGGGAACATTCTCCGATGGCAAGCTCTACAGCCAGATCAAAGACCCTCGGCATCTCGGTCGAAAGGTCTTGATGGAGTTCGTGAAAGCCGGAGCGCCACCGGAAATCCTGGTTGAGGCGCACCCACACATCGGCACCTTTCGCTTGGTAAAAATGGTGGAGCACATGCGGGCCACCATTGAGTCTCTCGGCGGCGAATACCGTTTCGAAAGCCGCGTGACGAACATGGATATTGAAACCGACAGCAACGGCACGCGACGAGTACGCGGCGTCGTGCTTGCCAGCGGCGAGCACCTTGCATCGAATCATGTTGTGCTCGCCATCGGCCATAGCTCACGCGACACATTCCAGATGCTGCACGACCAAGGGGTGCACATCAAAGCCAAGCCCTTCTCTCTGGGCTTTCGCATCGAGCATCCGCAATCGCTCATCGACCTGTCGCGATTCGGGCCCAACGCGGGCAACCCCATCCTCGGTGCGGCAGACTACAAACTCGTGCACCACGCCAAAAACGGGCGAGATGTCTACAGCTTCTGCATGTGTCCCGGTGGCACGGTTGTCGCCGCCACCTCAGAGGAAGGCCGAGTCGTCACGAACGGCATGAGTCAATATTCACGCAACGAGCGCAATGCAAACGCGGGCATCGTCGTCGGCATCTCGCCCGAAAAAGACTATCCCGAGGGTCCGCTCGCGGGGGTCGCGTTCCAGCGAAAATGGGAATCCGCCGCCTTTGTCGCTGGCGGCGGCACCTACGCGGCACCCGGGCAACTCGTCGGTGATTTTATTGCCGGGCGCCCCAGCACATCGTTTGGGAGCGTTATTCCCTCGTACAAACCGGGCGTGCTCCCTACCGATCTCACCCCCTGCCTGCCGGGGTATGCCATCGCCGCCATTCGCGAATCGCTCACATCGTTCGGCCGCCGGATACGCGGGTTTGATATGGATGACGCCGTGATGACAGGTGTCGAGACACGCACCTCGTCGCCCATCCGGATCAACCGCGACGAGACCTTCCAGAGCATCAACACCGAAGGGCTTTATCCAGCTGGCGAAGGCGCAGGCTACGCCGGGGGCATCCTTTCAGCCGGCGTCGACGGCATCAAAGTCGCCGAGGCGATCGCCCAAAGTATGCTCGAGGGTTAACAGGACATGAGCTGCCCCTAATATCATGTAAAAGTTGAAGCTGGGGTTCCGGTTTGGCCCAAGATTGATATCTCGTCATCCGCCCGTTGGTGGCTCCCAGAGTTCGATCCTGTTGCCTTCAAGATCCATGACCCAACCGAACTTGCCGAACTCGGAATCTTCAACCTTCTCGTCTACATCGCACCCTTCCTCTCGCAACTTGGCGATCAGGAAGTCTAAATCTTCGACTCGATAGTTGATCATGAAGCTCGATTCGCTGGGCGCAAAGTGCGAAGTATCTTCTTTGAATAGGTTCCAGACCGTTGAACCCGCCCCGTCAGCATTGTCATCCGCCCAACGCAGCGTGACACCACCCCATTGCTCAACATCCATACCCAAGTGCGTTCGGTACCACGCACCGAGTGCTTTGGGATCCTTTGCCTTGAAAAAGATTCCGCCTATGCCTGTGACACGCTTCATTTGCATCTCCTCGATAGTGGGACAACATACATGCTCCGCTCTCTCAAAGCCTAGACCGAGCAAGCCATGACAGATATCTATTGAGCGTCTCGCAAAACAGTCCATCTATAAAAAAAGCTAGAGGCTCGTCAGAACCTCTAGCAAAGTGACCCCAGCGGGATTTGAACCCGCGTTACCAGGATGAAAACCTGGTGTCCTGGACCCGGCTAGACGATGGGGCCAATGACAGTAGTCAGGGGCAATAGTACGCCTGCGATCTGATTCGTCAAGTCTGCACGAACCCACTACCCCATGAATTCGATGAAAATAGGTGAGAATTAGCTGAGATAAGAAATCCGACAATGCTTCAGATCAGATGCTCGGAGTCTGGGCGTGTGTTTCTCGATACAGATTCGTAAATACGAGGATCAACGCCTCTTCTCGTGAGCGTCCTCGCACCGCCTGCCTGCCACGCGTCGCGGTGCTCCAAACCACCTCAACAGAAGCAGACGCTGAAGATTGATGGAACTGCGGGTGGATAATGGACTTGCCAAAGAATGCCAGAATCACGGATTCATCAGGATACCACCGCCCGTCTTCGTACTGGAGGCACCGATCGCCATCGCTTGGCCACCAGCCGCTGGCGTACAAATCGTCGAGTGCGAATCTCAGGTCCGACATGCTGCCATCCTCCCCGAAGAGTGAATAGTACCAATATACCAGATGTCCGAAGTATTTGTAAAAAATATCCGAGAGAACTCAAATCTCGCGTTTGGATGGGGAATTATTCTGATTAAGGCTCGACTCAGGACTGATCTTGAATCCCGGGCATCACCACAAAGACGAGCAGATCATACATCAGATGCGCCCCCACCGCGATCCCAAGCCCGCGTGAGAGGAAGAGGATACCAAAGTAGACCCCGGCAAGGGCATAGAAGGCTGCCAGACGCAAGTTGAGACCAACACCCGCCGTATAGACTGAATCATGAAGCCATGCGAACGCGATCGCTGAGAGCACCACCGCGACGATCTTGCCGGTGCGGTCTTTGAAACTCAGCACATCGGTAATCATGAAATGCAAGATTGTGATCAGCACCAATCGAAAGAGCATCTCTTCATACAGCCCAGCGCCAAAGGCAAGGAATATCCCTTCCCAGAAGGCATCCGATGAACCAGCAACTTCAAGGGCTCCAGCCGAATCCGAAATCGCCTGGAGCAGCACCGCCTGCGATTGAGGCTCAAGAATAATCGCGAGTATAATGAGCGGCCCGGTTAAGAATGCAGACTCGGCGATCATCGCCAATGGCACCATTGGGACAATCTTCCACGATGCCCGCGATAAAAACTGCTGCACCGCGAGCGTCACCACCAACGCCAACGAGGGCAGATGCAAACCGAGCACACCAAAGAGATCAAAGAACCGAACAAGCATGTCTTGGGCTTCGAGTCTCGAAGTGATGCCCGCGCCAATGATGCCCATCGACCCGATCTCATACACCAGAATAATAGGAAGAAGAAAAATCAGCGTGTGCAATGGCTGGGACGACAACCAGAAATATCCGTGTCGTCCTAATGGCAACCCACCACCGATTTGATTCGGCAGGATCACAGGTTGATTCTTCTTTCGATCCTTCATGGTTCCCACTGCCTGTTTGCTCATGCGCGGTTGATCGAGTAGAAAGAGAGCCAACGAATTGAAAAAGCTCGACCAGAAAAAGTCGAGCCAAAATCAATCTTGGAGTCAATGCGCATAGCAAAGAGCGGATGCCCTGTGCATGTGCATTAGCCGAGTACTTTGGCTTTGAGCCGAGTATTCATTCGGCTCTTGCGGCGAGCCGCCTGGTTGCCATGAATCACACCAGACTGTGCGGTCTTGTCCACCAATGCCGAGGCACTGCGATAAGCGGTGGCTGCTTCTGCGTTCGAACCATCGACGAGCGCGGTCTCGAAGCCTTGGATGGCGACACGCATGTTCTTGATGCGCCAGCGATTGCGTGCACGGTTGGTGATGTTCTGGCGGATGCGTTTTTTAGCCGAGTTCGAATGAGCCATGTGGTCTTTTTCCTACTGAGGTCAATCCGGGAAAAGTATCCCGTTGGGAGGATATTGTTGCCTCCAAATCAAAGAAATCAACCTCAACGAGGGTATGAACTTGCTATTTGAGGCAACCCAGCTTACCGTATAGGCCGCTGAGAGATCAGCAGATGCGTGCGTAGCTCAACTGGATAGAGCACCTGACTACGGATCAGGAGGTTGAGGGTTCGAATCCTTCCGCGCGTGCTTGATATTTGATAAAAGACCCCGCATTTGCGGGGTCTTTTTGGTTTAGAGAAGGTTTTTTACTTCAATATCACCTACGTGCCCTAAATCAGAACTTGTAGACTGCCTGGAAGTAGTAGAAATCGATATCTTCGTCCCCACCGGTATCTGAGAAGAAATCACCCGCGAAGAAGTGTGAGTAGCCGCCCTGTAGAGTCAGGTGACGATCCACGAGGTACTTGACGGTGAGATCAAACTCTTGACCGACATCGCCTGAAGCGCCTGTAGCCGTTGGGCGAAGGACGCCCCCGCCAGCGTTATAGACCGAGTCTGTATCTTCGGTACGGGTGAAGTTGTGGATGTCGGCCTTGACAAAGAACTTCTTGTGAGGCTTGAACGAAACACCTGCCGAGATATCGGTGATGTTCTGGCGCCCGATCAGGTCCATGAATCCGTTGTAGGCATGACCCAGTGGGAAGAGTTGGTTGAAGGTTTCAACATCACTATCGCCAGCGGTTTCGTCACCCGATGAGATATCAAATCCGAGGTAAACCTTTGGCTTCCACTCTGAATCGAATGAGTAGTAGACCTGCGATGCAAACATGTAGGCGCTAACATCGGCGCTGCCGACATCACCGAACTGGTAGGCACCTTCGACATCGTAGCCAAATCCCGATTCGCCGAACTTGCCGAAGAACCGTGCACCGACGGTGTGGCGTTCTTCGATGCCCGAAGTGCCGTTGTATGTCTTTGATCCATCGGTTTCGAGCCCGAGGTAGTAGAAGTCGGCACCGATATTATGATCACCACCGAGCTTGCCTGTTGCGTAGATGCCGTAGAAATCTGGTCCGGCATTCCAGTCATTGAAGTTATACTTCTTGACGGGGGTATAGCGGGTGTAGAACGCGTCAACGTGCCAACCTTTTATATCAAGTATCGCACGACCGCCGTCCCATGAACGCTGGGAGTTGGCCCAAGGCAGGGTCGAAACAAGGCGTTGCTTGCCGAAGGACAACCCTTGGCGTCCCAGACGGATGGTCACCTTGTCATCTGATTCGCCAAATGGGAACGCGATATCAACAAATGCATTCTGAAGATCGAACGCATCGGCATCCAGCCCGCGGACGCCGCCGGGGAGGTCTCTATCAGAAGCAACCGCGCTCTCGCCTTCGACGAATACCCGGATGTTGTCGCCGAAATGCCAGTCTGTATAAATCTGCATCCGTGCGAGTGCGAACGAATCGTCTGCGGTAGTTGCAGGCGAGAACCCGAAGGATTGCCAGGACTCGCCCCGGAAGCGGAGCTCGCCACCGATGCCGACCCATGACGAGCCATCGTCATTGAGTTTCATGTGCTTGATATCATCCCAATAATCCGTTCCTTCTGCGGGATCAAAGCTCGACCAATCTTCGTCGAAACGAAGGGTCTTAAACTTTGGATAAGTGATGCCAGCGGATTCATCTTCGCCCGCGACCGCGAATCCTGCGGTGGCAACAAGTGCGACTGTCCCTGCCAATGCGGCAGCGGTCAGTTGTTGAATCCCATTCCTATTACTCTTGCGTGTCATTGCAGCCTCCAGGCTTACAAGTGTTGAAACCCGCGTGGTGACGCCGAACATTCGACGCCGATCGCCCGCGAATAAGTTGGTCAGTCCTTCGTCTCTTTGCGCCTCATCCGCACCCCCCGCCGCACCCCGAAGCCCCCGGTGCCCCTGGGATCGAATCCGCAAGCTCACAGAGTGCTTGGTAGTAGGTCTCGGTCTCGAGCCCAACAAGCGTGGCACCGAAGTGCTCAGCATCCTCGCCAGAGACGATCTCGCCATAGTTAATGGTGGGAATGTGGTACGCAATGAGCAACGGCCAGGCTTCTGGCTGTTGCTCAAAGTATGGATGAATGAATAGGCAGTACCCCGCCGATGGATGATCGCCAAGGGCGATCGGTGCCGCGAACTCGCCGGGCTCAAGATGCTCGGCGTCGAAGCGGATGCTCACCGGATATCGAACGAAATCACTGTCATCGAGCATCTTAATGATCGTCTCGGCGTCGATGTACATCCCGTGCTTAAGTCGGGCGTTCATCGCTTTTTCACCGAGGTGATCTTTGAGCGCGACTCGTGCGTCTTGTTCGGTTAACTGGCGTGCCATAGGGAGAGTCCTGTCGTAGGTTCATTCATTGAGTTGTGTGACTGATTTCTCAGTCGGTTGTGTGTCAAGATTGATCGCTCAATCCTTGTAACGCTTCTTGAAGTCCTCTGAAGCCTTCTTGCGTGCATCAGCCTCGCTGTCGTCCATCTTGCCCAAGAACCACTTGTGATTCTCAGAGTTGAGGACTTCTTCGAGCTTGGCATCGAGCGCCTTGGCGGCTTCGATCAGAGCTGGATCGCCAGATTCCATACCGTGCTCTACAAGCTCACGGAGTTCTGGGACGTACTCTGAGTAGAAGTTGCGAGCGATCTCATATGTCCCGTGCCAATGTGTGTAATCGGGCGCCATCATTGCAGCACCGTGACGAGCACGACGACCTTCATGGTGCCAGATTTCGAACCATGTGAAGTCGATTTTATTGGCGAATGGAACAGGGCTCTTGAGTGGTTTGGCGAGTTTGTACAGTTCGCCGCCGGGGCGTGTGAACTTCTCGTTGACCAGGTTGACCAAACCGTCATACTGAACATAGAAGTTTTCAACCCATTGTGTCTGGTGACAGCTCAGGCAAACATCCTTCATGTTGTCGCGACGAACCTGCCAAGGCACATTCGCGCCCGGTAGACCCATCTTGGCATCTGATACTTCTGGACGCACGGAGACAGGAGGACGGTTGTTCCAGCTGATCCGCATGCCGACATCATGGGTGACAGATTGGTTCTTGGTCTCTGACATGTGACATGTTGCACATGTTGGAGCAGCCCAATAATCCTCGCCGACGATCCACTTCTCGTTATCCAAGTTCATTTCATCGATCTTCGAGAAGAAGTTGATGCCATGCTTGGATTCTTCGTAGATTTCCTTCTGAGGATGGTCAGGACCAAGGTGGCACTTGCCACAGGTGTCTGGATGACGCGCCTGGGCGACAGAGAAATCATGGCGTGTATGACACGCGTTACATGATCCTTCGGAACCGTCTGGATTCAAGCGGCCGATACCAGAGTTTGGATAGGTTGCCGGATCGAGCTTGCCGCCCGGAAGAACCTTGATCTCGGTGCCGTGGCACTGCCAACACCCGTTGACTGCAGCTGCCGAAACGCCACCAGGGAATCCCTGAGTGATCATTCCCTTGTTGCCTTCGACGACCTCAGCGAGGACATTGTCGAGTGAACCCAGGATCCGACCAGCCTTGGCATGATGGGAACTGGCAAACTCTTCAACTTCTTTACTGTGGCATCGAGCACAATCCTTTGGAGTCACCAGAATAGCAATCGTGAATCCTTCATGCTTAAACGCATCAACATCATCACGGTCTGCCTGGTGACATTCGTAGCACCCAACATTGCCACGATAATGTTTACTTGAACCCCACTGCTGATACAGACTTGGGTTCAACTTCTGATGGCACTCCAAACAATCTTTGGTTTGTCGTGACATCTCTGCGGGCGCGAAGATTTGCCCCATAGCCGACGAGGCTAAAGCACAGATCCCTGCAACCAACAACAGTTGTTTTCGTCTCATGACCATCTCCTTTATCACTGCGAAACGCTCGCCGTGTCATTTAAAACTTGTTTCTTATCTTCTTTTAACGCTGGATCGGTGTGGTACACCGTGTCGATTGTCAACTCCCCGTACAACACCGGGATCGTGACCCGGATCAAGATCGTGTAGACCAATGCTCCGAATGCCCAGATGCCTGTGCAGACCAACACCTCGTTGAGTGTTGGGACATATTCAACGATCTCGCCGATCGGCGATGGGATAAACGCAGGAACAATCAACCCCATGCCCTTTTCGATCCAGATGCCAACAATCATCGCCATACATGCGAAATTGAGCACCCATCGGCGTTTGCTGATCGGGGTCAACAACGCGATCAATGCCAGCGAGTTGAGCCCGATTGCTGTCCAGATCCAGGGCACCAACGCGTGGTTGCCGTGAAGCCCGAAGAACAAATACTTGGCTGATACAGAGTGCGATGTCCCGGTGTAGAACTCGGTGAATACTTCGGAGATCAACAAGAACATGTTGACGCCCAACGCGACCGTGACAATCCCCTTGAGTGTCAAGATCGCTTTCTCTGAAACTGGATACCCCGTCACCACGCGGATGACCTGAAGCGTCAGAATAATCAACGAAGGACCGGCAGCGAATGCCGAAGCAAGGAACCGCGGCGCGATGACCGCACTATTCCAGAACGGGCGAGCGCCCAAGCCGGAATAGAGGAAAGCGGTTACAGTATGAATGCTCAATGCCCATGCGATCGCAAGGAATACGAATGGGATATAGAACTTCTTCGTCGGCTTGCGTTTGTTGTACGCACACCAGATCAGATATCCGCAGATGTGCATATTGAGGACGAGGTACCCGTTGAGTGCGATCACATCCCAAGTCAGAATCGAGATCGGGAAGTTGAACCGGAGCAACATGTGATGGAATCGGTCCGGACGACCAAGGTCGGCCGTGATGAACATCAAACAC
>CAJXXI010000069.1 GCA_913062615.1 uncultured bacterium | reverse complement strand
CAGCCTACGGCCGCCCGTCCTTCCCCCAGCTCCTCGAAGGGCTCTCCGATGCGTGGAAAAACCAGCACGACAAGGTGCTCGAACAAGCAGAGTCCATTGCGGCGGCAGTGATCGAGCAGGTCGCCTCGGCCAATCAACAACCCGTCGCGGTCGGGCAGCCTCAACTCACCAATGCCACCTCCGCACTCCTCCAACGCTTCGATAAAACCAACGGCGGGTTCGGCGGCTCGCCCAAGTTCCCCCAACCAGTATTCCTCGATTACCTCCTCGACTTCCGCGAACACACCGACGAGGGCACACGCGAAGCCATCGACAAAGCCGCCAAAAAAACACTCGACGCCATGGCCATCGGCGGCATGAACGATCAGGTCGGAGGCGGGTTCCACCGCTACTCCGTCGATGAGTTCTGGACCGTCCCGCATTTCGAAAAAATGCTCTACGACAACGCCCAACTCGCCAGCACCTACACAAACGCAGCCATCATCTACAACGACCCCTTCTACGCCGGCATCGCCCGCAAAACCCTCGACTACTGCCTCCGTGAGATGACCGACCAGTCCGAACCCGGATCCACCGGGTTCTACAGCGCCCAAGACGCCGAAGTCGACGGCAAAGAAGGGCTCAACTACCTCTGGACCACCGACGAGATCAACCAAGTCCTCGGCGAAGGCACCGAAGAGGCAAAGCTCGCCCTCGATATCTATGGCTTAAACGCCGGCACCAACTTCCAAGACCCGCACCACCCAGAAGAACCACCCCGCAATGTCCTGCGCCTCGACGCACGCCCTGATGAGATCGCATCAAAGCACAACCTCACAACCAACGAACTGCTCGTTCAACTCCAGCAGATCAACGACAAGCTCTACGCCGTCCGCCAAACGCGCAAGCAACCCCGCCTCGACGACAAGGTCCTTGTCGCATGGAACGGACTGTTGATCTCGGCCCTCGTCGATGCCGGCTCGCATCTCGATCGCCCCGAGTACATCGAAGCCGCCCAGCACGCCGCCGATTTCATCCTCGAACACATGCGATCCAAAGACGGCCAACTCCTCCGCGCCTACCGCGCCAATGTTGCCAAGGTCCCCGCAGTCCTCGAAGACTACGCCATGCTCATCGCAGGGTTGATCAAGCTTCATCAGGCCCCCCTTGCGCGCAATCAAATCACCATTGAGATGATTCTTGATCTCGCCGATCAGGCCCATGATCTCTTCGCTGACGACGCTGGTTCGTACTATGATACAAGGGCGAATCAAGCCGATTTGTTCGTTCGCACCCGATCGTTCCATGACGGGGCCGTCCCCTCGGCCATCGGGGTCATGCTTAATAATCTTATCGACATTGCCAATCTTGTGAATGTGAACGATGTCGATGCCCACAAGTACCGCACCCGCGCAGCGGACTTGCTCAAAGCGGTCTCGCCTTCGTTGGCATCCTATCCGATGTCCTCGATCAACTCCGCCCGAGCAATGATCCACATGCTCGAGCAAGAAGAGGACTACGCACCTGTTTATGCCTTCTCCGGGAGTGGTGGGGCGGTTGAAGAATCCAATCCTGCGATCAACTCACCCGTCAAGGTCTTGGTCTCCACCGATTCACTCACCGTCACCGACGACGAGCCCGCATCATTCAAGATCGCACTCGATATCGATGAAGGCTACCACATCGTCGCCGCCGAACCGGGTGATTCAGACGCGGCCAAACTTTTGTTCCCGCTGCGTGTTGGGCTGACCAAGGGGCAAGGGATCGCAATATTTGCCGACTATCCTGCTGGCGAATCGTATGGTCTCGATTCGGTTGGCACCTTCAACATCAACACCGGGCGCATCGAGTTCGATGTCATCATCGAAAAAGCCCCCGGCGTCGGTGTCGCTGCCGGGGATCCGGTCATCGGTGTTTCATTCCAGGCCTGCGACGATTCAACCTGCCAAGCCCCGCAGACTGTCGAGCTAGATATCAAAGTGCACATCGAATAAGTTGGCGTCAGCCCTTGGCTGAAACAATATACGCCGTGCCCAACGCGAGCGTCAAGTAGATGATGTTCAAAGGCTGGAGCACTAAAGACACAAAGCTGGTTTCGAGCAGATCATGTTCGATAAACTCAGAGTTTGCCCGCGTCACCGAAGCGATCTCAGTCCTGATCGCCACCTGCTCATCAAACTCCATACTGTCCCATCGTACCTGGGTTTCTGCGATGATCACACGTGAAAAATCCTCAGGCCACTCAGCCAACTCCCATGATTTCCACTTCCGTGCCCATGGAACATCGTCGCCGCGTTCAACCCACTCAGCGATCACATCCCACACCACCGTCCCCATCGCCATCTCTTCTGATACATCCTCTGGTGCGAGCATCTCGAGGTATTGATCCACCAAAAGCGTTGCGGTGATATAGTGCCCGCCCACCACGCTGCCAACAGCAAGCACCGCAGCGATCATCCCGTACACGACGCCCCCAGTGTCGCGAGAGCCAACGTTGACGCCGACGCCGACCAATCCACCGACAGCCCAAGCCAACAGCCCAAGGCGAATCTGCCCATAGAACGCAATCGCGGCCCAGATGCTCGCCCCGATCGCTCCGCCGACACATCCACCAACGATCGGCATGACGAGCTGGCTCACTACACTGCTCATCATCTCGGACCTTGCCGATGCAATCTTGTCCTCCTTGATTGCCCGATCTTTCGATGCTGTTGTGCGAAGCTGGCTTCCAGAATCGCGGTTGTGCCCGCATCCGATGCACACGACCGCATCCTCACCCATCGGGTGCCCACAGCCAGGGCATGCATTGGGCCCTCGTGTGCTGTTCTGATCCCCGAGTGCAAGATCATCAAACAAGTCTTCGAACCCCGCGTCTTCATGCAGCGCAGGCTCTTGTTCTCCTTTGGAAGCGACGCACTCCTTGTGCGCATATCGCCCTTGCTCATTGCGGATCCGAGGGTGACCAACACAACTCTCCCCACACAACACACATAACTTCTCTAAATCACCCATAGCTGTTCCCCATAAGAAAAAGCTCCACCGACTATCGAGCTCAAAATCGAAAGTGTGATCGAATAACCCGATTACGGATTATTCGTCATTGGAAGCAATCCCGTACGCGGTGATCACGGCTAAGAACATAAAGATGAGGTCAAACGGGTGCATGAAACTCTTGATAAACGAATCCTTTGTCACCTGCTGAGCCATTTCACTCATTGATTCGCGTGCTTCATTTGATCGAGTGACGATATCCATTTTGAAATCGTACAACTCGTCCTCGCTCATCGCGTCTCGCTTGGCTTGGATGTCTGTTTGCAGGTCCTCGGGAAAATCCTCAGGCCAGCTCGCCATGTCCATCGGCAGGTTTGGGTCCGGCCATTCGATCGTGACTCCGTCCGCAATCCGCTGAGTACAAATTTCATCAACAAGCGTGGCCAAAGCCCATTCGTCGTCGATATCCCGCAGGATATAGTCATGGTCGTAGTCGATCGAGTTGAGGATTTTCTTCCGGTATGTGCGCTGCTCGCCAGAGCTCATCGAGTTCCATCTTTGGTTCGTTTCGTCCTGGATATCTTCAGGATATGACTCGGGCCAATACGCCGCTTCGACATACAGGCTCGGCTCGCCCCAGTCGATCAGCACGCCGTTATCGCTGAGTTCTTCGCAGTGTTCGTAGGCAATCCGATAGATCAGCCACTCATCGTTCACATCGTCAATCGTCATCGGCGTTGAGTCGGAAAAGCCGCCGTAGACTGTTTGCACAGCAAAGTATGATGCGGCATATTTGCCGCCAGCAACCGATGCCATCGCAACAATCGCTGCCATCGCGCCCATGACTGCGCCTCCGCCCTGCCCTTCGACAGGCCCGATCGTTGCGCCCACTCCCACCATCGCGCCGATACCCCATGCGATCAGACCGATCTCATAGTTAAAGAAGTACGAGATCGCCGCCCAGATCGCAGCACCGATCGCGCCGCCGATCAATGCGCCAATAAATGGAATCATCGGGCTCGCCGCCATACCCCCGACCATGGCAACACTGCCGCCGGCACCAATGCCCGCGCCCTTGCTTTTGGTTGACATCATCTTGCCCGATTGTGTGTTGAACCCGCACCCCATGCAGACGCTTGCGCCGTCGTTCATCCGCTGCCCGCACCCCGGGCAGGCTGCTGCTGCCCCACCAAAGTCGGCGTCTTCGCCACTTCGACCGCCAGCCTGGCCGCCAGCGTCATAGTCGTCGAAGAGATCATCCATATCCCCGCCAAGGGCATCGTCAAAGAGATCATCTTCCCCGACCGCAGCCAACTCGGGCTCTTGGGCTTGTTGTTCCTGCTTGGCTTTGACACATGCCTGATGTGCGTATTGCCCATTCTCGTTCTTTATCCGAGGCTGACCAATGCAACTCTGCCCGCATAATACGCAATTTTTCTCGCCATCACCCATTACAGTTCCCCATAAGAAAAAAGCACCGCACTTTGCGATGCTTATATGCAGTATACATAAATCAGAACCAAGCACAACCCCCAAACGAGGATTCCTATTGTTCAATCCTCAGTGGTTTACTTACTTGTCGTCCGCGATGGACTTGCGCATCGAGGTGTCGGCATTGATGTTCTTCATGCGGTAATGGTCCATGATGCCCAGATTCCCGCTGCGGAATGAATCCGAGATCGCCTTGGGCACATCCGCCTCGGCCAAGACCACCAACGCCCGGTTCTTCTGGACCTCGGCCTTGAACTCTTGCTCTTGGGCGACCGCCATCGCTCGCCGTTCCTCAGCCCGTGCCTGAGCAACCTTCATGTCGGCCTGGGCCTGATCTTCCATCAGCTTCGCGCCGATGTTGGTTCCTACATCAATATCTGCGATATCGATCGAAAGAATCTCGTATGCGGTACCCGAATCGAGCCCGCGTGAGAGCACAGCCTTGGAGATCGCATCCGGGTTTTCAAGCACAGACTTGTGTGAATCTGCAGAACCAATGCTCGACACAATGCCCTCGCCAACACGCGCGACAATCGTTTCTTCAGTTGCACCGCCGACGAGCCGGGAGAGATTGGTTCGCACCGTCACGCGTGCACGGGCTTTGAGCTGAATCCCGTCCTTGGCGACCGCATCAATCGTGCCTCGACCGAGCCCTGGGTCTGGGCAATCGATCACCTTCGGATTCACCGAAGTGTTCACAGCCTCGAGAATATTCCGCCCCGCAAGGTCAATCGCGGTTGCGATGCCCCATTGCAGCTCGATGTCAGCATTGGCAGCAGCAATCAACGCAGAGACCACATTGCCGACATTGCCGCCCGCAAGATAATGGTTCTCGAGTTCGTCGGTCCCGACGGTTTCGATCCCCGCTTTAACCAAGCGAATCTTGTTGATGACAATAATCGAAGGGTTCACCTTGCGGAATCGCATCGCGATAATCGCCATCAGCTTGACATTGGCGCGCGATAAGAACGCCTGGAACCAGAGCTGGAAGTAGTTGAACATCACAATAAAGACGCCCAAAAGCACCACGGCTGCGACAACAATGATGATAATTACCAAAGGGTCCATTCGATTCTCCTTCGATCACAAGTGATCATTCCAAGTTTGGCACGCTGTGCGCCAGATACAACCAGTATATACGATCGATGCCTACAACGCTCGAATCTCGATGGTCAACCCATCCACATTCGTCACTCGGATTGCTTGGCCGTTGTCCACAATCCCGCCGTGGGCGATCGCGTCATAGCGGTGCCCATCGATCTCCACCACGCCGCTGGGACGCATGTTCGTGACGGCGACGCCTTCGAGCCCCATCAGTGACTCTCGTTCTGAGCGATGTTCACGGTGCGAATCGGCCAAGGCTTGGGCGATCTCTTCGCCAGATTGACCAACCATCGTTCTCCCAAGGCCGGTACTCGGGAGCATCTTGAGGGCGGAGAAAAACACCATCGGCCCAAGCACCACGGTGCCCAGCGTACCGATCGCGCCCCACATCGCTTCGTACTTGAACAAAAACACGATCCCCGCGATCGCACTGGCAAACGCCGCGATACCCAGAATCCCGCCCGAAGGCACAAACCCTTCGAGCACCATCAAAAGCACACCAAGCCCCAAGAAACCGATCCCAATTATCAACAAACTATCCATCAGGCGGTTCCTTCTTCTGGATTGCTCGACGGTGGCGTGGTCGAATCTTCGTCTGCAATATGATCATCAATAATCGCTTCGACCTCGATCCGCATCGCGGTCGCCGACACAACCCGGACAGCGACACCGTACTCGATTGTCCCGAACGAGGCGTAGACATCAACAATCTGTCCATCAAAGTCGGCATGCCCGATCGGATACAAAGGCGTCGTTGTGATGCCCTCGCTGCCAACACGCACGCTCCCGTCATCAGGCACGATCGCATGCAGGAGTGTCTTCTTGGGGATGCCTCCGACGCCCGATGCGCCGCTGAGGATCAGTTTGTCAAACACTGGCAGGTTCTGAGCGTTCTTGATAATCAACCACCACCCGATCCCCGCGGTAATAAACGCCATCAGCACCGTGACGGCTCCCGTCATCAAATCTTGCTGCGTCGCCGGGTTGGACATGTTCCCGCCCGAAGACACAAAGGTCATCATCAGCCCGCCGAACAACGCGACGAAACCGATCACGCCAAAGACCCCGAACCCAGGGATCACAAACGCCTCGATCGCCAGACAGATTATGCCGGCCACAATCGCGATCAGTTCCCACCACCCGCTGAGTCCGATCAACGCGCCCGGGCCAAGAATAAGCACCAACGCTCCGATCGCAACAGCCCCGGCGATCCCCGTCCCGGCCATTATCATCTCGACAAACAACGCGATCAAAAGCACCGCGATCAAGAACCCGCGTACAAAGGGATTAACCATAAACCGGACGAGTCTCTCCGTCGGGCTGATCTTGACCCGGACGAGTTCTTTGGCGCCGAAGAAGGCTTTGAGCTCTTCATCGTTCTGGATAATCCCCGACGAGAACCCGAAGTATTGAAGCTGATCGTCCCGCATCACAATCGCAGCAGACCCGTCGGTGATGTATCCGAGGAGTCGGTATTTGTCGCGATCCTCAGCCGAGAATATATGACGAGTCGAAGGCGACTCAAGCCCAACGCCCTCCTCAGGGTTGGCGAACACCCGCTCGATATCATCAAGCGTCCGGCTCGCGGGGCGATAGGCGTTGGGGTCATCTATCGTTTCTTGATTTTGCTGCGTCCCATCCGGGCTGCTTTGATCAGTACCAGCATCAACTTCATCTTGGTCTTCGTTTTCATCGGATTCCTTTTCTTCTACCAGATCTTCGCTCGGCTCTTCAGTCGCTTCTTCAGTCGGCTCTTCGGCTGGTTTATCGACGGGGGCATCGGGATCGCTATAGGTCTTCACCCCTCCGGTCACCTCGGCAAGCATCGGCTTGCCCCGCACGACATCGCCGGCAAACACCAGCTGATACTCTTCCTCATTGATCGCCAAGCGACGCCCGGTCTCGATCTCTTCGACAAACCAAAGCTCGATCCCATCTGCGACGATCGCCTGCACCATATATTCGTCGTATCCGCTCCGCCGTGCCGAATCCGTCACCTCGGCCATCAAAGGCGGCAAGAACTTTGTCCGCTCATCAGGGCTCAGGCTCCGGATCATCCCATCCCCAACCGTAATAATAAACGCATCGCCCATCGACGCGGGATCACTCGTCACGATCTCGTTGCACGCCAAGGCAATAATCGCCCCGCCCGAGTACGCATCCGGGCGAACCCACGCGATCGAGTTGGTGATCGATGAGGTTTTGATCATGTTCGAGATTTCGAGCACCGCCCCCAGCTCGCCTCCGGGCGAATCGATCTCGATCACAATCGCATCCATCCCCGCGTTTTCTGCCTCTTCGATTCTGCGTTTGAGCGACATCGCGGTGATCCGGTCGATCGCACCCTCAACCGTAATCACAGCCACCCGATCCGCCTGGCGAGCCGCGGGGATCGCCCTCATGGGTGCAGGAGCAGGTTCCGTATCCGAATCACCCGCAAGGGTGCTCGTCGAGCCCGCAAACCCCAAAATGACACACACCCCAATCAAAAATCGATTGAGAGCCCGCCATGCCGATTTATTCCGTCGTATGTTGATAGCCACACCGACATTATACGGGATTGTGTCGCCAAAGATTCAATGGAACCCTATGAATCCTATTCGCGTTAAAAAAAGACCAGGATTGCGTGGCACGCTCCTTTTATGGGCATCCCGTCGCAAATGCTCCGAGGAACGCGCTGACATCGAAGAAGTCGAAGGCGCCATCGTTGGTGAAATCAGCGATCGGGTCTTGTGCACCAAACGCTTGGAGAAACAACGAAACATCAAAGAAGTTGAGTTGGCCATCGTCATTGATGTCGGCCGGGCAAGTGCTGCCTGAGGAATACTGCCACGCCCCATAGGTCTCGTCATACGCCAGGTTATTGATTCCGACAGGGCCCAGGGGTTTGGTCGAGTTCACAAATCCACGCGTCGCAAGATCAGGCTCGAGGGTCGAGTTGTCGAGGAACTCAGGATCGAAGTCATACTCGCCATCAATGTCATAGGTGTCACGAAACAAAGCTCGCGTGATCGAGCTCTGCCCGGCCCAGAAGTTATGGTGGAGTATTTCAGAGTACATATTGCTTTTGAAACTGAATCGCGTTGGATCTTCACGGAACGAGTCAGCATTTCCAACGAGCATCCGCGTATTTGGGTCTTCAACATCAATAATGCACCCATGCACCCACGCGAGACCGGCGGTCGGGCTAAAAGAGAACAGGCGTTGTTGGACCGGATACTGCCCGACGAGATGGATCGAGCAGTTGTCCAAGATCAGCCGAGCACCGTTGGTTTTGGATGCAAAGATTGTTTGACTTGTGACATCAATCGGCATGGTCGCAGAGATTGTGCATGCGAAGAGTGCGAGCGTTGATTTGGTAAAGGCAGAACTATCTCCGCATTGCGAGGTAAAGCATCCCGACCCGGAGGTTGTAGTGAGGAGTTGTCTGGCATCAACATCAAATCGTGTGCGCACAAAGGCAGCAGCATTTTGGGTGTTCGAGTTCCCGCCGACAACCGCCGGGATGGCGACATTGATATGCCCGCCAATTACGATGATCGGGTACTTTGTCGGATCGAGTTCATCCTCAATCACCGGCGGCACATGCCCAGAATCTGAAGCCCCAAGCGTGAGGAAAACATCACGCCCGCTCGTCTCATACCCATAGCTGATACATGTTGGATTGATGATTTGAATTCCACCAACAGCTGTTTCGAATGCATTTTTCCCTCTATGGGATGCGATCGAAGTGATTTTATCGCGCCTGTGCGGGTTTCCATCGACATCAAGCCAAGGCACAATGTGGAAGGTGTCATTGATCGACTTTGCATCCTGTGTAGAACCAAGCCGAGAATAAAATACAAGCTGCGAATCATTGCCCGCGACAGACTCTCCGATGTCGTTATTCATCGAAACAAAGTTGCACACATTGGAAACCGATCCAAGGTTGTGATACTGGTTGGCACGGAATCGACAGTCTTTGACAACATTCCACGCCGATGAGAATGTCTCGCGGAACCCATATCCCAATGACGCACCGGCCTGGGTGGTGATCTCGAATGAGATGTGTTCGACGACCGAGTTTGTAATGCTTTGAAAAACCAGCCCATGACCCGCGATCCCTGCAAGGTACTGCTGTGAAGATGCATCAATCCCCGAAGGTACCGAAACATACAGCGTCTTGGTGCTCATTTCCCACCACCAAGACCGGGTATTCTTGAGATCGCTCAGACCCATCAGGTTTTCGTGAACAAAGGCAGTGTGGAACCCATTGGCATCAACATTCAACGGGTTGTCCCATTCTTCCCATAGAGTCTCAGGCCGAATCGGCATCCCACCCGGATCAGATTGCCAAACATCAAACGCGCCGGTATCTGTCTGCGTGGTCATGGCGACAACCTTTGCGTTGCGCTTGACTCCATATCCGGTAGTGCCCGCTTTGCGCGTGATGGTGAGCCCATCAAGATTCCGCAACAAGACCTCGCCTTCATAGATTATGTGCGCCGGATCGATCTCAATCCGATCACCATCAACCAAAGGCGGCAGATCACCAAACTTGCTGTAGGTCGTCCCGTCGATCACATACGTATTGGTCGCACGACGAGTGGTATTCTCGGTTGCTTTCGTCCGCTGGTCATCACCAGCAACCGGGCCTTGCGCCCCGCCAAATGCCAGCGAGAAACTCCCAAAGGCAACAAGAACGCTCGCCCATCCAAAGCGTGAGATTAATCGGTTTTCAATGCGCATGCGATATCCTTGGGTAAAAAAAGGTGGTACCCAAATATACCGGATTTGACCCAAATTGCGAACAAAATTGATAATGCGGGCAAGGCAATTTTTGCTCATTTGTCTTTATCGGGCACCAGCCTCAAGGTTCTACGCAGGAAGTACCAACGCGATACGACAATCACACCAGCAATGCTCGATTCACTTACTGGGCAAACCGCACCCTATTGCATAAAACACCGATCCCGGCGATCTCTACCTCAACCACATCGCCCTCGTTGAGCCAAACCTGTGGCTCCCTCGCCATCCCAACACCGCTCGGCGTCCCCGTCAAAATCACCGTCCCCGCAACAAGCGTCGTCCCTTTACTCAGCTCTTCAATCAACACATCCACCGGGAACATCATCTCTGCGGTGCTCGCGTCCTGCATCACCTCGCCATTGACTCGGCACACCACCCGCAAATCCTTCACCGCATGCCCATTGGCTTCGAGTTCCTCAAGCGTCACAACCCTCGGCCCCAGCGGACAAAAAGTATCAAACCCCTTCCCACGACAAAACTGCCCCCCCGATCCCTTCTTCTGCCACCACCGAGCAGAAACATCATTCGCACAAGTAAACCCAAGCACATACCCCATCGCGTTCTCGCGTGAGACATCCTTGCAGTCTTTGCCGATGATCACCGCCAACTCAGCCTCAAAGTCCGTCTGGTTCCCCCCGAATCCTTCATCGCGAGCAATGGGGGGGATGACAATATCATCTCCATCGCCACACACGCTCATCACATTCTTCGCAAACACCATCGGATGCTTCGGCGCCTCAAGCCCCTGCTCCGCAGCATGCGCCGCATAGTTCCGCCCAATCCCAAAGACCTGCCGAATCGGAACAACCCCCGAGCCCGTCACAATCTCACTACCCATCGATGTCGTGTTGATCTTCATGCATCAATCATATCTCAACCAAGCCCAGTATGCTGCGCAATAAAAAACCGGCATCTCTGCCGGGTGGATGAGAAAGAAGAATGCCAGCGACTATTCGGACGCAACAGTTTCGATTGATTCCTCAGCCATGGCAAAGTCAATCACCAGCAGCCCGCCATGCCCATCGGCCACATACCCATACCGTCCAACCATACAAATCTCAAACGCGCGATCCATCGTCTGGACATGGTCAATCTGCACCGGCTCCTTTGGGTTCATCACATCAAATACATAAACCCCGGCATCGCTATCAGCAACATACAGCGTCGTCCCAACAATCTCTACGCTATACGCAAACCCTGGAAGCTCAACTGTGCTCAAAAGCAATGGTCGCTTTGGTTCACTCACATCCATAATCGTAAAGCCAGTATCCTGATCCCCGATATACACAGTCGTACCTTGCACCGCAATCCCAAACGCCTCGTCCGCTGTCCGTGTCGTGCTCACAAGTCTGACATGTGATGGTTTCTTTAAATCAAATACGGCAAGCCCAGTCCGCCGAACTCCTACATATCCCATTGTTCCTTTAATCTCGATATGCGGCGCAGATTGTTCCATTCGCCGCTGACCGATGATCGTTGGACTCGTAGGGTCAGAAACATCAAACGCAACCACCCCTCGGCTATTGCCTGATGTATACACCGTATCCCCAAGCACAGCAACACCCTTCACCTCACCAATGTCACCATGTGAGCCTATTAACTTTGGACACCAAGGATTGCTTACATCAACAATCAGCAAGCCCTGAAAGCCATGGGCTATATAGGCCGTTCGCCCAACAATCCGAATTTCATGAACTTGTCCTCGCCCAGTATCGAGTGTTCCAATTAACAATGGACTTGCAGGATTTCGTACATCGAAGATCTGCATCCCGCCTTGGTACCCAACATAGGCGTATGAGCCAACAGTCTCAATACTCATTGTAAATCCGGGAATCTCAACCGAAGCAATAATCCGCTGATCGAGATCTCCTTCATCGGAAAATCCAACTCCGCTACTCGCAAACAACCCAACACTCATCAAACCCGCAGCAATCAAATGACGCATATAAAACACCTTTCAATGGAATAAACCAAGATTTGTTTATTCATGCTATTGCATGTTGCATCAATTTGCAACTCAAACTCTCTGTCACAAACAATTCCCCTTTTCGGCCTTCCGCGCCAACAATCCCCCGTGACTCCCCCCTCTACCGATCCAAACATCCCGAGCAATGATCCGCCGAAACAATCGCGCTTTCGTCGCCCTGTCGCCTCCCCCGTCAAACTCGTCACCCTCGCCTTCCTCTCCTTCCATCCCAACGCCATGCCCTGGCTCGCGCGTACCAACTACGCACACGAACTCAGAGCAGCCTTCTTCCTCCCATGGGCAATCGCCGCCACCGAAGGCGGCGTCATCGGATTCATCGTCAAAAAACTCTACGAAGGCGTCATCGACGAAAACACACTCAACTACTTCGCCGGCGCACTCATCGCCGCACCCGCGCTCGCCAACATCACCTCCTTCGCATGGGCAATCCTCGCCCACGGCAAGCGCAAAGTCCCCTTCATCACCGCCCTCCAACTCGGAGTCCTCATCTCCATCGCCGTCATGGCCCTCTCTCCGCGCACACCCGCCGGGCTCTACATGCTCGTCGCCGCCGCATTCAGCGCACGCATCCTCCTCGCAGGAATCGTCACCATCCGAGCCACCATCTGGGGCGTGAACTACCCCGCCCACCGTGCCAAGCTCACCGGCAAGCTCCAAACCGTCTCCGTCACCATCTCCTCGCTCATCGCCATCGGGCTCGGGCTCGCGATGCAGTACAACGAAAACGCCTACCGCGTCCTCATCCCCATCGGCGGGCTCATCGCCCTCCTCGGCGTCTCTTCCTACGCCCGCATCCGCCTCCGCACCGAAC
>CAJXXI010000068.1 GCA_913062615.1 uncultured bacterium | reverse complement strand
CGGTGCGGGCGGGGTTGGTGGAGAAGCCTACGGATTGGGGATGGGGTTCGGCGCGGTGGTGGAGTGGGGAGAGGGACGGGGAGATTGTTTGTGATTCTCGGGAGAGTTAGAACGGGTGGCCCGATGGAGGATTCGTATCCTCCTTCGGGTTTGTAGTGTGATGGTAATCCTCCCCGAAGGAGCCGAAGACGGCTCCGTCGGGGCACCCGGCGCCCAACGATGTTTTGATGTTTGCCCGACAGAGGGTTTTTATCCGCTTTGGGTTTACGATGAGTGGGTAATCCTCCCGAAGGAGTGGAAGACCGCTCCGTCGGGGCACCCGGCTACCGGTGCGTGATCCAGTCGAGAATAGCAGTGGCCACATCGTCTCGGAGGATTGTGCCAACACTGGGGTCATAAGCAGGGCTCATTTGCGACCAATGATCCAGATCTGATAAAAATATTTTGGCTACGGTATCACTCTTTGTATGGATACGAAGTTCGATCGTTCCTATCGCGCCTGCGAAATCGTCAGACTTCCCTTGGGGGAATATCCAGGCAAAGTCGTTCGGGTCGTCCATTCGATAAAGCTCAGGATCGGGAAGGAACATCGTGGCTTCGGAAGCTGGTCGCGGCGGCCAATATGCAACTTCGATATAGACGATTGCCTCGATAGCGGCGTCGCGGTCACTGTGAAGGAGTTGCCAGAACTCGGCCGCTATGCGTTTGTCGCTCCTGCTATTGATAAAATGACCCGCGATGATCGATACTATGGACAGGATCACCAAGACGAACAGGCCAGTGATAATGGGAATGGAATTGGATCTAGACAGTCGCATGGGCTTGGTTGTACCGTACTTGATGGATTTCTGGTTCTCTAGGTTAAATTGTTTGTATGATTATCCCAACCAGTCCTTCGCCTTGAGTCTTGCGGGGACATATTCCTCGGTGACATAGGAGATGTCTTTGGTGATGAGGGATTCTACTTCCATTTTGAAGCCGTTAGTGAGCATCTTTTTGATCTCTTTTTGCCACTGTTTGTTGTCGGCGAACCAGGGGTAGGCGGCGATTTGTTTGGCGCGTTTGATGTCGCGGTCGTTGAGTTCGATTTTTACATCGTCTGTGAGGCCGCAGCGTTCGTAGTCGATTGATCTGATGCCGATGTATTTGGCGTCTGGGATGGCGAGGCGTTTTGATTCGAAGGCGAGTGAGATGGAGCCTTGCTTGATGACGGAGTAGATGTAGTGTCCCCAGGGGTCGCAGTCGAGGAGGCAGTAGACGGGGAGGTTGTACTCTTTGTTGAGTCGGTGGAGCATTCGGCGGACGCCTCGGGTTGGTTGCCCGGAGCCTTCGGTGAGGATGCAGTTGTGTTGTTCCCAGAATCGGTCTTCGTTGAAGCGTTGCCAGACGGTGTCTTTTTCGACATGGAGGATGAAGTCTGCTTTGACATCTTTGAACTGGATGACTTCTGGTTCGCAGATTGATGGGATTGCGTAGCCGCCGGAGCCCATTTTGGCGCAGTTGATGTGGTCGCCGTTGTCGATGACGGTGATGTTGCCGACCATGGTTCCGCGTTTTTTGGCGAAGATGTGGAGTTCTTCTCGGAGTGAGCCGAGGGATACTTCGAGGTCTTCGAGGATGCCGTCGGATTCGGTCTGGTCGTCGAATGTTTTTTCTTTGGTGTTCTCGATTGTGTGGAGTGATTTGTAGAACATACCACGGAGGGAGAGTGTTTTGTCTGCGACTAATAGTTCGTCCACTGATTTTGAGTGGAGGAGTGTTTGCATGAACTTGCGGGCTTGTCCTAGGTTGAAGAGTTGGCGTGTGCTTGTCGAGGGGCCCATTTGCAGGATGCCCTTTGATTTAAGCCATTTGGTGTTGGATGGTCCTCGGATGGGGACTTCGAACTTTGGTTCTCGGCCGCTGAGTGATGAGGTGACGATGCCCTCTGCGAGTGCTTCGAGTTTGACTGCTGTTTGTTTGTCACGCTTGGCGGCGTTGGCGGACTTTGGGCGAATGGTGACTTTGTTTGTGGTCGTGGTGGGCGCCCTTTGAGGGACTTTTTTGACGACTTTCTTTTTGGTTACTTTTTTGGCCATGGCTTAACCCCCGAACAGCCCTGAAGCCGCCTTTGCTGATTTTTTTGTGGTGCGTTTCTTGGATGTTTTCTTGGCGACGCGTTTCTTTTTGAGGACTGGTTTGTCCTCGGAGGTTGAGGATTCTGGTGGGGTGTCGAGGTCTTCTAGGATGATGACATCGTCTGATTTTGCGAGTCGGCCGTGGTCGTCTTTGATGAAGTTGCCCTCGTCGTCGAGCTGTGCGTCGGCGATCTCGGTTCGGCGTCGGGCCTGCTTGAGGAGCGCGTCGTAGAGCTCTTGGGTGTCTGTCCCGGTGAGGTGGTTGCAGGCTTTACTGATCTCGCCGATGTAGCGCTCGAAGACATCTCGCTTTTGGGCGTCGCGTTTCATGCGTTGGCGTCGGCGGATGTATTGTCCGAGCTTGCGGCCGCACTCTTGGAGGGCGAGCTGCATTTCTTTTCTGATCTCGTCGTAGTCCGCGATCGCGTCTTTGGACTCAGATGTAAAGGGGACCCAGACGGATGCCATGTGGATCATGACGACCAACGGCCCGACGGGGAGACCGCCGCGGGGTTGTTGCATGCCGTAGTTTTTCCACGAGGTGTCGACGACGGATTTGAACGCGGAGCATGCGGATTGCTGATGGAGCAGGGGCACGCGGTTGGCGTATCGGATGATGCGAGATTGTTGATCACCCGGGAGGTTGCCGCCAAACGCGATGGCGGCTTCGATCTGGAATGGATTGCCACGGTAGACGGCGGGCTTGCGTGTGGAGGCGGTGTAGAACTCGGCCTTGACGCCCTTGAGGAGCCCGGCGAGCATTTGTTGCACGCCGATGGGGGAGAGGCAGTCTGTTGGAGGGGATCGGAGCTTTGCGTTTTGGAGCGAGGTATAGATTTTTTCGGCGCCGGATGGCTCGATTGTTTTGACCCAGGATTGCCCGGAGAATGAGTTGCCCTTGCTCGATGCTTCTTTGGTGATGGTGGTGACGATGGAGGGTGGGACGCGGCAGAACTCGTTTTTGAAGAAGCCTGAGAGTTGTTTTTGCTCGGTTTTGTTGAGCATTGTGAGGAAGGTGCCGAGCTCTACGCCATAGGGGTGAGGCTTGATCTCTTCGGTTTCGGGTGGGAGTTCGTTGACGGTTCTTGGGTAGACGATGCGATCGGAGAACTCTTGGGTGCGGACGATGCCGTTGGAGTCTTTGGCGATTTCATTTGCGGATTCTGCGAGGTCCGGGTTCTCGTTTGCTTTATCTGGTGGGATAAAGGTGATTTCGCAGTGTGGGTTGGAGATGGCGGTTTGCTCGAGGTAGGTTTCTACGGAGCCTTTGCCTCGGAAGAACTTGGCTTCCATCTCGATGGCGACGCGTGTGCCTGTGCCTGGGCGGAAGTCGTCGGTTTCGATGTCGATGGTGACTTCTGGCTTGTTTTTGGTGGTGTCCATCGCGAGTTCGAGATGGTGTGCGGGTTTGTTTTTGTTCGGGCGTGTGGTGATGACCATGGGCTTGCCGGTGGTCATGAGTCCGTACATCCCTGCGGCGGAGATGCCGATGCCTTGTTGTCCTCGGGACATTTTTAGGCGGTGGAACTTTGAGCCGTAGAGGAGGCGTCCGAAGATGTTTTCGACCTGTTTTCGAACGATGCCTGGGCCGTTGTCTGTGATTGTGACGCGGTAGCGACCGGGCTTTGTAGCGTTTGGTGGAGCGGTGATCTCTTCGATCTTGACTTCGACATCTGGGAGGATGCTTGCTTCTTCACACGCGTCTAGAGAGTTATCAACTGCTTCTTTGACGGTGGTCAGTAGTGCTTTTCTTGGGTTATCGAACCCAAGGAGGTGTCGGTTTTTGGCGAAGAACTCGGAGACGGAGATGTCTCTTTGCTTGGTGGCCATGGATTCGGCGTCAGCACGGGTTCTCTTTGTTGTTTTTTTAGCGGCCATCCACCCTCCTTGGCGGTGAAAACAGTGTTTATGCAGGCGTTTTGATGTTGTTGGAGTGAGGATAGCACAGTTGGAGGAGTTGAAGCGGGAGATAGGCGGTCGAATTTTCGTGCCGATTATTTTTCCAGCGTGTTCAGGGCACACTCAATCGGTGATATCTTAACGAAATACTCGTATTTATGTCAGTGATTCAGGGGGAAATTCAGGTATACTAGTTTCGCGGACCGTGGTTTGAGAGCATGTGTCCGCAGATTTCTGACTGGCTGGTGAGCTGTATGCTGACCATGTTCAGAGTTTTTTAAGAGAGAGCCCGCCGTCGTTTGGCGGGATGTTCAATAGATTAAAAGAAGGAGAGAAGAGAATGAAAAAAGCATTAATCATCGTAGCTATTGCAGGTTTCGCAGGCTTGTCAAGTGCCGACACCGTGGCAAACTGGGGTTTTAACGATCAGGGTCTTCCTGGTGGTGGCTTCGGATTCCAGGTTTCGGATTTCCCATACAGCGCTGATGTTGGCTCGGGTGAAATGACCCTGGGTAATTTCAACTCGGATAACGCTGCTGGTGTGTACACCTATGTGCAGAGCTTCTCTGGTACTACGACTTTGGCAATCGACGGCGTCTCGGGCGGCTCGTTCGCCTTCCAGGGTGCTACAGGTCAAGGCGTAACCAACAATGGTGCACAGGCGATCTTCGCCTTTGATGGCACTTCATGGACCGGTTTGGAAATTGACTTCGCTCGTCGTGGCACTTCGACTGGTTTCGACAGCCTCACCATCGGTCTTTACGATAGTGGTATGTTGATCGATACCGTTGCCGTCATCCTCGGTGCTCAGAGCTCATCATGGAACAGCAACAACTACGACCTGTCGTCACTCAACGGCGTTACTGATGCAAGCGTAGTGTTCACCTTCGATGGTGCGACTTCAGATACCGGCAACAACCGTCTCGACAATGTAACGATTTCAGGTATCGTTCCTGCTCCAGGTGCCTTGGCACTCTTGGGTATGGGCGGTCTTGTTGGCGTTCGTCGTCGTCGCTAAGATTGATGATTGGGCGATTTTATTGCCTGATTATCGAGTCAAACTTATTTGATTCAGCTGCGGATGCCCTGAGAAGGGCATCCGTTTTTTCATGGCGAGCGTGGTGTGAAATGGTGGATCGGGCAGGGATTATTTGTGTTTGATCTTGCCTACAATCTGGGCCCGCTGAGCAGGTGCTCGTTGGGTATAAACCACTGAAACACAGATCGATACGACTGGAGAACTGGGCATGGAAACCACACTGATTATCCTCAAACCTGACGCGGTACAACGCGGGCTTATGGGCAAGATTATTACTCGCTTTGAAGAAAAAGGGCTCGCAATCGTCGGTATGAAGATGATGACGATCTCGGAAGAACTCGCGGGGACTCATTACGCAGATCATGCGGGCAAGCCGTTCTACAACGGGCTTGTCGGGTTTATGACCTCATCACCTGTGTGTGTGCTCGCTGTTCGTGGCGTTGGTGCGATCGCGATCGCTCGCTCGATGATGGGCGCGACCTTTGGTTCAAAGGCCGACGCGGGGACCATTCGTGGCGACTTCGGCGTTTCGAACTCATTCAACCTGATTCACGGCTCAGATTCACCTGAAGCAGCGGCGAAGGAAATCGGGTTGTTCTTCGGCGAGGGCGATGTTCAAGGCCTCGATCGTGCGATCGAAAGCTGGGTCTATGACATGTCCGGCGGCGATCCTGAGTGATCTGAGATCATCAGACCTATACAGAAAAACACCCTGTAGAGTACAGGGTGTTTTTTTATGGAATAGTTGAGTTGGTCAGTTGGCGGTTGCGGGTTTGATCTCGCCGATGACTGCTGGGGATTCGTCGAGTTCGATGATGATCTGGTCTGCGATCTCTCGGCGATGAATCTCGATATCCCTTGGGAAGTCGAAGGCAATGCGTACGCGTTCGCCTTTGACAGATGCGATACGGACAACGCCGATCGGGTTCTTTGGGTCGCCGATGACGACTTCTTCGCCTTCTCTTCTTGTGATAACCAGCATCCAATGCTCCAAACTTCTCTCAGCCTTCGTTGGCTGTGTTGATGTAGAAGTATACCACGGAGTTGGTCGATGGCAAAGGAAATTGTTGCAACTCGTGGAATGCGAGGCAATTACGGATGATTGAGATTTGAAATCAGATCCGCAAAGTGTGGTTTAGAGATGCTCAGAGCGGATTAGCTCTGGTCGACGGCCTCGACTGCGGTGACTTCAGGGATTCGATCTTTGAGGTTTCGTTCGATCCCGATCCGGAGGGTCATGTTTGAGGAGGGGCACCCTACGCAAGCTCCGTGCATTTTGATTTTGACGACGCCTGTGGATGTCACTTCGACGAGTTCGATATCCCCGCCGTCTTCTTGGACTGCTGGGCGGATGCGATCAATTACAAATGCGACGCGTTCATGGAGTGTTGGTGTGGTTTGGGGCATAATAGTTTGGGCTCCGTCGGCGTGTGATTGCCGAGCTGGTTGATACTAGTTGTGTTCTCAAGTGGGTTCCACCAAAGAGGCTCACTACACTGTCTGACAATGACAAAGCACACCATACTGTTCAAATTCTGTCTGACTAGCAAGCTGATGGCCTTGGTCTTGGGCATCGGATTCGTTGCTGCGGGGTTTGGTTGTTCATCAAGCAGCAGCTTTATTGCTACGGGAAACCCGTTATTGGATTTACGGAACCCTGAGTTGCTCGAACGCGAGCGGGTGCAGGCGGCGGAACAGGCGTGGGACGAGGTCGAGCGGGGTGTCCGTGTTCGCGAGCGTACCCGCCAGGCACTCAAGAATCTAGCGTGGTCGAATGCGACGACACCGAAGCTCCGCATGACGGTGCTCGAGTTGTTGATGTCTGATGAATCAGTCGAAGGCAGTGAGGACTCGCGTGTGATGGCGCGCTTGATCCTTCCTACAGAGCGATCGCCCGATGCGGTGCGGATCATTGCCAATCGTGCGGTGATTGGGAACTGGACCGAGCTTGTTCCCGCGTTGGTGCGCAGTTATACGCGCCAGAGTCCGAATGTTCCTGACACTGAACGCGACGAGCGGGCGGCGCTTTTGGCGTTGCGTCCTGGGATGAACATCGAGCGGATAATCTATGATGTGTTCTTGAATCCTTCGATGGGTTCTCGGGATGTGCGCGAGCAAGCCGTGCTCCGATTGAGCCAGCGGACGCGGGATGATGCGTGGGCACTTTTGGCAAGGCTTGACCCGTCTGGTGAGCTTCGGCGAGCGTTGATAGATTCAGACTTTGATCTTGACGCTGAGGAAGCCTCGCGGGTCATGGTGGGCGACTTGCGTGCAGCCAAACGCGAGCTCGGGGTCATGCCCGATACCGCGATGGAGATCAGCTGGCTGACCAATCTCCGCCAGCATCCAGACCAGCGGAATCAAAGGCTCAACGGGCAATGGTGGATTGAGACTGCCAGTGCAGTGTCAACGCTGAACAAAGAACAACGAGAGGATCTTGCCCTTCGCCATCTTGAGCCCGTCCGTTGGGCGAATGCCAATCGTCCTGCGTGGTTGTCGTTCGATCGTGAAGGGCTCCTTGGGCTCGCAGGCGAGCGATTGAACAAACGGGTGCATCACAAACGCAAGAATCAAAGCGGCGAACAACCACGCCAAGAACGGCTCGGCGATTGGGCGGATGTGCTGAGTTGGTGCGATGTGCTTACCATCTTGGCGGTGGATGATGCGATTGCAAATCCGAGAGTTGTCGAGCAGATTTTCACCCAACGAGCGCTGGATAAGAAAGACTCTTCGACCGAATACGGCGGCGTGATCGAGCAAGACGCGGACTCTGGGTTTCGGGCAGTGCTCTATCGTCCACGTTCGCGTGATCGTGTGAACGATCAGCGCTTTGTTGCTTCGGATGATATGTTCCGGTATTCGGATCGTTCGTTGGTGCACTATCACATGCACGCCAACAAGCGGAACAACAATCGCTACGCCGGTCCATCGGCTGCCGACTTGGTGAATGTGCAGATGTCGGGGCGAACGAACTTGGTGTTTACATCACTGGGCAAAGACGAACTCAACGTCGATTTGTATTTCCCTAACGGCGTGGTGATTGATCTTGGTCAGCTTTATCAGCAGAAATGAACACGATTGCGCCTGAATCTTTCTCGGCGAACATGCCCTATCGAGTTTAAACTGTGATTGCGAAATATCGCCCTTCCTGAGGCTGGAAGGGTGTTTTAGTGGGCTCCTAGACTCGTTGGTGAAACTTTCAGAAACAGAACAACGCGTTGCCGATGCCATCGCTCTTAAGAGCGGTGCCCTGCTTGAAGATCTCCGTTTACATGTTGAGACGCCTACCGGCGGGAACAACGAAAGCGCGATCGAGGAGACGCGCGAGCGTTTTGAGAGGCGGCTTGAGGCTTTGGGAGCTTCGACCCATCGTGTCGAGGGTGATTCCAAGCCAGACTGGCTGCTCGGCGGCGAGTCGGGGGCGTATGTGCCGACCACATCGGTGTGCCAACGGCTCAACGGGGCGACGAGCGGGCGGGTGATGATCGCGGGGCACCTTGATACGGTGCATGATCCTGATGGTGATTTTCGCAAGCTGAGCATTGCTCCTGGTGGCAAGACGGCGCTGGGTCCTGGGTGTGTGGATATGAAGGGGGGGCTGATCATCGCAGTGGCTGCCCTTGAAGCACTCGAAGAGTGCGGGGTGGCGGCGAACTGGTCCTTCACCTTGAACGGGGATGAAGAGACGGGGACTTATCATTCTGAGCAGGCGCTCAAGGATCAGGCGAAGCTGCACGATTTTGGTTTGGCGCTTGAGCCTGCGCTGCCCGGGGGCGAGCTGGCGATCGAGCGGATGGGCTCTGGTCAGTTCATGATCGAGACGATCGGCAAGAGTGCCCATGTGGGACGGGCGTTTGTTGATGGGCGATCTGCGGTGGTGGAGTTGGCGCGGTGTATAACTGAGTCGGCGACGTTCCCGGAACCGAATCGCGGGAAGATATTGAATATCGGACCGATCAAGGGTGGGGTTGCGACGAACGCGGTGCCGGATTCTGCGATGGCTTGGGGGAATGTACGGTTCGCGGATAACACGATCGCCGATGAGTTAGCGGTGCAGCTTGATGCTTTACAAACTGGTGATGGGACGATGCCGGGCGTGATCGTTCGGCGGAGTTTTAATCGCCCGGCGAAGCCTTTGATCCCGGCGGTCGAAGCGCTTGGGCTTCGGGCGCGTGCGGTTGCGGAGGCATTGGGGCAGAAGCTGCCGTTCGCTTCGACGGGGGGCGTATGCGATGGCAATGTGCTTCAGAGCGCGGGGTTGCCCACGATTGATACACTTGGCGTACGCGGGGGTGGCTTGCACACGCCTGATGAATGGATTGATTTAACGAGTCTTGTTGAACGCTGTCAGCTGCTTGCGATTTTGGTCGCGAGATTGTCTGCAGGCGGTTCCGAGGATAGCAGGTAGTTTAACAGACAGGAGTTTGACATGACATCGAGCACGACCACAGGCACCGTCGGCGACGGATTGCTTCATGACGAGAGCATCCACGCGGCATTTGACACGATCGTTGAGAAGGTTGGTGAGTATTCAGCGCAGATCACCGATGTGCGTGAGCCGACCGCTGAGATCGCGACGGATTTTAAGCAGATGCTTACGGACGCAGGCAAGATCAAGGGTCGTCCTTTGATGTATCCGAGTATTTCATCGGGGGTCGGCAACGGCGCACTCGTTGAGATGGCGGACGGATCGGTCAAGTGGGACATGCTCATCGGGATCGGTGTCCATTTTATGGGTCACTCGAACCCGAAGGTGATCAAGGCACAGCTTGATGCGGCGTTGCTCGATACCACCAAGCATGGCAACCTGCAGACCTCGTACGATGCGGTGACCTTTGGTGAGCGGTTGATTGACCACGCGTCGAAGAACTCGAGACTCGCGCATGCGTTCATCACCACCTCGGGCGCGATGGCCAACGAGAGCGCGATCAAGGTGTGCTATCAGAAGCATGCGCCGGCGACCCGGGTGTTGGCGTTTGAAAACTGTTTTATGGGTCGGAGTGTGACGATGGCGCAGATCGGCGACAGTGCTGCTGGTCGTCAGGGCATTCCTTTGTCTACGCAGGTGGATTATGTGCCGTTCTGGAACAAAGACAGGGCGGACGCGATGGGCGGGGCGACGAAGTTTATTGATTACACGATCGGGCGACTTGAGCGGTACCAGAGCCGATACGCAGGTCAGATTTCGACCTTTATCTTTGAGCTTGTTCAGGGCGAGGGCGGTTTTAATGTATCGAACCCGGATTATCTCAAGGCGTTGATGGAGTTTTGTCGGGCGCACCGGATTGCGGTGTGGGCGGACGAAATTCAGACCTTCGGGCGCACGGAGCAGATGTTCGCGTTTGATTATTACGGGCTGGGCGATTTTATTGATGTGTGCACGGTCGGGAAGATGACGCAGGCGTGCGCGACGATGTATACAGAAGAGTACAACCCGAAGGGTGGGTTGTTGTCGGGGACATTCACCGGGGCGACGGTCGACTTTACGGTCGGGAATGCGTTGATCGATGAGTTAGCCAGCGAGGGGAACTATGGTCCTGATGGCAAGTTTGCGCAGCATCACGCGGAGTTCTGCAGGCAGGTTGATTTGTTGGCTGCCAAGCATCCGGATTGGTTCCCGGAGACACCTGGTTCTGAGGGGATTTCTGGCGGTGTAGGCGGGATGATGCGTTTCACGCCGTTTGGTGGGGACAAGAAGAAAGTGATGCAAGCGTGTCGCAAGGCGTATGACGAGGGCGTGATTTGTTTCTATTGCGGGCATGGGCCGTTCCATGTGCGGATGTTGCCGCCGTTGCCTGTGATGAAGATGGAAGACTGGGCACGGGTGTTTGAGTGCATGGAACGGGCGTTGGGCAAGGTCGCGGCGGGGGCTTCGTAATGGCGAAGAGTGCTCCGATGTTTATTGTTCGTCGTGCGATGATGAGCGATCTTCCGACGCTTCACAAGATGTCGAAGATGGTGCACTTTATAAATCTGCCGCCGGATCAAGAGATCATTGCCAGCAAGATCCGCAACTCGCGTAAGAGTTTTATGCGCGCGGGCGGCAACGCCAAGAGCGTGCACAAACCCAAGGGCCCGGGGGGCAAGGGTGGGATTTCTGAGAAGACTGCGATGGCGGACATTTTCATGTTCGTGATCGAAGAGGTGAACTCTGAGGCGTGTATCGGTACAAGCCAGTTGGTTTCACAGATGGGCGGTCCGGGGCATCCCAATGTGTGCTTCAAGCTCGAAACACGCGAGAAGTACGCGGAAGATTTGAAGTTTGGGACGAAGCACACGGTTGCGAGGGTGCATCTTGATGAGAGCGGGCCGACGGAGCTTGGCGGGTTGATTATGCAGCCTTCGTTCCGTGGTCACAAGATGAAGCTCGGGCGGTTTGTGGCGTTGATCCGGTTCCATTTTATGGGATTGCATCGCAAGATGTTTAGGCCGACGATTTTGGCTGAGTTGATGGCTCCGATTACATCCAATGGCGAATCGTTGGTGTGGGACACGCTTGGTCGGCGGTTTATCCCGTTGAGCTATGACGAGGCGGATCGTTTTTGTCAGTATTCGCGCGAGTTTATGACGGAGTTATTGCCTGAGGGTGATATCCATTTGTCGTTGTTGCCGCCGGCGGCGCGTGCGCAGATTGGCGAGGTTGGTCCTGATACGGTTCCAGCGAAGCGGATGCTTGAGAACTTGGGTTTCAAGTATGACGGGTTTGTCGATCCGTTTGATGGGGGCCCTTATATCACGGCGAAGACCGATGAGATCGAACTGATTCAGGATACTTTCCATGCGAAGCTTGGGGCATCGGTCTTGCATGAGCAGACCGACCAGGCCGGGATCGTTTCGGTGCTGAGTGTTGACGGAGATTTCCGCGCGGTGCAGACGGCGTTTCAGGTTGATCGGAGTGGAAAGCTGCGGCTGACCTCTGAGGCGATGATGGCATTGCATGCGGATGTTGGCGTTGAAGCCGGTTGTACAGCGATGCGAGTGCCGATCGAGGTTGGCAATGGCAAGATGCCTGCTGCCAAGAAACCGGGTAAGAAGGCTGCTGCGAAGAAGACTGGCAAAAAAGTTTCGAAGAAGTCATCGAAGAAGAAAGTTGCCAAGAAGAAAACTGCTCGCAAGTAGGCTGGGGTTTAGCCCTGTTGCTTACGGAGGTTGAGGATCAGTTCGACTTGCCCGATGGGTTGTTTGAGTTCATGGGCGATTTCAATGTTTGAATGCCCGGCTGCTGCCAGTTCGATGACCTGCATCTGGATGGTCTTGGGCTCTTCGATGACCGGATCTGGTATTGGCTCAGGAGTAATCGGTTCGATCCGACCCGCAACTCGGGTCTGGCGTTCTTCGAGGTCCTGCTCTAATCGGGCGCGATCAAGGAGTGTCGGATCGATCGCATTGGTAGGTTGAATCGGTTGCTGTTGCTGTTGTTGTACCACGGGTGGGGTCGTCGAAGCGTGCGAGAGCGTACGGTTGAGCAACGCGAGTTTGCTGTCAGCTTCTTCGATCAGCAGCTCTAAGCGAGCGGCTTTGTTGTCGAGGGTCGCGCCGAGCCGACGGGCCATTTCTTCTACATCGACCATGACTTTATAGGCGGGATCCATGGTCGCTTGTGCTTGGGCGTGAATATTGGCGATCCGGTTGGAGGGTGATTCTTGGCGGTTGGATCGCTTGGCGTTTGCTTTGTGGTTTTTCCTCAGCTTGCGCATCAGGATGATGACCATGAGCAGCACGCCGCCGACGAGTAGTGCGTTTGGTAGGAGCGATTCGCCAGATTGCAGGCGATCGAATAGGCGTTGGATTGCTACGCCATCGTTTGCTTGGACCGTGCCTGTATCCGCATTGCCGGTTGTATCAGATGTCTGTGCATCAGTTTGTTCTTCGAGCGCGGGCTCGTTGGCGGGCGGTTTGATGATTTCTGAAGGTCCAAGTTGCACCGTTTGCTCCTGATTTGGGCACCAGCCCGGGTGGCGGGTCGCTTGTGCGATTCTATCACAGTATCATCATGGCGTGTTTGATGCATCGCAACAAGATAGGGATTGTCGAACGAACCGGATGATTTCTCGAAATCACCCCACGGCCGCGCGAATCCTGCGCCGATGGCGAGAGCTCACCGGGTCGAAGACTGTCCG
>CAJXXI010000067.1 GCA_913062615.1 uncultured bacterium | reverse complement strand
CATGCGCATAAAGCCTTGCCCAAGATTGACAGCGCCGAGTACGGCAACGCGGCTTGGCCAACACACAACACCGGCGATTCGCTCTACGCGAAGAACTTCCAAGGGCAGGCGCTCCCGGTCGCGCTGGGCACCGAGACCTGGATCTCTAAGAAGGTGAAAACTGAAGGCAAGGTTGTTGTTCTCGATTTCTGGGCGACCTGGTGCCCACCTTGTCGATCAGCAATGCCGATCCTCGATCAGCTTCAGAAGGACAACAAGGAAAACCTCGCGGTGCTCGCCATCGGCGGGCAGCGCGAAGACGAAGCGACCGTGCGGAGCTTTGTTGCCGAGCACAAAGAATCCATCAGCAATCTTTTCGATGCTGACCAGTCGGTGTACAGCAAGTTTGAATCCAAGGGGATCCCGCTGGTTGTGGTCATGTCGACCGATGGCGTGATCCGCTGGATCGGCAATCCACATGATGCAAACTTCAAGAAGGCGGTCGCCCAGGTACTCAAGGTCGATCCATTGATCAACGCCAAAGGCTGATCCCTGAGCACATATCAATCACAATCTAAGCCCAAGAACCGCTTTCGAGCGGTTTTTTTGATGATCTGATGCCGATTGCCGATAAGAATGAACCGAGAATACATTCTGTCGGTTAGAGTTAACATAGCCTTTGGGCGAACACGAACACAAGCACAAACATTGGAGGAAGATACATTGGCATACACAACGGCAATCACAACAAGGTCAGTTTTGGCGATTGTAGGGTGCGGCGCGTTGCTCGCTGCGGGTTTGGGCATGGGCCCGGGCGTCGCACGCGAAGGCAACGCAGAGCATGTCGAAGCATTGCGAGCGATCGAGACTCAGGCATTCGATCTTGATCTGTTCGCGGGTCTTGATGGGTGGACACTCGGAGAAGCGCTCGATAGCGAAGCGATCGATGGGAAGGTTGTCTTGATTGGTGTGGTCGCGATTGATGATCCACAATCCATGATGACGCTCTCGAGCCTTGCGCGGTATCAACGCAAGAGTGGCGACAAAGGTCTTGTTGTGTTGGCGGTGCATCCTGAACAAGGGTGGGACGCGATCGGCGAGAAGATCGCAGCGGGGCGTGTGAATGTGCAGGTCGCGCGTGATGTCGGCGGGGCGTTTGCCCAGGGCGTGTTGGCTGATGAATATCCAGACCTGTTCTTGATTGATCGCGCTGGGCAGTTGCGCTACGCCGACATCGAGAATAAATCACTCAAGGCCGCGGTTGCCCAGCTTCTGCGTGAATCGAGCGAAGACGCGATCGCCAACGCCCAAGACCAAGCCAACGGGATCGAGGTTGTGTTTGAGAAAGAAGTTAAGAAGGCCAAGGGCATCCCGACTGCCAAGTATGCCAAGGCCGATTGGCCAGAGCAGAATAGAAGCAAGCTCAGCGCGTTGAACTTCCAAGGCAAGCAGCTCCCCGTCGCATTGGGCAACGAGGAATGGATCACCGAGAAGAAGGATCTGACCGGCAAGGTGCTCGTGCTCGATTTCTGGGCGACTTGGTGTGGGCCTTGCCGAAAGGCGTCGCCGAAGCTCGAGAAGATGCAGAAGAAGCATGAGGGCAAACTCGAAGTGCTTGCGATCGGAGGCTCCAACGATGACGAGGGCAAGCAACGCAAGTATGTGCTCCAGCACAACAGCGCGTACTCGAATCTCTATGACAAGAAGGATTCGATCAACAACGCATTGCAGGTTCGAGGCATCCCGCACACCGTGATCATGTCGACCGATGGCGTGATCCGCTGGCAGGGCAACCCGCTCAACCCATCATTCACCAAGATTCTCGACCAGATCATCGATGCAGACCCGATGTTCACGAAGGACTAAGCCAAGAACGATTCGCGTGCCAACAATCAAGGCATGGCAGCGAATGATTCCAATACAACCAAGCCCGCATCCGATTCAACCGAGTCGGCTGCGGGTTTTTCCGTACAAACGGGCGACGCACTCACAAACCCCCGACTCAATATTGTGCTTGTTGCGCCCGAGATCCCCAACAACACGGGCAACATCGGGCGGACTTGTGTGACGACGGGGTGCAAGCTGCATCTGGTGAAGCCTTTGGGCTTTGACATTGATGAGAAGGCGTGCCGACGGGCGGGGCTCGATTATTGGCCAAGGCTCGATCTTGAAGAGCACGAATCGCTCGATGCGTATACACAATCGCATCCTGTGGGGGCGAGGACCTGGTTCCTCACGACCAAAGCGACGCGGACGATTTATGATGCGCCGATCGCGTTGGGGGATCACCTGGTCTTTGGGCGCGAGAGCGCGGGCTTGCCCGATTCGATTCACGAGGCCCATCGGGATCAGCGTGTGTGCGTGCCTTTGGTAGTGGGGGAGCGATCGTTGAATCTTTCGACCTGTGTGGCGATCGTCGTGTATGAAGCGATCCGCAAGATGATCGAGTCCGGCGAGGTGGTGCTCAATGAGGCAGGGCGGCTTGTTGAGCCTTGAATGTGGGGGGTAAAAACGCCTTGTTTGACAGTTTTGGGCGGATTGTTCAGAAAAAACAATAAACAAGCGAACACAATGCGAGTATTTGCGTATATTCGGTGTTGAAGTTCTCTCTCTTTCAATAGGTTGCCCGCGAGGGCAGCCGGAGAATGTATTTTCGTGTGAGAATCACATTCTCTCCTCTCTCCAGAACAGTGTGTCGTCGTAATTGGCGGTACACTGTTTTTTTAATGGTGCTATGGGTGTGCTATGATGGATCAATCCCCGTGCGATGACGGAAGATGGCGGACGCGGGCGGGCAAGGAGTGCAGAGCAATGACGATCAAACGAGCACGATCAGCACATAAGCGTTTTCACATGATTTCATACGCGTCACTCGGTGCTGTGATCTTGGCAGTCTGTGGGGTCGGTGGGCTGGTAGGGTGCCAGAAGACCGCGTTGCGTCCGGATGACAACCGCAGCCAGTTTGATCGGTACGACCAATCACGGAGTCAACGGGCCCAGCCTTTCCTTGAAGATGAGTACGGGCGCCGAACGCCCAACTTATCCGAGCGACTTTTGGATCGCGACGGCTGAGCACGAGTTGATGATCGTCCGATCATGGCGCGATCGAGGTGCTTGGGGTTGGTTTGTTCGGGATATGCAAGTATGTCTTGAGTCATTGGACAAATCATGCGCGAGTTGGCAACAAATTGCGCGATAAAGTGCAAGGAAAACCCTTCACTGCACCGAATGATATTGATACTGTAATAGGCACATACAACATCCGCCTTTTACATCCATCATCGAAGGATTCTGCAAGCACATGGCGACCGTTTCTGTTTCAACCCGTTCTCGATCCAGCGTACGCACCAAGATTGTTTGGGGTGTGCTCGGCGTTGGCATGTCGCTCAGTGTAGCGATGTTGTCGATTTTGGATCCGGGAACTGGCGGAGCACACGCCGGGGGCGTGAGCCTTTCGCCATTGATGGGCATCCAAGGCTCGATCGGGATGGATTCGATCTTCCAGACCGAAACACCGATCGGTGAGACCCGTTGGGACTCAATTGTGATTGTGCATTCGGGTTCTTCTGGCGGCTCGGCTGCCGATATCGCTGGCGAGCATCGCTCGTTGGGGTACGACGGACTCGGGTTCCACTTTGTGATCGGCAACGGCACACGGATGGGCGATGGCGAGATCCATGTTGGATACCGATGGATCGATCAGCGTGATGGCGTAGAGCTCGCGGGCGTCCAAGACGGATTCTCTGCATCGGGTGTGATCGAGATTTGCTTGGTTGGCGATGGCGATCGACGCCCGTTCACCGACGAGCAGCTCCATCGGCTTGCTCAGGTGGTGACGGCCCTTGCCAAGAAGCTCGATATCCCCACGGCCAAGATCAACCTGCACAAAGATCTCGCAGGCACGACGAGCCCGGGTCAATATTTCCCGCAGGCCCAGTTCGAGCAGATGCTCGAGTCGATGGGTTAAGAGTGGGTGGGCTCTGAGCTCGATCACAGCGGGCTCAATACAGTCTGAATTTCAACATCTCAACCAATCCGGCCTCGATTCTCTGCGTAGAGTCTGTTGTTCCATGATTGCTCAGAATGCCCTTTCTCGCATTGGGGTATTTTTTACAACGTAGCAGTCTCGAATGACAATCTCCCGAAAACATCAAGTCTCTGCGTGCCGAGTCGGCCATATGCACACAGGGCGGATACGATCAGTACGCCGATAACTGTGATTGTGGCGTTTGTTGCTGGAATCCATGGGAGAACTTGCCGAAATATGACATCATGCGGTGCTTTGGGCGTTGTATGTATGAATATGTTCCGGGGAATACGAGAGCTTTTGCACAGATGACTGAACTCATTGCAGCTTGGAATAAGGGTGATACCCTTGAAGGATACCGTGTCATGTCCGAGATCGGACGCGGGGCGGCGTCGGTGATTTATCTCGTGCAGGACCCAAAGAACAAGCAGATCTGGGCCGTCAAGCACGTGGTCAAGAACAACCCCAAAGAGCAGCGGTTCCTCGACCAGACCGAATCAGAATACAAGATATCAAGCCAGCTCGATCATAACTCGATCCGCAAGATTCCACGCATCATCAAGAAGGGCTCGCTGCTCAAAACCAACGAGATGTATCTGGTGATGGAGCTCGTCGATGGCATCTCGCTGCACGAAGAGCAGCCAGACGATCTGGGAACAATGGTCGATGTATTCCATCAGACCGCTTCGGCATTGGCGCACATGCACGATCGTGGGTATGTCCACGCGGACATGAAGCCTCACAATGTGATTGTCGGTGTTGGGCTTGATGGCACTTACACCGCCAAGCTGATTGATCTGGGTCAGAGCTGCAAGATCGGAACGATCAAAAAGCGGATCCAAGGCACTCCAGACTACATCGCGCCCGAGCAGGTCCACCGCCGAGCGATCACCGCCAAAACCGATGTGTACAACTTCGGGGCAACCATGTATTGGGTGCTCACGGGCAAGAACATCCCCACAGCGATGGGTGTTGGGGGCGATTCGCTCACCGGATCACGCGATGATTCGCTCATCGAAAAAGCAACGCCGGTCAATGAGATCAACCCATTGGTGCCCGATCGGCTCAACGAGCTCGTTATGGAGTGCATCAATGTCGATCCCGATGAACGGACCGAGGACATGGATGTGGTTGCTGACAAGCTCGATCTGATTCTTGGGATTATCCGGGCACCGTCTGTTCAGGCGGAATGATCGGCGGGGCATGCATTTGCCCTCTGTCTCTCCTACACTCTTGGGCGATGTATACGCTCGATTTGACAGATATCGACGAGGTAGTGGACACGCTGCGTGCCGGGGCGGCCGCATGTCGAAACGCCAACTGCCGACAGGGCTCGATCGAGGTGATCAAAGGGCCCGGGCAGCTTATCGCCACCGGCGACACCCACGACCATCCAGGCAACTTCAAAGCGGTGCTCTCGGCGGCCGGGCTTGATGGCGAGTTTGGCGCAGATGAAAAACATCTCACACTCCACGAGATCATCCATCCGGATCTGCCTGAGAGTCGAGAGCTGCCTTTGGATACCTCGTTCCGCGGGTTGACGCGGATCGCATATCTCAAAACACAACACCCCGAGCTCGTCCATGTGCTCTTGGCGAATCATGAGCTCGCCCAAGCGATCGGGTCGGGGATCATGAAGAACGGCGTCAAATGTGTCGACGCGTTCAACGCCGGGGTCTATTCGGTCTTTGGCGACGAGTCACACCGTGTGCACGAGGCGATCGCGGATTTGGTATTGTCGCTTCCGATCGCGCTGCGATGCAAGTGTCCCCAGGGCGATATCCTCTGTGCCCATTCGCTGCCGGGCCCGGCGTCGATGGGGCGGTTTGACGCGTCGATTCTGGATCGTGAGCTGACCCCTGATGACTATCAGCCTCGCGTTGGCTCGGCGCATCTGATGGTGTGGGGACGCGGGTATGACGCGGATCAGCTCGAGGACCTGACCGAGCGGTGGGGCGTCGATCTGTTCATCCTCGGTCACGAACACGCGCCCAACGGGTTCGCGCTCGTCGAGCCAAACGCGATCGTGCTCAATACCGATCACAGCCGAGGCGTGTATATGCCGATCGATCTCGAGCATATGCCTCGCCTAGACGAGTGCGCTTCGATCGTGCAATCGATCAGTTCCTGACTCGATTCCCTTATTCAATTAGTGCAACCGTAGCGGTTTTATACTGTTAAAGTTTGTGTAGAAATATGAACACAAAATTTACATCGCAGGAGTTGTATGATGGTCGGAATCCTTATCGCGTTGTCTGGTGCACTTGCTTTGGGTAGCCCCCCAGAGGTTGATAGTGACCCGCTTGAATCATTACAAGCGGATGCTCACCGCTTGAGCAGTGTGTACCAATCAGAACTCGCAGGGCGGATGCTCGAAGAGGTCGAGCGTCTACCCATTGTTGATGCGCGGGCAATCCACATCGCGACGCGTCCAAATCGTGGGTACACCCAAGATCAGTTCGATGAGCTTGGAGAGAAAGAGCGCGAAGGGCTGCGGGAGATCCCGATCGAATCGGTGGACTATTACTCGACCTTCTATGGCTCGCCTTTGGTCTATGCCCGGATGCTCGATCTTGCAACGCAGTATGAGCCCGCGTTCACGATCGCAGGATCAAAGATCATGGATCTGGGGTACGGGCAGCTCGGGCAGCTTCGGCTCTGGGCCCAGATGGGCGCTGATGTCGTTGGTGTTGAGATTGATCCGATCCTCACCGCGATCTATGACGGATGCACAGCCGTTGGTGATCTCGATGATAACCCGAAGACCTCAGGCTCGGTTTCATTGATCGAGGGTGCTTGGCCCAACGATGAAACTTGCCGAGATGAAGTGGGCAGCGGATACGATCTGATTGTGTCGCGAAATCTGCTCAAGCGAGGGTATGTAAAGCCGGCTGCCCGCAATCCTGCGTTTCCGGTGCCGGTGGGGTGGGAGATGAGCGACGCCGAGATGCTCGGGCATGTCTTTGATCTGCTCAACCCCGGCGGGCTTGTGATCATCGAATCGCTCGGGCCCAAGCCCGATCCAGCGAAGCCATGGTCGGATATTTCAAACCCGTGGATTGAACAGGCGTGGATTGATGCGGGCTTCGAGGTGCTGGCGCACGATGAGGACGAATCGCAGTATGCACGCACCATGGGCAAGGCGCTGGGCTGGGGCGAGCGGATGAATCTCGAAACAGATCTCTTCGGCATGTACTCCGTTTATCGCAAGCCCGCGGCCGATTAAAAAAACATGATTGCAAGATCACCGTTCCCTCTTTGGTGTTTTGCTCATAGAATATGCCAAGTTTATAGTTGCGCATCAAGGATTCATAATTCTGCCTTGATTGCGTTACGCAAGGGGCTCAGTTTGATGACGCGTGATCGGCCGCAATCCACACCAATCTGCCCCAAGTGCGGGTACGACCAGTCGGGCGAGATCGCGACCTGGGAATCTTCGTGCCCGGTTGAAGGCATATGCCCGGAGTGCGGGCTTGGGTTTGCGTGGGCGGATGTGCTTGATCCATCGCGGGTGGATCTGGCTTGGTATGTTGAGCATGCCATGAGCAAGTGGGAGATGGTCCGGCGGACGATTCCGACGCTTTGGCTCCTGCTAATTCCGAATCGCTATTGGTCGCGGATGAGAATGGAGTCTTCGCGATCGCTTCGGCGGTATGCGATTTGGATCTTTGCGGTGATGGCGGTTGCTCATTTGCTTAGCACGATCGCGTTGGTTGTTGCGAGCCATAGCAATATGAAACAAATGAATGCAAGTGCGCTTCAGTTTCTGGCGAATCAGCCGCCGGCTTCGCGGGGGCAATATCAGCAACTCTTGTACGATGTTGATGGTGTAGATTATTGGTGGCCTTTGATTGGCGAATCGTTGCTGTATCCAGTAGTGAATCGCTCGATGGACACCGGCGGCATGACATTGGATGTTGGGTCGTTCGCGATTGGATGTGCTGGATTCTCGGTCATGTGGTTTGTGCTCTTTTGTGCATTTCCAACAACACGCAAGCGGTCACAGCTCCGGATGGTACATGTTGCCCGCGCGATGGTAGTTGCGGGGCTGTTCCCGTTGTTGGTGATCGAGATTGCTCGGGTGGGTGATGCTTTGTTGTTTGCAGCAATCATCCGCAATCCGATGCTCGCATTTGACTCAATGGCCATGACCATCTTGTTTTGGATGATGATCTGTCTTTTGGTCTGGATTCAATGGTTCTGGGTGAGTGCCGTGTGGATCGGATGGAAGGTCAAGATACGATGGTATGAGTTAATTCTGGTGGTGTTTGCATCACTCTTTGGAATACTGATCGGTAGTTTCCTGGTTTTTGTCTTGAGTTTCATCGGGCAGGGGATCGAGATGGTTGCTTCGCAGATCGGGATATAGGTCTGGTGTCAATCGGGGGATGTGACCAGTTCAATTTCAGCCGACTACACTTCCCCCATGACCACATCTACCCAAACCATCGACAACGCCATCCTCGACACCATCGCCGCGACTGATCCGCAGGTTGCGGACCTTGTCCGCTCGGAAGCCGAGCGCCAGGAGTACACGATCGAGCTGATCGCTTCGGAGAATCACGCCTCGCCAGCGGTCACGATCGCGGCGGGGACATGCATGACCAACAAGTACGCTGAGGGGTATCCTGGGCGTCGGTACTACGGCGGGTGTGAGTATCACGACTCCGTCGAACAACTGGCGCGCGATCGGGCGAAGGAGCTCTTCGGGTGCAAGTTCGCCAATGTGCAGCCTCACTCTGGAGCCCAGGCGAACACGGCCGCGTTCATGGCGATGATGGAGCCGGGCGATACATTCTTGTCATTGGTCCTCAAGGACGGCGGGCATCTCAGCCATGGCATGTTCCTCAACTTCAGCGGCATCTTCTACAAACCAGTCCACTACGCGCTGCACTACGACAAGGATCATCCGCAGCACGAGCAGATCGATTACGACTCAGTATTGGCTGCAGCCAAAGAACACAAACCCAAGATGATCCTGTGTGGATACTCGGCGTACTCGCGTCAGATCGACTTCGCCAAGTTCCGTGAGATCGCCGACGAGGTCGGCGCGACGCTGATGGCCGACATCGCGCACATCGCCGGGTTGGTCGCCGCAGGCGAGCATCCGTCGCCGTTCCCGCATGCTCATATCGTGACCACCACGACCCACAAATCACTCCGAGGCCCACGCGGCGGGTTGATCATGACCAACGATGAGGATCTCAACAAGCTCATCAACCGAAATGTATTCCCCGGCGTGCAGGGTGGCCCGTTGATGCACATTATCACCGCCAAGGCGGTCGCGTTTGGTGAGGCACTCAAGCCTGAGTTTAAGATCTACCAACAGCAGGTCATCAAGAACGCCCAGGCATTGGCAGCCGCCATGACCACCAACGGGTTCCGCATTACATCCGGCGGCACCGACAACCATCTGATGCTTGTTTCCCTTGTTGAAAAAGACCCAGAGCTCACCGGCAAAGAGGCCGAGAAATGGCTTGAGGGCGCGGGGTTGATCACCAACAAGAACGGGATCCCGGATGACCCGAGATCGCCGATGATTACCTCTGGGCTGCGTCTTGGAACACCCGCGACGACCACGCGTGGGTTCAAGGAACCCGAGATGAAGCAGATCGCCGACTGGATCAGCCGAGTGATCGAATCCAAAGGCGACGAAGCGACGGTGGCGCGTGTTCGCGCCGAGGTAAAATCACTCTGCGAGCGATTCCCGCTGCATCACGCCGCGATCTGAACGGGCTGAGCAATGGGTAGCAAACCAATCAAAGAGATCGTGCCCGAAGCACCGAGCCAGGGCGAGTTTGCCCAGGTTGCGAGCGAGCAACTTGTCGATGGGGCGGTGCTCGAATCCGTGTCGCTTTCGGGAGATTGCGTAAAGCCAAAGATCGTCCAACGCTTGGGGATCGAGGGTTCACGCATCGCCGGCGGCGTGCTGGCAGGCTCAAAGCTGCCCGGTGTTCGGATGGTCGATTGCTGCTTTGATCGCGCCGATCTGGCGGGCGCCACCTGGAACGATGCAAGGATTGTTCGCACACGGCTCGAAGAGTCTCGGCTCACCGGGTTCGATGCCCGAATGAGCGAACTCCGCGATGTGATGTTTCACAAGTGCAAGATGCCCGAATCGTTCTTGAGCGAAGCCCAGCTCACACGCGTGCGGTTTGATGAATGCATGATGCCGGGTCTCGATCTCTCCAATGCCAAGATTCATTCGGTTGTGATCAACGGGTGCGATGCCCGCTCGCTCAATCTGCTGGGCGCGAAGATCGAGTTTCTGGATCTGCGTGGGAGCATGATCGAGGGGATCGCAGTTGATCCGATGTTTATCAGCGGGATCGTGATCGATCCCACGCAAGCGGAGGCGATCGCTCATGCACTTGGTGTGCAGGTTGCTGATATTGGATACTCATAGAGATTACTGTGGCAGGTCGCGGCTTTTGTAGTTGTGGTCGATATTTACATCGCCCCAGCTGAAGTAGCCATTGGAGGTGCGTTCGCCCTTGGGGACTTTGAGGTAGGTGATCGAGCGGTCGTGGTGGATGCGGTAGATGGTGTCCGAGGTGCCGATATAGTTGGTCACTGCTTTGGGATCGGTTGTGCTGGGTTGGTTGGGTTGATTGGGTTGGTTGGTCATGCCGCCGATGAGCAATCCTGCCATGAGGGTGATCGAGCCGACGGCTGCGAGTCGCCATCGGCTCGCGGAGCGTTCGAGAGTCGCGAGACGGTTTTCGACGGCGTTTGCGTTTGGTGTGTGTGTATTCATAGCATCAGTATGACCGTAATCGGGCGCATACGCTGACAAGAATCGGTACACTTTAGGTATGAATCACAAAGTCCTTGTCGCGATGCTGATGTCTGTTGTGCTCTGGGGGGCGGTTTCGGGCTGTGCGTGCATGGATCGGCGTCCACAACGCCCTGCGATGATCGGGCACATCGTGTTCATTGGGCTCAGCGATTTGGCTGATTACGATGAGATTCTGGGTGATTCAGAGTCGATGCTCTCGACGATCCCCGGCGTGGTCTCGTTCGCTGCCGGTCGGCATATCGACACCGGCAGATCGAGTGTGCTTCACGATTATGACCTGGCGATCTATATCGGGTTCGATTCGGTCGAAGGGTTGGCAGCGTATGTCAATCACGATCAGCACATCGCGTATGTGACCAAGTGGAAGCCTCGGCTCTCGGCGCTGCGGGTGTATGACATGCACGACCCGACACCATGAACTTTGACTTTGGCTATTCGAGCATCTCGATTTTGGCGGACTTCATCTCGCGGTGCCCGCGGATCATGTCCCAGGTATAAATACCGATCGCGGTCCAGATGATAGCGAAGGAGAAGAACTTCATCGGGGTGAAGGTCTCGCCGAAGGCTAGGAATGAGAGCAGGAGCTGTCCGGTCGGTGCGCTGTATTGGAGGAGCCCGACGGTGCTGAGTGGGAGCAGGCGGACGCCGTTGGTGAAGCAGACCATCGGGATGATGGTGACGATCCCGCCGAGGAGCATGACCCCGGTGAGCCAGCTCGGTGTGGAGTCGGCAAGGATGATCGCGGTGTTTTCTTTGCTCAGCCAGATCATCAGCCCGATGCCGATCGGTGCCAGAAACATCATCTCGAAGGTGAGCCCGACGGTGGCCGAAACTTTGACATTTTTGCGGAGCAGCCCATAGAACCCGAAGCTGGTCGGGAGGATCAGGGCGATCCAAGGCAGCCCGTGGGAGTTGACGGCGGTCAGCTCGGCATAGCCCATCACGATCACCGCAACGCCGGCGAGTGCGATCGCGAGCCATTGGATTCGGCGCATGCGTTCGCCGAGGAAAAAGAACCCCAGCGCGATCGAGAACAACGGGTTGATGTAGTAGCCCATCGCGGCATGGCTCATGCGATCGGTCGCAACCGAGTAGATAAAGAAGAACCAGTTAAAGAAGATCAGGCAGGTCGATGGGATCAGAAACTTGAGCGTGTGCCAGGTGGTCAGGGCCTTGCCGAAATCGCCGAGCTGCTTGGTGAAAGCAAGGATCACGAGCAGGACCGGGAACCCAAAGAGGATCCGCTCGGCGAAGGCTTCAAACGGCGGCGTGCCATAGTGGGTCAGGAGCTTAAAGTAGCTGGGCAAGATGAACGCCCACCATCCAAAGGCGCCCATGGCATAGGCATAGCCCTTGGCTTTGTGCGGGTACTGTGTTTCAGGATCGGGTGACATGAGCAGAGACTGTAGACCAATGCACCGCAATATCAGGTGCACGATTGGGTGCAATGTGGCATAATGCAATACTTAAAGTGGACTCGGATATCTGGTAATAGTGAAGGATTCGACATGATCGCAAAGCTTGGGCAGGTATTGACACAGGTGTTCTCGAAGTTGGCTCCCGATCCGTTCGTGATCGCGATCGCGTTGACGATTGTCGCCGGCGTGATGGCACTCACGCTCGGGCACTATGACGGGGCAACGACCATGCCCGAAAAAGCCAACGCGATGATTGATGCCTGGCGAGGCTCAGACGGGATATGGAAGTTCCTCGGGTTTGGGATGCAGATGTGCCTGATCCTCGTGACCGGGCATGCGCTCGCCGCGAGCAAGCCGGTAGCGAAGATGATCGCTCTCTTAGCAGGGGTACCCAAGAGTGCGCCCGCCGCCGCCGCGATGGTGGGGTTCGTTGCGGTGATCTTCGGGTTGATCAACTGGGGGCTCGGATTAATCGTCGGGGCGCTCTTCGCACGCGAGGTTGCCAAGGTATGCGCGAGCAAAGGCATCAAGGTGCACGGGGCATTGCTGGCCGCAGCTGGCTACTGCGGGTTGCTCGTCTGGCACGGCGGTTTCTCAGGCTCAGCACCACTCAAGATGACCACCGAGGCCCAAGCCCGCGATGTGCTACCAGCTGAGGTGTTCGAGACGATGGACATCAAGCACATTCCACTGTCTGAGACGCTGTTGAGCCCGATGAATCTGTTTGTGGCGATCGGGTTGTTGGTGCTGGTGCCTGTGGTGCTCTGGTTGTTGACACCTAAGCGCGACGATGACATCGTGCCCATGTTTATTGAGGAATGGGTGGGGTCCGAACCCGGTCCCTCCAAAGAGCAATCATTCCCGGATCGGATCGAGCGATCCCCGATGGTTGTGTGGGCGTTGGCGTTGATTTTGATCTGGGCATTTGTCCGCTTTGCGAGCACCGCGGGGTTGATGAAGCTGGGTCCCAACGAGGTCAAT
>CAJXXI010000066.1 GCA_913062615.1 uncultured bacterium | reverse complement strand
TCAAAGACCTTGCTGCACAGATCACATCAAGCAACCATGTTGATACACAACCAACTAATGGAGGATCGTGATGTCTACACAGTTCACTGATCTCCCCTCGTTTGGCTCGGCTGATGGATTGAAACTCGACGAAGGCGCCGTTGATGGGGTTGCACAAGAATCGACTCGTCTCGCGATGGGCTCGGAGATCGCCCAAGGTGCGATGGATCAGCTTGATGTACTCACCGGGTACATTTTAGTATTCGCGGTGGCGTTTTTGGTAACGGTGCTCGTCACGCCTGTGATTCGTCGTCTCGCGGTCGCCAACGGGATTGTCGATCATCCGAGTGAAGCCCGCAAGATCCATAAGCTCCCGATCGCGTACCTCGGCGGGGTCGCGGTCTATCTGGGGATCATCGCGGCGTTGGTGTTCAGCTACATCGGCACCGATATCACAGGATTAATTGATTATCATCCAATACGCGAAGAGCACTTGGTCGATGGGTTCTCGAATCCGATCGTGCCGCCTTGGATTGCACTTGGGATGACCTCGATTGTGCTCGTCGGGCTGCTTGACGACATCACCGGTATTCCTGCACGCGTCAAACTCGGCGGGCAGCTTGTCGCGGCGGCAGCGTTGGCGCTGGGGAATGTTGGGATCAATGTGGCTGCGGGCGTTCTGCGCCCCACGCTTGGTCGATTGCTTGATAATCCTGATCTAGTCTATCAAATCCCGCTCCCGATGGATATCCCCGGCTTTGGAACAAGCATCCAACTTGATCTGATCTATTGGTCGGGCACCGCGGTGATCGCGATCTTTGTGCTCGGCGCGTGCAACGCTTCGAACTTCATCGACGGGCTTGACGGTTTGCTCACCGGCGTCACCTCGATCGCCATGATCGGATTGCTCGCGATTGCACTGACACTCGCGGTGATGGACGATGGCCCGTTCGATGCCCCACGGATTATCTTTGGGCTCGCGGTCCTTGGTGCGTGTCTGGGGTTCCTCCCCCACAACTTCAATCCCGCATCGATCTTCCTCGGCGATACCGGCTCGTTGCTCTTGGGGTATTGCAGCGCGGTGATGATCTTGTCACTCGGTGATACTGGAAAAACCTGGCTCGTCGCGGCGGGGTTGATTATCTATGCGATCCCCATCATCGACACCGCGCTGGCGATTATTCGGCGCAAGCTCGCTGGGCGCAAGATGTCTGATCCAGATGCGGACCACCTGCATCACATGCTCAAGCGGGCGTTTGGTGTCAAGGGGGCGGTATTTTCGCTCTATGGGATCGGGATTGTCTTCTGTTTGCTCGGGGTAATGCTCAGCTACTTCCGTGGCCGGTTGATTTATGCCCTCACGCTGATGATCGCATCGTATATCGGCGTCTATGCCATCAAGGTCGCTCGCCAATCACAGATTGAAGAGCAGGCCAACGGGGCGTCGTCAAACAAACTGGCCCCGCAAGACCCCGCCAAGCCAAGCTAGTTCGCGTCGGCGTCGTGCTCGATCGCAAACTTGATGGTCCCCTTCGCGTTCTTCATTGCTTCGCGTGCTTCTTCTTCTGAACGATTGAGGCGTCCGCCGATCTCGATTTTGAGCGTTGGGCGAGATTTCTTCAGCTTCCCGATCACCCATCCTTCACCGACCATCACTTCGAGTGTTTGCATGAAGATGAACATATTTAAACTCTGTGCGCCGGAGACGGTTGTCTTGGCGATCGACCCCTCGAGCATTTTATAGATTGTTTCGAGATCTGATTCTTGCTTGAGCACATCAACCATCGCCTTCCATGCGCCGGCCATCGGGAGGACGGCTTCGCCTCGCTTGTAGCACATCACGCGTTTGATGCGTCCGTCGACCAGCTCTCCCTGATATTCTTCCTCGGCATTGTTGAAGTTGAGTGTAAAGCTGTTGAGCTTGGAAATTTGGAACTTCGATTTGCCGCCACTGAATCGTTCGATGAGTTGCTTTGATGAACCGACATCAAATGCGCCGAAACCGGCTTGATCTATCCGCTGGTTGGTGAACCCGCCCTGGGCGAGCCATCGCCAGGCCTGCGCCGGGTTGAGGTTGAGCCCCGCGTCTTTGGCGATGTCTTTGCAATAATCCTGCAGATCGGTAAATCGCCCATTGGCCGCGTACCAATATTCAGCAAAGCGGATGTGCTGATTGATGTTGCGTCTGCCTTTTTGGTCGTAGCTTTCTTTGATCCATTCTGGTTCGATCTCGCCGTGCTCGATTTCGAGGATGGCGTATGCAACTTCTCGAGCGGTGCCGTGGGCGAGGGTCATCCCTGCAGCCAGGATCGGATCTGCGAACCCGGCGGACTCGCCGCAGATCCACCAGTTTTCTCCGGTGAGCCGATTGGCGAGGTGCGACCAGTTCTTTGTAGAGAGCACATTGCCCCCGGTCGTACTCTTCGCGTTGACGAGCAGTGCGTTGATTTCTTTTTGTTCTTCGATCGCTTTGAGGAAGAGTTCCTTTGGTGTGAGCCCTGATTCTTTGTAGTATTCACTGGGACAGATAAACCCGACGGATGCCTTGGATGGGCCCAGGGGGATAAACCAGATCCAGCCGTAGGACAGCGAGCGGACCTGCACGCGTGTGCCACCGATCCCGATCTCGATTGCCCACTTGGCGTTGTCATAATAATCCCAGAAGGCGACATTACGCAGCGATGTGGGCGCGACACTTTCTACACCCATCGCCTTGCGAAGGATCGCGGCATCGCCTGATCCATCGATGTAATGGCGTGCCCGCACGATGGTCCCAGAGTCGAGTCTGAGCCCTGTGATCCGATCACCGTCTTTGAGCACCTCGCGGACCATTGTTTCTTCATGGACATCGACGCCCAACGATTCGCTGTGACGCAGGAGTATCTCGTCGTACCGATCTCTTTCAACCTGGAAGGCGGTGAATCGGCGTTGCCCTTTGTATTGGGCGGGCCGTTCCTCATCAGTAAACTCTTCGGCGGGATAGAAATCAAAGTCCCACGCGTCCGCCTCTTTGCCCCATGTATAGGACCCGCCGAGCTTGACTGGGAAGTTGGCGGCTTCGACCTTATCCCAAACCCCCATCTCGTCGAGGATGGCACTGATCCCGGGGAGCTGTGATTCGCCGACATGCTCACGCGGGAACTTGGCTTTTTCAATAATCATCACTGAGAGATCAGGATTGTACTTTCTGAGCAGCGAGCCCACGGTCGTCCCGGATGGGCCGCCGCCGATGATGGCGACATCGACATTGATTTCTTTACTGATAGCGTGTTCTGGCTGACTGATCATTCCGTACCTCTGAGCATATTTGTGTTGGAGAACGAACCTAGAATATCAAACAAACTGGTGAATTGATACCTTTGTAGGCCCAATTTACCGAGCATCTCACACTATCGGAGGTTATCAGTGCCACATATCAATCGAAAACCATTCGTCGGCGGCAACTGGAAAATGAACACCAACGCTACAGACGGGTTGGCACTGGTCGAAGCGGTCGCCGATGGGATTGGGAATGACTCGGTTGATGTTGCGGTGTATCCGCCCTTTGTGTATCTCCGTGATATCGCATCTAAAGCCCAGGGCTCAAACCTGGTTGTCGGTGCTCAAGACTGCTGGTACGAAGCAAAGGGTGCATTCACCGGCGAGGTCTCGACCGAGATGCTCACAGATTGCCGGGTTGGATCGGTGCTCACCGGGCATTCAGAACGCCGACATGTGATCGGTGAATCGGACGAACTCGTGAACCTGAAGACCAAAGCGGGGATCGCAGCGGGGTTAGTTACTGTCTTGTGTGTCGGCGAGACCCTCGATCAGCGTGAAGCCGGACAGACGGATGCGGTCAATGAGACCCAGATCCGTTCCGGGCTAGCCGATGTGGGTGAGGGATCGTTGGGCTTGGTCGTCATCGCGTATGAACCGGTCTGGGCGATCGGGACGGGCAAGACCGCGACCCCCGAGGATGCCCAGAACGCCCACGCGACGATCCGTGCCCTGATCGCCTTGATGTACTCTCAGCAGGCTGCCAACGCGATACGGATTATCTATGGCGGGTCGATGAAGCCGGGCAATGCCAACGAGCTCATGGCGATGCCTGATATCGACGGCGGGCTGATCGGCGGGGCTGCACTGACCCCGGGCGATTTCTTGGCCATCATTCAAGCCGGGGCTGCCCAGACGGCCTGATTGTTGGGTGAGATATCAATGCTCGATGTTCGGGTGTTGATCTATTGGCTGTATTGTGTAACATCGCGGGTTGTGGGTGAAGTAATCTCATCATGCGCCTAGACTTGCCTCCGCATCTCTAAATCCATTTGGAGGATGCACTGACCTGACCCCCGAGGAGCAGCGCGTGCCGATTTTCGCTCATATGTCTGATTTCATCTCGACCAATCCGGTGATGTCCACCATCCCTACACTCGGCGCGTTTAGCCCGATGGCGACCAACCTGCTTATTGGCGGGTTCTTGGTGGTTTCGATCGTGATGATCTTGCTTGTGCTGATCCAAAGGCCTCAGGGCGGCGGGCTCAGTGGCGCCTTCGGTGCTGGTGGCAGCGGCGGCGGCGGTGGCGGTGGCGCAGGCCAAACCGCATTCGGTACCAAGACCGGCGATGTGCTCACCTGGGCAACCATCGGCATCTTCTTGTGCTTCCTTACCTTCGCGATCGTGCTCAACTTCGCAACACGACCACAAAAAGCATCCTTCGCCGAGCCTGTGATCAACCCGCCTGCGGGCGCTGTAGCCCCGGCCGAGTTGCCAACCGATTCACCGATTGATTCGCTTGGCGAAGCAACCGAGGATGCAGCATCTGAGACCCAAGATGTGATCGAAGAGGGCCAGCCTGCGGATATTCCTGCAGAGCTACCGACTGATTTACCAACTGATTTGCCAACGGGCGACGAATAAAACGAACGATACACCCAACAGGAGTTTGCCCGTGATTCGAAGCATGACCGGTTTTGGCGACGCATCGAGCAGCGATAGCGGTTCGGTGTACGCTGTGGAAGTTCGTTCTGTGAACAATAAGTTCCTCAAGACCTCGATCCGCATCCCGGATCGGTTGGCGTCGCTCGAGCCCGAGATCGAACAGATCGTACGGGCATCAGTTTCGCGTGGTTCTGTGACGGTGACGGTCAACTGCAACGATACTGATGAGGGGGCTGCCCAAGAGATCAACTCGCTTGCTCTGCGTAAGTATGCCCAGCAGATCGCCGATTCGATCGGAGCACCGATCGAGACAATCGTGGTTTCTGATCTGGTCAACCTGCCCGGCGTGCTGTGCCCGCCGAGCAATAGCGAAGCCCGGTTGGGTCGTGCCCGCAAGACTGTTCGTCCACTGATCGAACTCGCCCTCGAGCACCTCGTCGCGATGCGCACCCGCGAGGGCATCGCGTTGCATGATGATCTTATTGGGCATCTTGACATCATCGCCGATCGTCTCGAGCAGATCAGCGGGTTCGCGCCCAAAGTGATCGCCGACTATGAAACTCGGCTCAAATCACGGATGGAAGCGTTGATCTCTGAATCGGGCACCGACATCGACCAGGCCGACCTGATCCGTGAGATCGCGGTGTATGCCGAGAAGACGGACATCGCTGAAGAGATCGCACGATTGGGCGAGCACCTGATCCACTTCAAAGACCTCTTGAACGACAGCGGTTCGCGCCCGATCGGACGCACGATGGATTTCCTTGCCCAAGAGCTCTTGCGCGAAGCGAACACCATCGCGAGCAAAAGCCCGGATGCGAAGATGAGCCGACTGATTGTCGAGATCAAGGGCGCGATCGACCGGATCAAAGAGCAAGTGCAGAACGCCGAGTAAACCGATCTCGTTCGCACAGTACACTGTAAGGACCCCCGATGCCATCACGCCAGCAGCTGAGTCAGCGTGAGATTGACCATGTGCTCGGTGAGTATGCACTCGGCGCGATCCACTCGATCTCCGAGCTCGCAGCCGGTTCGGTCTATTCGCCCAAGGTCGTGATTGAATCCCAGCGTGGTAAGCTATTGCTCAAACGCCGGGCCCGTGGGCTCGATTTTCCCGCGGTCGTTGCGTTTTCCCACGAGGTAATCTCTGGATGCCTTGGGCAAGGGATGTGCGTGCCCCCGCTGCTGGGCACACGCGACAAAAACTCGATGGTCCAGTTTGAAGACCAGGTCTACGAGCTCTTTGTATTCATCGAAGGGACCGTGTTTGATCGTTCATCAGCAATGATCCAATCGCACGCCCAACAAGCCGGCGCGTTGCTTGGCGAGCTGCACCGATCGCTCGATTCGATCGCAACGACATTTGAAGCACCGACCGAGCCAACGACGATTGATCTTTCGCGATTGAGCATTCTTGAGACTCAGCAATCAAGCATATCGCTCGAAACACGCGAGCATTGCAAGCGGATTCTTGAATATGGCGCGGAGCTTGCACAGGCAAACGCCCAGCCGCCCGCGCTCGTCCACGGCGATTGGCACCCGGGCAACATGATCTATATTGGCTCAGAAATCGTCGCGGTGTGCGACTTTGACAACACCCGTGTCGGATCGCGCGCCCGCGAGATCGCCCAGGCGATGGTGCACTTTTCGCTCAAATCTCCTGCGCCGGGTCAGACCGCACGCAACTGTGATCCAGACCCAGAGATCAACGCGATGCGTGCGTTCTGGCAGGGATATGCGGGTTCAGGAGCACCTGCGTGCACCGCCAGGCTGTGCGTTGGGCTGATGCCTGCAACGATGATCGACGAAGCATTGGCCTCGTTATCGTCAAGCCACCAGAGCGATTTCAACGAACAGTCGGCATCGATGCTCATCGCGGTGGCTCGCAAGGCGATCTGGCTTGATGAACACCAGAGCTCGTTGATTTCGATGCTCGAATCTTCGAACCAATGAACCCGAGCGGGTTGAATCCGGTATAGTGACATGATGAACCATCGGCTTTCGATTTTGATATTGGGTGCGTGCGTAGTTACCACGCACGCTTGTGCCCAGCCAAGCCAACGCGGGCGGGCGTTGGTCGATCAACTCAAGAGCGAACACTGGCTCGATCGCGACCAAGCGATGCGCGAGCTCACAGCCTTCAACGATGAGTTCTCCCTTGACGATCTCGAGTTCTTCCTCGCTGACCAAACCCTTTCGCTCGAACAACGCGCCCGGTTGATGCAGGCGTGCCTCCAACGATTCCGCGAGCATCCCAAAGGCGGGCTCGGCGTCGCGTTTGGAGCTACATCTGTCGGCTCGATCGAGGTTGTGCCCATTGAGAACAACCCGAACTTCCCTGCGAGCAAGATGCTTTTGCTCGGCGATGCCATCGCGAGTGTTGACGGCGTCATGATGAAATCATCGTACGATCTTCGCGCTCAGATCGTAAGCCGAGAGCCCGGCGAGATGCTCCCGGTGACGGTGATCCGCGCCGGCAAACTCATCGAGATGAATCTGCCTCTGGGTTCATTCACCAAGCTCACAGGCACAGCCAGACTCGATCAACCCCTCGCCAAACGGGCACTCGAACTCCGATGGGCACGCAAGGGGATCCTGATCGAGCACCCCGACACGATCGGATTGGCGATCACGCTTGAGCAATGGACCGATGCTGTATTTCCAAGCGATGCGCCTGCGAACCTGCGGTCTTTGGGACGAACATTGCCCGCTGCGATGATCGCGGGTGCGCAACGATTGATTGCGATCGGGCAATACGCCCCGCGTCGAATCCGGACGTGGAAATCTCTCGAACTGCTTGAAAAAGAGGTTTATAAACTCGCTCTCCGCGATGCGCAGGTCATGCTTCGCATCCAAAGAGCACGCCGCGATCTTCAAAAACTTCGCCACACCGAGCTGCTCGCCGAGCTTGATGGCGCAGCAACCGATGCGGAAAAAGCCCAGATTAAAAACGGACTCGCCGCATTGAAGGCAGAGATTCAAACGCTCGACGAAGAGATCGCAGAGCTCGAACCAAAGAGCACGCAGACTGCTAAGCCGTTACCTTGATCTCATTTTCAATCTTGTCAATCATCTACTTTTCGTCTGATTCGAGCAACGCGAGCACGCCGGCAACCGCAATACGACCGGCAACGATCGATTCTCGCTCGGTGTCGCATTCGGTAAGTTCGAGCACGCGTTTGCACCGGTCGATACATTTTTTCTTCATCGATTCGCGTGGGATATCGAGCCCGTTGTCGTAGACATCAGCGAGCTTGACCAACCGCCCCTGCCAAGGCCCCTCGGCGAGGCGTTTGTCATAATCAGGTTCGCGCTTTGACTCTCGCAAGAGCATGTTCTTGGTCATCACCGCGACACAGTCGGCGATCTCTCGCCCAAAGCGTTTTTCGATATCGTCATAATCCGTCGCGGTGTCCTCGATGGTGTCGTGGAGCAACGCGGTGCAGATCGCGACCTCGTCGTCGCACCCAAAGACATCGCGCACGGCCATCGCCACCCGGAAAGGATGCGCGATGTAGGGCGTCTTTTTATCCTTGCGGAGCTGATGCCTGTGCGCTTTGCTCGCAAACGATGCCGCGTGCTGCCAGAGGGGGATGCTGATCGAGACGGAATCTGATGAGTGTTCTGATGCCTTGGTCATACACAAAGCATACCGCGAGGCGCACCCGAAAACCAATGGCACACTTTGAGCAAGTGCATTCATGCATTGGTTTATTTACAAACCGGAACCTCAGAGCCGATCGACGATCACTTTCACCTTGCTTGGCGATGCGCCGAACTCGTCGAAGATGGTCAGCTCGTTCTCTTCTTCGCTCTTGAGCCATGAACTCGGGATGGCCAAAGCCCTCGCGGGTTCGACCGCATTGCCCTCGTTGGTCTCGACGAAGTAGCGCCCGAGCGCATGCCCGTTGATGTAGACCTGACCCTTGGTCATGCCCGAGAGATCGAGGCTCATCGCGACCTTGACCGTTGGGGTATCGAACGATGTCCGCCACCATGCTGGGGTCTTGGCGTTCTTCATCTTTGATTTGGCGATCGAATCGAACTCGATCTCGGCGGGTGTTTCCCACTTGGCAAACGACCACTCGCACTTGTCGGTGATGGCGTTGGACGCTTCGACAAAGCTTCCATTATCGTTCATCAGCTTGAATGCCTGTGCGACATACTCGTCACCATCTTCCGAGATCGCGTTGTTCTCGAACGCGATCTGAAGCGTATTCGCGCCTCGGTTGATCGTTTCGTAATCGAGCACGAGTTGCTGACGCTTGTTGGCATCGAACAACCGGATCGGTTCGTCATTGAGAATCACCATCGTCCGCACGGTAAACGCGGGGATATCGACGATGATCGATGACTTCTTGAGGTGCTTGAATGTCCAGGTGATGCGCCCGTGATGGGTTGAATCGCCGCGCTGAAGCCCGAAGACCGGCGTGCGGTAGCCAAGAATCTCGACCGGGTCGCCGTTCTCGATCTTCGGCTTGCTGACCTTGAAGGGAATCTGTTCGATCAGGTGCCCGAAGACACCCTTGTGACCGGTCATGTCCGATCCCGAATCGACGCGTCCCATGTTGTCGGCCAGCATGACCAAATCCTGATTCCCCTTCTTGAGCGATAAGTTGAGCATGTCCTCTGCGCCCGGGCCGGCACCAAACATGCCGACATACTCGCCATCGAGGAACACCGAAATACGATCGCTCGATTCAGGCGCGATGATCTTGAGTTTCTTCGAAGCTGCGTTCTTCAGACAAACCTTGTACCATCCGTATCCGAACGGCGTGCCGAGTTCGGAGAGATCCGCAGGACCCGGGATCTGTGCGTACCGTGGGCTTTGCCCGTCGATGTGCTCTTCAGGAATCGCCAGTTCCCAGTTGCCAACATTGACCTTGGGCAGTTTTTCTTCCGGATAGCCTTCAACATACTTGGTGTTGTGTGTCTTGGCGACACCCTTTGGATCGATATGCGTATGCGATTTGCCGTTGGGTGATGGGATCGGTTGTCCATCGACTGTGACGCCACCAACACCAACATACACATGCTCGTCATGGATATATGTTTCGTCGGCCATTTCGTCGCATACGACGATCAGCGTGATGCCCTCATGATCGACAACCAAAGGCTTGCGTCCCTTGGGAACTTCAACCTCCATCGGGGTGCCGTTGATCGATACTTCACCGATCGCGTTGGCTGCGCCAAAGACAACCAACGCGTTGTCGGTTGCGGTGAGTGTGTTGAGGCTGGTGTAATCGAGGGTGTGGTGTGCCGAGAGGTTCACATCGAACATGCACCAGTGCACGCGTTGGTGACCAAGACGGATCGGGAGTGATGCGCCATCGGACAAGAGCAGGTTCAAGGTGCCCGACTTGGCCTTTGGTGGCGAGAAGATAAAGGTGACGGACCCCTGCGATCCACGCATATGCGTGACGACATGCCCGTTAATTGATGAATCGTCGGACGCCGGATCGATCACGATCGGCGGATTTTCGTGCTCGGTATGGGCAAGAACCCCACCAAAGCTCGATGCGAACATCATCAATCGGCGCACGCCGTGATGCACATCGGTAAATCGACCGTGCTCGTCGAGCATCGCGTTGATATCTTGGGTCGGTCCATACGCATTGAACTCGCCAACGGGCGCCATCCCGGCATTGAACCCGAACGATGTGCCGCTTGAGAAGTTGGTGAGGTTAAACTGGCCACCGGCGCAGATAATCTCGGCGAGCTGGCGCTGATACATCAACCCATCGAGCGGCTCGGATGCTGTTTTCGCAAAGACCGGACGCGACTTCGGGCCATAATCGATCACCATCTTTGGTTGATCAGGACGCACCGCTGTGAGCTGTCGCATGGTGCCGAACATATCGCCCGAACCGGACCAGCCGTCGATGTCGCCTTCGACACCCTGCCAGAGGTTGTTCGAGTTGATCTTGGGAACGGTGAACCCTGCTTCGCGGAGGTACCGTCCGAGTTCGCCGAGGTAACCCTTGGCGGCGAGTTCATCGCCACAGTTCCAGTGCGCTTCGTTCTGGATCAGAATGATCGGCGCACCCTTGGTGACTGTTGCTTGGAGGTCTTTGATCTTCTTGGCGAGGGCGTTGAAGTATTTGCCGACCGCTTGTAGATATGGCTGGTTTGGTTTGCGGACTTCCAGGTCTTTGACATTGAGCAACCATGCGGGCAATCCGCCAAGGTCCCAACCTTCGCCGATGTATGGACCCACGCGGAGGATGCAGTGCATGCCCGCTTCGGCAATCAGTTCGATGAAGTGGCGGATGTCGTTGTTGTCTTTGAAATCGAACGAACCAGAACGGGTTTCGATCAGGTTCCAGAAAATCGGAGTCTCGATCGTGTTGAGCCCTGCGTGCTTGGCCGCGTGAATCCGTGCTGCCCATTCATCGCGTGGGGTGCGCTGAAAGTGGATCGAACCAGAGACGACCCAGATGCGTTTACCATCGATAGAAATTGTACGATTATCAAAGTTTACAGCGGCCATAAGGTGCCCTCGCGTCAGAACTTGCCAACACTGACGCGAGCCATCGCGATCGGTTTACAAGTGAGTTTTCTTGATTAAATACCGTAGAGCCATTCCCACAAAAGGCAAATTTCGGACCTTCGTGTGCATCTTAAGAATGGTACTGTTTTGCTTCAACATAGAACAAACAAATGCACGCAAACCACTTGTTACCAAGCGGTTATGCAAACCATCGCATTTCTAATTGGGGCAACGAACAATTCACCATCTGGCGAGCTGATAACTTTGAAATTTAATTTGTAGAGGAGAAATCACGCTGCAAGTGTTCGGGTTTCGATTGGTCGCCCGTTTATCTCGCCCAGCATTCGTACTCGTCGTGGGCGACGAGTGCATTGTTGATTTCGAGCAGGTCTCGCTTGCCGTTCATTGTGAATCCGCACTTCTCGGCGATCCGCACTGAACCGGGATTGTCCGCACATACCTGCGCACGCACGCGGTGAAGCCCAAGCCCAATAGGGTGCTCGGCGAGCGCGAAATCAATCATGCCTTGCACCGCTTCGCTCGCAAACCCTTGCCCGCTCAAGCGTGCATCGATCCACCAGTTGGCTTCGCTAGTCCATTCGAGCCCGCGTTCGATCTTGATGAGATTGAACAATCCGACGAATCGGCCGGCGTCTGGTCCAGATTCAATAAACGCAGCACGCCGCCAGGCGACGCCTTCGATATCTTGCACCCGAGCTTTGGTCATGGTTCGTTTGAAAAAATGCCTGTCAGATTCTTGCTCATGGGTGAGCGGGATCCATCGGCGAAGATTCGATCGGTCCTGATTCATCGCGTCTATAAAGGATGCTTCGTCGTTGGGCATCAAGAGTCGGAAGGTCAGCCGTTGGGTGGTGAGATCCGGTTTGGGCAGCACCTCAACCGGACGACGGTTGATCACACGCGAAAGCAGGCGTTGTGGGCTGTGCGGGTTGTAAGGCTTCAAAGCGCTCATATCGGACTCCATTACTGTCCGATATATCGTCGTGATGGTTATCGAACTGGAGCTTTACGGGTCCGGAATCCGAAAATTATATGAGTGTCCGATAAGAACCTAGAACCGTGACCGCAGGAGCTTGCACCAGAGCCGAACACATTCTCGGCGGGGAGCGTTCATGCCGCACTCTGGGCAAATGTCTTTATCGCGCGGGCGAGCGGAGAGGTCGTAGAAGCATTTCGGGCATCGCTGGCAGCGGATCGGGAGCAGCTGTTCTTTCAATCTCCGCTTGCCTGATTCTGAAATGAGCAGCCCAACTACAAAGACAACAATACCGAGTGATACCCCGATGATCACAACGGGAATCGTTGCTTCCAAGGCATTTGGCGAGAGCGGATCATCACGGCCATCTATCCACATTTTAATAGATAAGAAGAATGAGACAATCACGATAATCACAGAACCCGTGATCGCCATCAGCTCTAGCCAGCCTCCAATCGCTAGACGTGGAGCATGTTTCAACGCATGCTTCTCTTCGATCGTCGCGCCAGATTCTTGTCTCGATGCCCGCTCACACCACGGCTTGCGCTTTCCCATTACCTCACCACCATTGAGTTCATCGAGTATGCTCCCATGATCGATTCTAGTCAATCTAGAACCGCGATCTCAGGAGCTTGCACCACAGCCGAACGCACTCGCGGCGTGGAGCGCTTAGCCCGCATTCGGGGCAGGTGTCGTCATCGCGCGGGCGGGCGGAGAGGTCATAGAAGCAGTTGGTGCAGATTTGGCAGCGAGCAGATAGAAGTTTGGGCTTCAGTTCTCTTCGACCACAAAATACAAGAATCCAACCCAAAACC
>CAJXXI010000065.1 GCA_913062615.1 uncultured bacterium | reverse complement strand
TTTGATTTGGACTGGACAAACCTGCCGGCACGGGCAATGTTTGTCGCAGTGATGCAGGAGATTGTTCGCCAGGGCGTTGGGGTTGGATCGTCGATGCCTGTGGTTGAAGCGGGCGAGCGGATCGCGAAGGCGGCGTGGGTGGTTTCGAGCCATCGTGCGGCGATTGGGAATATTTCAAACTTGAATGCTCCAAGAATCTTGCAAGACAGTGCGCATGCGGGCGTGATTGCCCAGCTCGATTCTCAAGGCGTGACGCGTGGGTATGTGGTCATCAATCCTGACGCCGAGGGCGCGGACACAGATCCTACGAGCGTCGAGGTTTTTGAAAAGGCGATTCTTTCGAGCGTTGATGTCGAAGCGATTGATTGGATTCAAGTGAACGAACTGGCGACAGGCGGAGACCCCGATGAAACAGAGGGTTTGATGTCAGAATCGGCATCGCCCGGAGTTTCGATCTCGTTGTGGATGTTGATGGCAGCCGGATTAGTAGCTGTGATCGAGTTTGTGCTCGCCCGGCTGTTCACCGCCAAGTTGTTTGAAGCGCAGGTTATTGATTCGCGAGGGGCACGCGCATGAATGAGCTGCTCAATCGAATCTTTGGGCTTGGATCGGGCGAGCAATCGCTTGGGTTTGGGTCGACGGACGCTGAGCTGAGCTTTGTGCATTCGTTGCCGGCGTGGGTGATTGCGCTTGTTGTCGGGGCGATTGTGTTTGGTGTGTGGTGGTCGTACCGGGCGTTGCCCGGCGGGCGGATGGCGCGCGCGGCGATTGGCGCGATGCGTGCATTGGCCTTGGTTATTTTGTTTGTGCTTGCCCTCGGCCCGATGATTGAGCAGACGACGATCCGGACGGAGCAGGATTGGGCGATGGTGCTTCTGGATCGTTCGCGGTCGATGGGCACGCAAGATGCATATGGCACGGACAACTCGCTGATGACGCGCGATGAACAGCTTGGACAGATGCTCAGCATTGCCGGCGAGCAATGGGATACGCTGGCGGCTGAAAAACAAATGGTGTGGATGGGCTTTGGCGATCGGGCATCGACGATTGGTATGGGGACGATGCCCAGTGTCGACACGATGCCCAAAGCGATCAGCCAGAGCACGAATCTGGCATCGGCGATTCGGCATGCACTCGTTGAGGCAGCCGCCAGACCGCTATCGTCGATTGTGATTGTGAGCGATGGGCGGAGCTTCGACTCGGTTGATGCGGAGTTGATCAACACGCTCAAGAGCGCACAGATCCCGATCTTCGCGGTGGCGTTGGGGAGCGACGAGCCGATGCGTGATATAGGGATCGCGCGGGTTGAATATCCGCAGGCGGTGTTCGCTGATGACCTCGTGCCGATCCGGGTGCTGCTGAGTTCTACAGGGATGACGAGCGATGATCTCGCGACCAACCGACTGCGTGTTGAGTTGCTCGATCATGCGACGGGCGAGGTGATTGATTCGTCAGCGATTGAAGCGCTGCATATTGAATCGCTTGTTGATACAGAAGATGGCGAGCGGGCGCAATGGGTTACGCTCTCGCACACGCCCGATTCGATGGGCGAGCGCGAGTACGACATCGTGATTGCATCGAACAACCCACAAACGATTGATCTCAATGCTTCGAACGATCAATCGTCGATCCGTATGCGGGTGGTCGATCGTCCGATGCGGGTGCTGTATATTGATGGGTATCCGCGGTGGGAGCATCGGTATCTCAAGAACTTGTTATTGCGAGAGCGATCGATCACGAGTTCGTCGATGCTGTTGGCATCGAGCAGGCGGTATGTGCAAGAGGGCGACGAGTTGATCGCGGTGTTGCCGACGACGCTTGAAGAATGGGAGCCGTTTGATGTGGTGATCCTTGGCGATGTTCGCCCGCAGCTCTTCTCTGATCAACAGCTCGAATCATTGCTCGAACATGTGACGATACACGGCGCTGGGGTGCTTTGGATCGCTGGGCCAAGCTCGACGCCGGTTGGATGGCTCGATTCACCGATGTCTGCATTGCTGCCGATGTATCGGGATGCGGGCGGTTCGCAGGGGGCGATTCATGCTTGGGATAGCCCTGTGACGATGCGCTCGACGAGTGAAGCGGATCGGATCGGAGTACTCGGGCTCAATGACGAACGCACCGGTTGGTTTGATCGGCTCAATGATCCCGACACCGGATGGTCGAAGCTGCAGTGGGCGTTGAATCTTGATGCGACGAGTTTCAAGCCCGGGGTGTCAGTATTAGCCAATGCTCAGTCAGTGACTGGACAAGAAGAATCGCCGATCATTACGATGATGCGGTATGGTGCGGGGCGGAGCATCTTTGTGGGAACAGACGAGATTTGGCGTTGGCGGTATGGGCGAGGCGAGGATTTGCCCGAGCGGTTCTGGCTGCCGATGATCCGGACGCTTGGGCGTGGGACGGTTGATCGACGCGCTGCGTCCGCCGACCTGCGGATCTCGCCGACGAATCCGATGCCCGGCAAGCCCGCACAGATCACCCTTCGGCTTTTCGATCAGGCACACATCGACACGCTGCCCGATGAAATCCGCGTGACGCTTGATCCGACATCGGCGATCGACGAGCCGAGCACTGTTGTGCTGCGGGGTTCGGGTGATACGCGCATCGGGACATGGATCCCCGATCAGCCCGGTGCGTATAGGGCTTCGTTGGCGGGCCTAAACATCGAGCTTTCGCAGATCGCCACCAATACCCGTGTGCTCGATGGTTCGGACGAACAACGAACGCTCGACACCGATCATGGGCTCCTTGCTCGGCTCGCAAACGAAACCGGAGGCAAAGTTCTTTCGCCAGCAGAGTTCGATACGATTCCTGATCTGATGCCCAACCGGACGCGGACGATCGCGTCGCTGCCCAAGCAGGCGTCGTTGTGGGATCGCCCGATTGTGTTGCTGATTCTTGTTCTATTACTCACGGGCGAATGGATCGGGCGGCGCATCCTTCGTCTGGCATAACTTGTACCCAAACCAACCATGACTGATCACTCATCAAACACGAACAGCACACCGAGCCTGGGAGCCCTGCGCACTCGGCTCGATCGGATGCGTGTTCGTGTACGGATGATCTTGGTGGTGCGGGGCGTGTTGATTTCGTCGGCTGCCCTTTCGTCGGTGGTTGTTGGATTGGCATTGGCCGATTATGTGCTTCGTATGCCGATGGGTCTCCGGGGGCTTGCATTGATTGGCGTGCTTGTTCTGGTTTGGCGATGCTGGGTCAAGTTCATCTGGCCGCCGGTGCAGATGAGGCTTTCTATAACGGATATCGCGTTGCAGATCGAGCAACACGACCCGGCGCTGCGTGGGTTGGTCGCGAGTTCTGTTGATCTCGAATTACAGCATCATCAACCAGCGACTGAATCGGATTCGATGGGTTTGGCTTTGAGCGAGGCCGCGATCTCGGCGGTCGATCGTCGGCTCGGCAACCGGACACTGCCCGGGATCATCACGCTCGGCGAGCTTGGCAAGGCGGTTGGTCTCTTTGGGCTCATCGCGATGTGCATTCTGTTGATGAGTGTTCGATCACCCAAGCTCGCGGGGATCGGGGTTGGGCGGGTGCTCTCGCCTTGGGCAGATATCAGTTGGCCCAAGCGGTTCGCGATTGTGGACACCACCCAAGGGCAGGCGCGTCCGATTGATATCGCGGTGCCGATCCAGGCTTTGATCGGCTCGAAGCTCTCGGCGGATACGACCAACGCTCGGGCGGTGGTTGCATGGCGGGTGCTTGATGAATCTGATCGTGCGATCAACGCGTGGACATCTTCGATGCTTGTCTCTCAGCATCGGCGCGATGGTGACGGCGTGGCGATTTACGAGCAGTTGATTGACGCACAGAGTGTCGCATCGGGGATTGACGATTCGGTGTTTACGCTTGAATACAAGATCACAACGCGTGATGATCGGACAGCCGTCAATCGCATTATGCTTGTTCGCCCGCCCGAGTTGGTGACAACGAGTATTGATGTGGTGCTCCCCCGCTATGCAGACGCCATTGGCGACTCTGATCTTGTCCGCTCGGGTTCGATCAAGACGGCAGCGTACGACACGGTGATCTCACCGATCTTGGCGAGCTCGCATGTCACCATCACTTGGCAGTTTTCAAAGCCGATTGATATTGGCACACAAAGACCCGATTGGCTCATTGCCTTCGAACAAAGCAACACGGCGGTCTCGTTCGACCAGTTCCAACCCGATGCGATCCGCCTTGAACTCATCGCTAAAAAATCAGCAACGCTCGAGCCGGGCGTACTCGATGCGATGGGCATCCCGGTGCGCAAGCCGATCGCTCTCTCGCTGGGGGTGTTGAGCGATCTCAATCCCGGCGTATCGATTATTGAACCAGCCCGCGACGAAATCGTATCGACGCACGCATCAATAGAGATTGCTGCCGAGTTGAGCGATGACTTTGGGCTTTGGACCGGCGCGTTGTATGCAACGCGTGCCCAATCGCCAGCCGAATCTTCAGGCGCCCCGCACGAACCGATCGCAGAACGCATCACACTGATCGAACAACAACTCGATGCCAAAGGGCGTGCAACGATTACGCAAGCACTTGACCTGGGCACGCTCGGAGTCGAGCCGGGCGATCAGGTATGGATCACGGCATCTGCATGGGACCTTCGACAGAATGATTCGAACGACACGCTGGGCATGACTGAATCTCCAAGGCGGGTGCTACGGGTGGTGAGTGACACCGAGTTGATTGATCAGATTCGTTCCGCGCTCTCGCCGATCGCTAACGCGATGCGCCAACTCGACGATCAACAGGCGACGCTTCAACGCCGGCTCCGCGATGGAGAGTTGAGCACGAGCCGAGACCAACGTTCGCTCACCAATCGGCTCGATGCCAACGCACGGACCATCGAACAGCTCGAGCATAACCTGCAACGCAATGCGCTCCAAGACCCAGCCCTCGAATCATTGTTGAACGACGCGGGTTCGATTCTTGATGAAGCTTCGCAGGCGGGTGATCGGGCGAGCGATCAGATTGATCGGGGCGATGTTGAAAAGGCAGCCGACAACCAACGCACGGTGCGTGATCGGATCGGCGAGCTGCTTTCGATGCTTGATCGCGGGCAGGACTCGTGGCTCGCGTTGCGGTCTGTTCAGCAGCTGCGTGATGAGCTCGAAGCGATCCGCGACGATACGGCCGAGTTCAATGCAGCGACCGCTGGGCAATCGATCGATCAGCTCTCGCCGGAAGAAAAGTCTATGCTCGAACGGATCATGGAACGCCAGATTGCTTCAGCCGAAGATGCGCGTGAGATGCTTTCGACGCTTGATGAGCGAGCCGAGCAGCTCGAAGAGCATGATCCGACACAGGCCGAGGCGTTGCGCAAGGCATCGAGCCAAGGGCGCAGCGCACAGATCGAGCACAGGCTCCAAGAAGCGAGCGAGCAGATCGGATCGAACCAGACATCGTCGGCCACCGAGACCCAATCCGAGGTGCTCGAAGAACTCGACGAGATGCTCGAAGAGCTTGAAAACACGATCAAGAACCGCGACAACGCGCTCCGCCGAGAGTTGGCATCGATCATCGAATCACTCGAAGCATTGATCAAGGCTCAAGAGACAGAGATCGATGCAGCCCAAGAACCCGGCGCCGATGTCCGGATGATCGCACTCGTCGGCAACACGCTCACGGTGCGTGATGACGCGTTGGGCGCGTTCCCCGAGACGCGATCGATCGCCGATTTGATCACCAAGGCTGCCAACGCGCAGAACAATGCGATCAACGCGTTGCGCCAATCCCCGATCGCAATAGATGATGCGGTACGCCATGAGCGATCGAGTGTGTTGAGTCTCAAGAGCGCGCTCGAAGAGGCGAATCGGCTCGATGAGCAGGCTGCCCAGCGCCAGGCGCAGCAGCTTCGCGCAGAGCTTCGTGATGCGTACCGGGAGATCCTTGAGACGCAGGCAGCCGTGCGAGATGAGACGATTGGGCTTGGATTTGAAAACCTGACTCGTCGCCAGCGGGCTGACGCTCGTGCGCTTGGGGCATCGCAGGGTTCGCTCCGCGAGCAGCTCGCCGAGATGCTCGAGCACACACAAGAGCTCAGCGATTCGCCGGTGTTTGAGCTTGCACATCGTCAGCTTGATCGCCAGATGGACACGAGCGAGACTGGATTATCACAGCGGGCGATCGAGCAGCGTGTGGTGCGTTCGCAGAATGCGTCGATCACGATTCTTTCGACGCTTGTCGAGGTGCTCTCGGACACGCCTCCCGATCAGGAGCAGGAGGACTTTGAGGACGGATCGTCCTCGGGTGGCTCTGGCAGCGGATCGGGTGACGGCGACGAGCCGGTCATCCCGCCCATCGCCCAGCTCAAACTTTTGCGTTCGATGCAACAGCTCGCCGCGATGCAGACGCGCGAGTTCGCCGAGAATCCTGAGTTTGTCAACGATTCGGATATCGAGGCGTTGTCTGACCTGCAAGGGCAGCTCTTCGAGCATGGGCGTAAGCTGATCGAATCGTTGCGTAAAGATTCAAAGCCAACAGAGCCCGGACCTGAATCGCCGATAGAACCTGTGGAGGACTTTGATTGATGCGATACAAACGAAACATGATGTTGATCGCATTGCTGACGGGTCCGCTCGCATTTGCTCAGCCTGTGGTGGAGAGCGAACCGTTGCCGACACTCGATGAGTTGCTCGGGCTCGATACCCAGGGCAACGCGATCGAACAACCACGCCAACCGTTAATTGATGCCAACGATGCGGAGCTTGATCGGGTGCTGAGCGCGAAGCAAGCCGGCGAGGCTTTTTCGCAGGCCGTCACGCTGATGGATCAGGTCGCGACGCGGATCAGCGATCACAACGATCTGTCGATCACCACACAGAGATTGCAGCAAGACATCCTCACCAAGCTCGATCGGGTCATCGAATCGGCACAGAACAATGAATCGCAGGGCGGGGGTTCGTCTTCGTCATCTTCGAGTTCAAGCTCGAATCAGAACCAACCCGACCAGCAGCAAGAATCGCAACAAGAAGGCGAAGGATCGGAGCCTTCGAATACTTCTGGGCAAGAGTCGATGCCGGGGGGCAGCTCGAACGCGCAGCCCGGTGATGAAATTGTGCCCGATGGCGTGCGGTGGGGTGCGCTCCCTCAACGCATTCGCGATGCACTCTCGCAAGGAATTGCAGATCAATATTCCGAGTTGTACCGCTCGATCACCGAACAATACTACAAGTCGCTCGCGGAGGATCAGGATTGAAACATCGTTCACACATCATCCTGTGCTCACTCGTATGCGTGTGCGGATCATTGACCAATGCGCAGCCAGAACCCGCCGGCGCTTCAGACACACCAAGCGATGTCGGTGCGCAGAACAACCCGATGGAATCGGAGATCACGCCTGAGCTTGACGCTGCGGTTTCGCGGGGCATCAACTATCTCGTCACGACTCAGCTCGAAGACGGATCGTGGGCATCGGGTCGGTTTGGTAAAAATGTTGCGATCACAGCGCTGGCATGCTTGTCGATTATGGCTGATGGGCATATCCCCGGCCGCGGAACCTATGGCGACACGGTTGATCGCGGGGTTGAGTTTATTCTCAACTCGACCGCAGAGAACGGGCTGATCACCTCCGAAGCAAACAACGGCCCGATGTACGGGCACGGGTTCGCTGCGTTGTTCCTCGGCGAGATCTATGGCATGACGCCCGGCGGCGACAACGCCCGCGCGACACGCCTCCATGAAACCCTGGTCAAGGCGATCCGGCTCATCGAGCAAACCCAGAACGAAGACGGCGGATGGCGATACAACCCGGTACCTTACGACGCTGATGTGTCGGTGACGATTTGTCAGATTATGGCGCTGCGGAGCGCACGCAACGCGGGGATCGAGGTTTCGAGCGAAGTGATCGATCGCGCGATCGAGTATGTCCGCCTGTGCCAGAACAGCGACGGCGGGTATAAATATCAGATCGGCTCGGGCAACAGCGCCTGGCCAAGAACCGCTGCGGGGATCGCGTCGCTGTATTATGCAGGGATTTATGAGGACGATGCGATTGATCGTGGGCTGGCGTATCTCGAAAAAAATGCACTGCCGGGCAGAGCCACTACATCGCGTTCGCACTATTTTTATGGGCAATATTACGCGGTGCAGACGATGTACCTCGCGGGCGATGAGCACTGGGCACTGTGGTGGCCTGCGATTCGTGGACAGCTGATCGGGATGCAGAACGACGAGGGCTCGTGGGACGATCGGTCCGTTGGCAAGCCCTATGGCACCGCGATGGCGTTGATTATTTTGCAGATGCCCAAACGATACTTGCCAATTTTCCAAAAATGATTCTACAAATGAAACACACTATTTGAAACACACTTATTCATCCATCCTGCTCTCAACTCTTGTGTGTGCTGGCACTGCCCGGGCCCAGAATGCTTCATCGACTTGGACCATCTGCACGCGTGGGCTCGAGCTGATCGAGACCATCGTCATCGAAGCAGATGAAAAACAGATCGTGACGGTCGATGGGTTCGGCGTTCGGCGAACACTCTCAACGGATTCGATCTTCTTCGCGATCCCTACCCCCGCTGCTCACCAACAAGCCGATCGGGCTGCTCAAGAGCAGGTCTTTGGTCCTGTCGATGAATCGAATGCGACCAAGTACATCGTGCTGAGCGACGGGCAAGTGATCAAAGGGCGTATCGGCGATTCGTTCGATGCGGACAAGCTCGCCATCACCGTCTATACAGGCACAACGATCCGTTCCGGGGCGACAATCCCCCTTGAGAGCATATTGACCATCGCTGATGCCCCGATGGCAATGAGCAACGAGCCCATTGCGGATACTGATTCGATCGTCACGCTCAACAGCGATGTGCTCCGCGGGTTCATCGAATCGGTTCGCACAACAACTTCGATCAGCGTTGGACGCGATGTGCTCGATATCCCGCTCACACAGATCAGCACAATTAGCTTCGCCAATATCCCCGAGCGTATCGCGGGCGTGTATGTCTCGACCAATGACGATCTGCACCTGCGTGTGTCGTCGTTTGACTTTGACTTTGTGCATCCGTTGACGATCGATATTGATTCGGCTTCACTCGGATTGGCAAGTAGTGCCCGCGATGTCTGGCTGCTCGATCCGAACGCACCAGCTCGAATCAAGATCGTTCATCCATCCCAACGGATGGTCTCGTTGTGTTCGATCGTGCCCGAGCTCGTCGAACCCACCGGCGACCGGGACTGGACCCCCGCGCCCACGGTGATACGCAACGATTCGAATCCTGTGCTGGGCACCATCGATCTCCATGCACCGGTGCGTGCTGTGTATCCATTGCCCAAGGGCGCAACACGCTTTGCATGCGATCTGATCGCTCCGATCAATACCTGGACGGACTGCATCGCCAAGGTATATTCGATCTCATACGCCGGGCAACGCACCGAACTGCTCAACGAACAATTGAATGCCGATCACTCATCCCATTCGCTCAATGTCGAGTTAGAATCGGATACCGCCAAGATTGAAATCCGCATTGACCCTGGTGAGTTTGGGCCGGTTCAAGATCGTGTGTTGCTCGTGCACCCGCGGGTGCTTATCGAATCTTGAGCGATGCGAGCGCGACAACCGTCAACAAAATCCCAACGATCCACAGCCGATTGACGACTTGGTTCTCGGCCCATCCGCCTTGATGGAGGTGATGGTGATAGGGGGCGATGCGAAAAATGCGTCGCCCGGTACCGGTTTTGATTCGGGTATATTTGAACCATCCGACTTGCAAGACGACCGAGCCGATCTCGAAAAGGAATACGCCGCACATCATGAGCACGACCGCTTCTTGGCGTATCATCACCGCCATGTATCCGATCAATCCGCCGATCGCGAGCGAGCCGGTGTCGCCCATAAAGACCTGCGCCGGTTTGCAGTTCCACCACAAGAACCCCAAGCACGCGCCCGCCATCGCCCCGGCCATCACCGCGAGTTCATCGGTGAACGGGATATAGGGGACATACAAATATTGGGCCGCCCCTTCGTTGCCAGCGATCAACGCGAGCAGGATCAGCCCGAAGCTGATGATCCCCGAGGTGCCCGACGCGAGCCCGTCCATGCCGTCGGTTATGTTGACGGCGTTTGATAGACCCGCGACCATCATCGTCGAGATAAAAATGAACACGGGCATGCCAAGATAGATCAACCCGTCGGCTGCGAACTTGGTCGTTGGCTCATACGAGCGTTGGAAGGGCAAGTTGAGCACATGGGCCATCGAATCTGCGCCGCCGGCGAGCATGCCATAGCGATAGGCAAAGTACCCGACGATCGCGCCGATGCCGAGCTGAAAAACGAGTTTCTCCCACGAATACAAGCCCTGGCGACCCGTGCCTCGACGCGATGCTGTGAGCTTGAGCCAGTCATCGGCGCCGCCAACACACGCCAACCAAACGAGCGTAAAGAGCCCGAGATAGATCCGGTTGATCCGGATATCGGCGAGTAAAAAGGTCGAGATAAAAATTGAACCGACGATCAGCACGCCGCCCATGGTGGGCACATTGGCCTTGGTCGCTGCGTGCTCTCGTAAAAGCTCGGCATCGGTCTCGCCGGCGTCGCCGATCTTCATCGAGACCAAAAACCGAATCACCCGCTTACCCATCAGCACCACAATCGCAAACGACAACCCCGCCGCGAGCAACGCGCGGAACTGGACCTGATCGAAGATCGAAAAGAGCTTGTACAACAGCTCAAGGTCGATCCATTTCTGCAGCAGTTCGAAGATGATATAGATCATAAGTGAATACTTTACTTGGCAATCGGTTCGGTTGAATGAAGACCAGTGAGAACTTGCGCGATGCGTTCGAGTCGAATCCCGCGTGATCCCTTGAGCAAAACGCACGAGCCGGGCTCGATCATCGATGCGATCCGATTCATGGCGTCATCGTCTATTGATTCAATCAGCGCGACCCGACCCGGGTTCAATCCTGTGCTTGCGAATGCTTGCCCAACGAGGATGAACTGGGTGATTGATTCATACTGCGCTAACTCTTGAACGAACACAACATGCTGGGCGTGTGCATGTGTTCCGAGTTCGAGCATGTCGCCAAGGATTGCAATCTTTGGGGAGTTTCCGTCCAAAGAATCAAATGTTATTAACGCTGCACGCATCGAATCCGGGTTCGCGTTGTAGGCATCGTTGTACACCACGATCGATTCGGTCGTTGTTTCAATCTCGACGCGTTCGAGGCGCATCTCGGGGAGTTGCACATTCATCAACCCCACCCGGACCAACTCATCGGCGAACCCCAATGCACGCCCCACTTCGATCGCCATCGCTGCGTTCATCGCGTTGTGCATGCCGAGCATTGGAACCGTAAACCCTACGCCATCGAACGCAAAGGGCGTATAGCCTGATGATGATTCGCAAGTCGCTACTCGATCAGCATCGACGCGTACGATATTTCGTGCTTGTTTTACCGCATCGATCGCTTCTTCGAGTTCATCCACGCCGCCGATGATCACCGCGGTAGCGCCGTCGGGAAGCGCGTCGATGATCGCCGATTTTTCCTTCGCAACACCCGCCCGATCGCCGAGTTCTTCAAGATGCGCACTCCCGATCGAGGTGATCACCGCGAAGTCTGGCTTGACCAACGCTGCGCGTGCCGCGATCTCGCCCGGGGAGCTTGTCCCGAGCTCGGCGATTAAATACTTGGCATCGCTTGGCGTGTTGAGAATCGTAATCGGTACGCCGAGTGCGTTGTTGAAACTCTTCTGTGAAACATACGACAACCCGCGTTGCGTGCACAACGCATGCACAAATCTGCAAGTGGTTGTCTTTCCATTCGACCCGGTGATGGCGACGACTGTTGCGTTGATCCTTGTCCGCCATGCACCCGCCATCGCGGTGATCGCTATAAGTGCATCATCAACCACAAGCACGGGCACGCCGAGATCGCTGGGCACCTTGCTCGCATCCGTCACAACACACACCGACGCGCCGGCTTTGGCAGCCTGTCTAAGGTACGCGTGCCCGTTGGTTTGCTCGCCGACGAATGCGAAGAACACCTGTCCGCTCTCCAACTCGCGTGTATCGATCGCGACGCCCGTATAGTTGATCGTGTCGCCCTTGGGCTCGATCACCCATCCGCTGTTGGTTGCGATCCGGATATCTTCGTAGGTCCATGTGCTCATTTGTTGGGCACCTCGGTTGAACTACGGAGCCGACGCTCGCGGAGTGCTGTTTGTGCATGCTCGCGATCGTCGAAGTGCACCGAGCGTGTGCCACCCATCGCGTCGGGGGAAACCTGCTCGGTCTCGTGCCCTTTGCCCGCGATGAGAATCACATCACCCACGCCGGCATTGGCAATCGCATACCCGATCGCCCGCGAACGATCGGACTGCACGCTCACCTTGCCCTTGTGCTCAGAAGAAATTCCCGACAGGATCTCATCAATAATCCGATTGGGAGGCTCGGTCCGCGGGTTGTCACTTGTAATCACCACCAAGTCGGCCAGTTCTGAAACAACCGATCCCATCCGCGGGCGTTTGGTGGTATCTCGATCGCCGCCACACCCAAACACACACCAGAGCCTTGATTCCTCGGCTAAAACCGCCCGAATCGCACCGAGCGCACTGCCCAACGCGTCATCCGTATGGGCAAAGTCAACGAGCACCACAATATCGTCGTCGATAGATTCGACATGCTCGAATCGGCCGCTTGGTAGCGCAAGGTGCACCAGTTCTTCTTCCATCGCACGCATCTGATCCGATTCGCTTATCCCAGCCTTGCCCAGCACATGCTGGGCGAGAAGTACAGCCTGAAGAATGTTCATCGCGTTGTACGAACCAAAGATCGGCACGCGCGATTCGATCACTCCGATCGGCGTGTGGAGTTTGAGCGTCATGCCTTTGATTGATTCATCGAGCACCTTGACTGAATCGTTTGCTGTGCACCGCATGATTTGTGAGCCCGCGGCACACGCATCGATCATCAGCCCAGCGCCGTCGTCATCAATATTGATCACCGCGAGCCCATCGTCCTTAAGCAATCCGAACAGCTTGGCTTTCGAGCTTTGGTAGTGCTCGATGGTGTGGTGATAATCGAGATGGTCGCCGGTGAGGTTTGTAAAGGCGCAGGCGTCGAATCGGATCGCGCCCACACGCGCTTGGTCGAGCGCATGGCTCGACACTTCCATCACCACCGCTTTGCAATCGTGCTCCATCATCGTCGCCATGGTTCGGCTCAGCTCGACGGCGGGCGGGGGGGTCATGCCCGAACGCGCTCGTT
>CAJXXI010000064.1 GCA_913062615.1 uncultured bacterium | reverse complement strand
GCACCCGATCCCATGCCCATGCTGCAACGGCAAAAAACGCGTCGCCAACGCCTAGCCAATCGCATCATGCTCGGCGCCTTCCGACTCGTCGACAGCAAGTTAATCGCTCAATCACAAAGCGCCCCTCAGGGTGCTTTATTCTTAGGCAGTTTGCCTATTTTATTATGGACACAATTGGGTGAGTTTGATTTTTGCAAATCTGTCCCAAAATTCAAAAAACAAAGACCATAAAATGGGCAAGACCGTGTACGATCGGTCCAGTCCCGTCAAGAGGCGAGGGCACAATCACGCACACCTATTTCTATTTGTGAGAAATAAAATGAATACGAAACTAAAAAAATGCCTCTTCGGCGGCGCACTTATTGGCGCGGGGCTTTGCTCATCGGCAGCTGCTGATTTTACTTGGATTGGGGCAGGGAACAGTTTTCACGCCGAGAACCTCGGAGCGTACAACCATTTCAGCCCAGTTGGTGGTTGGGACGAGTCGTCAAGCACTGGCACATCGTATTCATCAACCGTTGGAACTGAGCTGGGCCTTTCGATGCTCGCATACGCCGGGTCCACCGATATCGCATTCGTTGCCATGTCCTTTATGAAAGCCTTTACAGTCACCGAGGACATGACAGTCACCATCGAATGGGACTTTCGTAATGACCAGCTGGATGGTATCTCTGATTCGTTCTTTGATGTCTATCTCGACGGAACCAATATCTTCCACGCAGCGCTCACAGTCGCAGCGATGGGCAGTGAAACCCTCGATCTCTATGCAGGGATTACATACGATTGGCGTGGCTTAACGATGGCTGGCGCATCAGGGCTCACAAGTGTTTCAATGCATGAAACCACCGTCAATGTCGTCCCGCTCCCACCAGCCGCCTTCGCAGGGCTGGGCATGCTCGCCGGTCTTGGTGCGTACCGACGCGTACGACGATAAGCGAACCGTCAACTCAACACCTCCAGAGCACCCTTCGGGGTGTTTTTTCGTGGCGAATCGTAGGATTCACACGATTTCCCTCTCCCCGCCAGTCTGCATATCCTTCTCTCATGCCCGCGACCACCAAATCTGCCGCCAAATCCGCCGAAGAACTCGCCTTCATCGCCCGTGCCTTCGCACACGAGTCCGCTGCGATCGCTAAGCTCGGCGATGCGGTCGATAATCGCTACACCCAAGCGGTCGATCTGATCGTCGGGTGCGCCGACGCGGGGGGCACTGTCATCGTCTCGGGCTTGGGCAAATCCGGGCACATCGGCGCCAAGATATCCGCGACGATGGCATCGCTGGGCATCACCTCACACGCTGTCCACCCCACCGAAGCTGCCCATGGGGATCTCGGACGATTCCGCAAGAACGACCTGGCCATCTGCCTCTCGCACTCAGGTGAGACCGCCGAGCTCATCGGGCTCGCGTCGATCCTCCGTCAGGACAAGCTCCCGATCATTGCAATTACCAGAGGTGCCGTCAACGGGAAAGAGTCCTCGCTCCAACGCATCGCCACCGTCACCCTCGAAGCGCTCGTCACCGACGAAGCCGGCGATGGTGACTACCTCGCGCCGACCACCTCGACCACCGCTGCACTTGCTATTGGCGATGCCCTCGCCCTCGCGGTCGCCCGCAGGCGATCGTTCACCAACGAGGATTTCCACGCCCGCCATCCGGGCGGGACGCTGGGTTCATTGCTCAAACCCGTCAGCGAACTCATCCGCCACCACGCAGGCAAGAATCTCCCGATCGCCAACGAGAACGCCACGGTTGCCCATGCCCTCGAAGAAGCATCGAAGGTCAAACGCCGACCGGGCGCGTTGCTCATCACCAACGGCAGCGGCATCCTCACCGGCATCTTCACCGACTCGGATCTGCGACGACTCGTCCTGCGAAACGCCGACGAACTCCAGTGCCCGCTCGCATCGGTCATGTCAAAGGGCCCCAAAACATTGACTATCGACGCGCTCGCCAGCGAAGCCGTCGCGATGTTCAGGGAGTACCGATCCGACGAAATCCCCATCGTCGATGCGGCGAACAAACCAATCGGGCTCCTCGATGTCCAAGACCTCATCGCGATGAAACTCGTGGAGGACGACTAATGCCTTCAAGCCCCACGCAGATCGAGCTCTTCATCTTCGATGTTGACGGCGTCCTCACCGACGGCTCGATCAACATCGACGACGATGGCTCGGAAACCAAACGATTCAATGTCCGCGACGGATTCGGTTTCAGACTCTGGCTCAACGCCGGGCTCAAAATCGCCATTATCACCGGGCGATCAGGACAAGCCCTCACCCATCGGCTCAAGTCGTTGGGCATCGACGATAACCTGATCATCCAAGGCTCAAAGAACAAATCTCAAGCCCTCGATGAGATCATCACACGCACCGGGATCGCAGAGTCCAACATCGCGTACATGGGCGATGATTGGCCAGATCTCCCCGCGATCACCCGCGTCGGTTTTTCGACCTGCCCGAGCGATGCCGAGCCAGAAGTCATCAGCGCTTGCACCCTGGTGACCACCAAACCCGGCGGGCACGGCGCCGCCCGCGAAGCGATCGCCCATATCCTCGCGGCCAAAGGGCTCTACAAGCCAAACCCATAAGTTGAATCAGTATCCGATAGTCACCGGGTGGGATTGTGTCGGCGGCTTGATTCGAATCTCACGAATCTATTGGCCAATCCATTCACGATATCACACAGATGAAGTGTGTAGATACACGCTCGAGTCACGCGGAGAAGTATTGATGAACCTTGATAATCCTGCAGTCATGTTATCGGGAGTGCTTATCGGTGCATTTGGGATGGGGTTCTTTATCTACGGCAAGAAATCGGCAGACTACAGCGCTTTGGCGATGGGGGTCGCCCTGAGTGTGTTGCCTTTCGTTGCTCATACGATGGTGCTGTTATGGGGGCTGACCGGAGCATGCGCAACGCTCATGTACGCGGCTCGTCGGCTGGGCTGAGTTCATTTCTTGCGGTTCTTGATCTTTACCTTGCCCTTGCCTTTGACGATCTTTCCGATCACATGGGCTTTTTCACCAGACTTTTCAAGCCTGCGCATCACCCCATCAACAAAGCTCGGGCGAACGATGAGGCAGTATCCGATCCCCATATTGAATACGACGCGCATCTCCGCTTCGTCGATGTTTCCGCGATCTTGAAGCAGATCGAATACCGGTGGGGGTGTCCATTTTTTTTCATCGATTACCGCATCGACCTGGTCATGAATCGCCCGGTTGATGTTGCCTTCCATGCCGCCGCCAGTGATGTGGGCCATCCCGGAGATGATCTTTTTGACCTTGTATGCGCGGAGGAGTTTCACGATTGAATCGGCATAGATCCGCGTTGGTTCAAGGAGCACTTCGCCGAGTGTTCGCTCGGTTTCGAGCTCGGGATACACTTTGTCGAGTTTGAGGTTCGCGTGTTTGATGACCTTGCGAACGAGCGAATAGCCATTGGAATGCACGCCTGAACTCTCGAGCCCGATGATGACATCACCTGCTTCAACCCGGAGCGGGTTCGTTGCCTTCTTGAGTTCAACCACCCCGACACTAAACCCGGCGAGGTCATAGTCGTTGGGCTTGTAGAGATCGTTCATCTCGGCGGTCTCGCCGCCGATGAGTGCGCACCCGGCCTGCTTGCATCCTTCGGATATTCCCTTGACGATGTCATAGAGCACATCCTGATCCACCGCGTTGACCGCGATGTAATCGAGGAACAACAAGGGCTCAGCCCCCTGCACGATCAGGTCATTGACATTCATCGCAACGAGATCAATCCCGACGGTGTCGTGCTTGTTCATCTCGATGGCGAGGTGCACCTTGGTGCCCACACCATCGGCGCAGGCAACGAGCACCGGGTCTTTGTGGTTGTGTTTGAAGAGCTGTTCGTTGTAATCGAGCCGAAACAGCCCGGCGAATCCACCGGGGTTGTCGATGACCCGTTGCCCGTGGGTTCGGCGCAGCAGCGACCCGATCGACCCAACGAACTTATCGCCCGCCGCGATGCTCACACCAGAATCGGCGTAGGTCAGACTCTTAGAACGGACGGTTTTTTGCTTGGTTTTCACAGCCATGTACGGAGGATAGCGTTGCAAGGTCGCCAAAGCCTCACCCACGCGAGGCATGGTCAAGAATGAGCAACTTCGATCGAATAGGCTATAATCCATAAATCCGAAAGTAAGACAACAGCAGTTTGGCCATTGCCACACTGAATTGAGAGATAAGGACTATTGAAAATGAGCGAAACCCAACTCTTCACCTCCGAATCCGTCTCGATGGGGCATCCAGATAAGGTCTCGGACCAGATATCCGATGCGATCCTCGATGCGATGCTCGCAAATGATCCGTATTCACGCGTCGCGGTCGAGACAATGGTCTCGACGGGCATGGCGGTCATCGCTGGCGAGGTGACCACCGAAGGGTATGTCGATATCCCCGAAATCGTCCGAGGCGTCATCCGCAATATCGGGTACAACGATGGCGACATGCGATTCGATGCCGAATCCTGTGCGGTCATGGTTTCGATTAATCAGCAATCTCCAGACATCGCTCAAGGCGTGAACAAAGAAGGGGCGGGCGATCAAGGCATGATGTTCGGGTTCGCATGTAAAGAAACCGAAGAGCTGATGCCTTTGCCCATCATGCTCTCGCACAAACTCGTTGCCCAGCAAGCCCATGTCCGCAGAAACGAAACCATTCCGGGGCTGCGTCCTGACGCCAAGAGCCAGGTGACCGTTGAGTACGACCACGGCAAACCCGTCCGCGTCGATACCGTCGTCCTCTCAACCCAGCACGCACCATCGTGGAACTCAAGGCAGGACGAGCTCACGCGCGAAGTCATCGAGCACATTATCAAACCAGTACTCGGCGAGCTCTGGAACCCGGGCATCAAGGTCCATGTCAACCCAACGGGTCGATTCGAAATCGGTGGCCCGCACGGCGACTGTGGCTTGACCGGACGCAAGATCATCGTTGATACCTACGGCGGTCGCGGGCGTCATGGTGGCGGTGCATTCAGTGGCAAAGACCCGACCAAAGTAGACCGCTCGGCAGCCTACATGGCACGCTATATCGCCAAGAATGTCGTCGCTGCGGATTTGGCGGACGAATGTGAAGTGCAGTTGTCCTACGCCATCGGGGTTGCAGAACCTACGAGTGTCTACATCGACACCTTTGGCACCAACAAGGTTGACGAGGGCGTCATCTCGGCAGCTGTCCGCAAGGTATTCCCGCTGACCCCACGCGGGATTATCGAGACCCTCGAACTCCGCAACCCGATCTACCAGAAGACCGCCCGTCATGGGCACTTTGGACGCAAAGCCACCAAGAAAAATGGGATCAACTTCTTCAACTGGGAGAAAGTCGACATGGTCGACGCGCTCAAATCCGAGTGCAGCCAAGCATCAGCAAGCGTCTAATACATGCGTGTAAATCAAACCCAAAGAACCCTGCAGATTGCAGGGTTCTTTTTTAGTTCGTAGGCTGATACAACCCATGCTCAAGGATGTACTCATGAACGAGTGGGTCGAGTCCAACGATTGCTTGTGAGCGTGTTTGGGCATCGCCGAGCGTGCTGCGGATCGCGGTCGATGACACATCAATCGTGGGGACGATGATGATCTGTGTCCGCCAATGCGCAAGCTCTTCTGCGGTCCACACCTCGAGCTTGTTCATCTGATCCATCAGCGATTCAACCGAATCCGCATCATCCCGAAGCACAACGATCGCATCGCTCCAGAACTCGGTGTATCGACGCCAACGGTGCATCGAGAGTGCTTGGTCGGCACCAATCAAGAACCGGTCGGTGCCTGTCATGTTCAGCTGCGACACCACCGCCCAGGTGTCCGCCCAATAGCTGGGCTGATCTTGGTTCAACAGCGCATCGTTGAGTTCTTGTTCCCAGATACTGCCATGCTCAAAGTCGCGTACTGCGACTTTGAGCATGGCGAGCCGATGGTGATCGGCGGTTGGGTTCGCGGACTTAAATGGCGATCGACCGGCTGGCACATAGATCACGCACCCATCTTCAAAGTGCTCGACGAGGTATCTGGGGAGCCCCACATGCCCAATATGCACCGGATCGAACGATCCTCCAAAGAAAATACGCACCTTCGCCCGGCGGGATTGGGCTCCGAGTTCGACAGGTTCAGTTCGTCGTTCGATGTTGACTTTGGCAGGCACACTCTATTGTTGGCGTCAGATGTTCGACGGGTGGAATCAAGGAGTGGTCTGATAACGAAAACCACGCACTACATTGGGGGGGGGGCAGTGTGTAGGGGGGGGTTGGGGGTATTTATTCCGGTTGAGAGGCTCTTGTTTCGTGTGGGATTCTGGGTTCTGAGGTAAATCAGACTCGCTCTGTGGCCGATGAATGGGGGAGGAGATTGTTTATGACTGCACCAGATCCAAACGCATATAGCCTTGACATTAATGATCCCGAGGACGCAGAACTCATTGAATACTTCCTTGGCGAACTCCCGGGGCGGGTCGATGCGATGAACGCTGCAGCGACCAACGATGATCTTGATCAACTCAAGACGATTGCTCATCAGCTCAAAGGTTCCGCCCCAAGCTTTGGGTTCCCTGCGATTGGTTCGGCGGCAGCCGAGCTCGAAGGGAATATTCGTTCGCTCAATGATTCGGTGAGCGATTTTGAAGCCATCCGTGGCGAGGTTGATAGCCTTGTCTCGCTTTGCCAGTCCTATCTCTTTCCAAAGCAATAATCAGCCGAGCAACACGCCCTCTTGAATCCCCCCTTGATCCACTAGTTGAGTGAGCACCACCTTCCGAATGTCTGACCAAAGCATTAACCAACTCGATACAACGCCCGTTGTGCTATTGATCGACGACTCCCAGTTCGTCCATCGGATTCTCGATGCGCGTCTGCGTTCAGAGTCGATCTCGCTGATTGGTGAGCATGACGGCAAAGCCGGGCATGAACGGGCACTCAAGGATGAGCCTTCGCTCATTCTCCTTGATCTCGACATGCCTGTGATGGACGGGTACGAAACCCTCCGTGTGCTCAAAGATGATCCAAAGACCCGTGATATCCCGGTGATCGTGCTTTCGGGGATGGACTCTTCGCAGGATAAGGTGGCGGTGTTCGATCTTGGCGCGGTCGATTTTATTACCAAACCATTCGAGATCACCGAGCTTCGTGCACGGGTCCGCTCATCGCTCAAGTTGTCTGCGTTGCTCAAGATGCTCGCCCAGAAGGCACAGATCGACGGGCTAAGTGGATTGTTCAATCGGGTATACTTCGATGATCGGCTTCAGGAAGAATATGACCGCGCGGTTCGCCATGGGCACCCGCTCTCGATCTCGATGATCGACCTTGATCATTTCAAATCGGTGAACGATACCTATGGGCATCCTGCGGGCGATACGGTGATCTCCGGGGTCGCCCAGATCATCCAACAGCAGTGCCGATCGATCGACATCGCATGCCGATATGGTGGCGAAGAGTTCGTGATGATCATGCCTGAGACCACGCCCGAACAAGCGAAGATTTTGTGCGATCGTATCCGACAGAGCTGCGAAGCTGTGTCCTGGTCGCAGCACCCGAGCCGAGCGGTGACGCTCTCGTGCGGGGTAGTCGGCGCGGACAATGGCGAAGGGCTCACCTGCACGCCTGCAGCGATGCTCGAGATGGCCGATCGGAACCTTTACGAAGCCAAGCAATCCGGTCGCAACCGGGTGAAGGCGACGGATATTGGTGGAACGCTGATCCAGATCGCCAAAGCAGGCTAAACCATTGAAACATCATTTCGGCAATGCGTGTTTTTTCGTGCGCATGCGTGGGTATGGATCGGCGATCGAATACACTCTGGTATGAGTCAATCGCCACAAAGTCATGGAAATGAGCAGCATCGGATCGATCAACTCGAAGAATCCGCAGGGTATGCCGACCGGAATATCGAGATTCTCTCAGCAGAAATCGCCCAGATCAATAAGGCGGTGATGGGGCTGACACGCCGATTTGCCCAGATCGAAGCCAGGCTCTCCGAGATCAATGATCGGGCGGGCGATGATGTGCCCAATGTGCCCCCGCCACATAGTGCGGGTCCAGACATTCCAAAAGACCCATTGTGAATCCTCTTGGGGTTGGGTTGCGTATACTGCATCATGAAGATCACTACACGAAAAGCGATTCAGGGCGTTGGCTATGTTGTTGTATTGTCCATACTTACGGGTTGCGGCATCCAAGAGATCGGTGAGCTCCAACAGCGACGCGTCGATTTGCCCGTGGCATCAGGAGCGGATGAATCGATCGATGATCGATTCGGTTTGACAGCAGACGCGCAAGATCCGTCCGAGCGCGATGCAGAGATGGGATACGGGCGGTGGAAAGCCAAACCCGAACCAGATGGGACCGCGGCACCAACCTCGCCAACTCGCCGAGGGAGCAGTTGGACCGGTTCGCCTTGAGTGCGATACATACATAGATAGATTGTGCGGATTGATGCCCGATCGCCTGTTTTATTGGGTGATTTCGGATATCCTTGAGGGATACCAATTCGATGATGCACCATTGACAGGAGGTCAAATGCCCACACTCAAAGCGAGATACACGGAAGTAAAACAGCGCGTTGCCGATGCAGCGATCCGATCCGGGCGTTCCCCAGAGTCGGTCTATCTGATCGCTGTGACCAAGTTTGCCGAGCCTGAAGATATCCGTGAGTTGATCGAACTCGGGCACCGAGATTTCGGTGAGAACAAGGTCCAGCAGCTCGCCCAGCGTGCAAGTGTCATCAACGAATGGTTCGAACGCATGCGTCTGCACCCGCGAGTCACCGGCGAGCACGCGAGCTTTGATCCATCCGAACCCGTCCGGTGGCACATGATCGGGCACCTCCAGCGCAATAAGGTCCGCAAGATTGGCGATCTTGTCCGTTTGGTGCATTCGATCGATAGCTTGCGGTTGGCAGAAGAAATCCAGCAGATCGCCAACAAGCTCGATCGAACGATCGATGTGCTTTTGCAGGTCAATGTTTCGAATGAAGAATCAAAGTTCGGCGTACCGATCGCAGCTGCTGGTGCGATCGCAGAGCAGATTGACACGATGGTCAATGTGCGTGTGCGTGGGTTGATGACGATGGCGCCGCTGTCAGATAATCCTGAAGATTCTCGTTTGCAGTTCGTGCGTTGCCGAGAGTTGTTCGATGATCTCGTGCGCGATGGTGTCGGCGAAGAGCATTTCAATCTGCTCTCGATGGGCATGAGCAACGACTATGAAGTCGCGATCGAAGAAGGCGCCAATATCGTGCGTGTTGGGTCAGCGATCTTTGGCGATGCGCCGGTTGAAGAATCTACAACCGAGCCGGCACAAACCGACGCGGTGTAATATTCGCGTTCGTATGCTATAAACAAAGACGGAACAACGAGCGGTCGGATCAGGAGCGAATCGCTTGGTTTTCGACAGCCATCGCGAGCTTGCCGCCGCGGGCGCGGGTGCGTTGCATCTGCTCTTGGAGGAATCGGCCCGGGCAGGCGGTGTTGCGGAGTTCTTGATGTGTGTGTACATTGGCGAGGGGCACATTGAACCGGTGCATCGCATAGGCGATCATTTTATTTACGGAGTTGAGCGTTGCTTGTGTCGGGCGGATTTTTTCGTAGTTGCCGAAGACGACGATACCGAGATTGCCCGGGTTGTGGTCTTTGACATGGGCTCCCTGAAGCTCGAGCGGGCGAGCCTGCCAGATGCGCCCTTTGGGATCGATCGCGAAGTGATATCCGATGTCGGCCCACCCGTTGTTGAGGTGCCCGCGTCGGATGAGGTTCATCCGACGCAATGAGTCGGCGTACGACCCTGATGGCACCGGCATGATCGCATCATGATGGACAGTGATCCGATGGATGGGGGTCATCGAATCGGCAAGCCAACGCTTGGGCGTTGCGCTTGTCCATTTGGTACGCGCGATGACGAAGGATGGGATCGAAGAGAGTGGGAGATTAATCGCGATATCTGGTGTTTGTGTCGGTGGCGTGTAGTTCGGGGGATTGACCGGCGATGGTGTACGCGTGTAGGTGATCGGGTCGGACGGGATCGGTTGTCCGAGCGAGCCGCCCTTTTTCTTGACCCGTTTTTGAGCGGTTGTGTTGCACCCGACGAGCGATGAGATCGCGCCGACTGCGATCGCAGCGGTACCGGCCTTGGCTGCGATGTTGAGCATTCTGCGTCGGGTCAGGGCTGTCCCGTTGAGTGCTGCCCCATCGGTTGATGGTGCACGATCGTTGGATTGGGATGGGTTTGTATTGCTCACACTCTATCCTTCGGCCATATTTCCCGCACGCCCACAATCCTATCGAGAACTTCCTGCCCAAGCGTACAGAACCAGGACATCTCTATGTACACAGTATGCCATATTAGAGCGTAATCTGCAAACAGGGTTCAAACACGCACAGAAACAGACCATGGGATCCATCGACGGTACAATCTGGCTCGGGGATAGTTGAACTACTCTATACCAGCGAAGGAATACGCATGTTTCAAGCACAAGATGCAGTTGAGAGCGCCGTCGAGCAGGTGGATGGCGTTGCGGTAGTCAGTGCTACCGAACAAGGATTCGGAGATTTAGTCTCGAAACTCTCGGAGGGTGAGATGGGTTCGGATACCTGGATCCTCGCGTGGGAGACCATCGGGCAACCGATCGCTCTGGCGATCGCGATGATCATTGCGGTGTTGTTTGTCGCCGGGTGGATCAAAGGCATGGCCACCAAGGCCTGCCGAAAGGCGAATGTTGAAGAAACGCTCGCACGGTTCTTGGGCAACATGATTCGGTATCTCGTCTTGTTCGCAGGCGGGATTGCCATTCTCGGCACACTTGGCGTTGAAACCACTAGTTTCGCAGCAGTGCTCGCGGCTGGCGGATTCGCGGTTGGTATGGCATTGTCGGGGATGCTGGGCAATGTGGCTGCGGGCGTGATGCTTTTGTTCTTCCGTCCGTTCAAGGTCGGCGATGTTGCCAATGCGGGTGGAACGACTGGCAAGGTTATTGAAATCGGGTTGTTCACAACGACATTCGACACGCCGGACAACCGCCGCATCATCGTGCCCAACGGCTCGATCTTCGGGGGCACGATCGAGAATATATCGCACCACGATACCCGTCGAGTTTCGGTTGAAGTGGGGACGGATTACGGCGCTGATGTCGACCAAACCCGCGAGGTACTCATGGCTGCGGCCAAAGCCTGCACCGATGTGCTCCAAGATCCTGAATCGGCCGTGGTGCTCACCGGCTTGGGCGGCTCGTCGATCGATTGGACTGTGAAGGTCTGGGTGAATGCGGATGATTACTGGGCGGTGAAGGATCAGCTCACACGCGACATCAAGTATGCACTCGATGGAGCGGGAATCGGTATCCCTTATCCACAAATGGATGTGCATATTGATGGCAAGGTCGGGCAGGGTTAACTGAAACCGGTGGCACAGGCGTCCCGCCTGTGTTCTTTTTTTCAGATATTGAAGGTGCAAAAAGTCATCACAGGCGGGACGCCTGTGCCACCGGTTCTGATCGAATCCGATCGAGCCATTTGCTCCAGATGCTCAGTACCAGCATCATGTACAGCCGTTGTGAGTGATCACGCCCGTGCCAGGGGTTGATTGATTTCTCGCCGGCGGCGTCATGCTCGCGGAGCATCTGCTGCACGAAATTCATGTTGATGTTCACGCCCGCATCTGCCAAGCCCGGGAACGGGTCGGCGGATTCGAGGTGGTCGTAGAGGAGTTGTCGCATGTCGCCATAGTCCGTGCGGAACCACTCGCCGATGGGGATGGCGAAGCCCTGCTTTGGGCGATCGACGATGTGATCGGGGAGGTATTTGCGAGCGACTTGTTTGAGCAGCCCTTTGCGCTCACCGTTGGGCATGAGGGTTGATATTTTTGCGTTTGTTGCGAGATTCACAAGTTCCGAATCGAGGAACGGACAGCGGACCTCCAGAGCAGAGTGCATAGAGGCGGAGTCTGTTTTGAACAAGAGATCATTTCGCAAGTAATCTCTGAGATCGTGATCGAGTGCCCTCCCAACTGCGATCTCTGCTTTGTGTTGATCCGAGCGTATTAGTGACCAGCTTGCGCCAATACCAATAAGTAAGAGGTTCAACGGGTGAAGTGAGACGCCAGAATTCCATTGAGAGCCGAACAGCTTACCCATATCGGAGCCTTGGAAGAGATCAATCAACCCTGAATAACCATCTCCACGAGATGCATGTCCGAGACGGGCGATCTTTGTCCATTTGGACTTTGGGTCGCGTTGGCTCATCAGCCAGCTTGGAATCAACATCAGCATTTTTCGCCGGGTAGAGAGCAATCCTGCCACCCGATGCCGCTCATATCCGGCAAAGAGTTCATCCCCGCCGTCTCCTGCGAGCGCGACGGAGACTTCTTTTTTGACCTCCTTGCTCAGCCAGTATGTAGGGAGAAGCGAGCTGTCACCGAATGGGACTCCGATCTGCTGGATTAGTTTGACGAGGTCTGCTGCTGGGTCTGGGGCGCATTCAAGAATTTCATGGTTGATTCCAAGCACTTTGGCTGTCTCTGCGGCAGCTTCGGATTCATCATATCTTGGGTCTGGCATCCGTACTGTGTACGCCTTGATCCCCGGGGCATGACTTTGGGCATGCGCTGCGATCAACCCGGAGTCAATGCCTCCTGATAGGAAGATGCCAATCGGTACATCAGCTTCAAGCTGTGATCGAACGCTTTGGGCAATCAACGCGTCAATCGTCTCAGTGTCGGGTTCATGAACTCGATGATTGATGACATGCGGTCGAGGACTTTGATTCTTGTACCAATGATGCGAAGGGCCGACGAACGAGTCGCCGTCGAGGCCCTTTGTTCCAAAGGAGTCAAACTCGCGTTCAGCACCAAGATAGGTATGTAGTAATTTCGTGCTGCGAACCATGTTGGGTATGGAGTAATCGGGCTTTTCAAAGAGTGCGTCCTGCGTGCATCGGGCACGCAGAGAGATCATCCCCGTAAGAACGCTGGAGAATATGTATTGCGTGGCGGAGTGCTGCATCCATACAGGTTTTTCACGGTGACGATCGTTACCAATCTGAAAAACGCCGTTGCTTTGAGTCCAACATGCATATGACCACATGCCCTCGAGATGCTCGAACAATCCGTGGTTGGTAAGTGGGTCAGGGTCGCCACGATCACTTAGTTCAAGTTTGTGCTTTCCGCCCCATTCCCGCCACCCATGCACCAGCACTTCTGTATCCGAATGATCCGTCTCGAACACATGACCGGCGGCTTCGAGTTCGGTTC
>CAJXXI010000063.1 GCA_913062615.1 uncultured bacterium | reverse complement strand
GTCCATGCGGTGTCGATCAGCGTTTCGCCTTTGGACATCGACGAGCCCTTGCTCGTCAGATCAACCACATGCGCCCCGAGCCTTTGCCCCGCGAGCGAAAAGCTCACCCGTGTGCGTGTCGAATCTTCAAAGAACAGGTTGGCAACCGATCGCCCTGCAAGCAGATCAGGCGCAAAGGCATCCGCATCGCTCAACGCGAGCAACGCCCGCGCTTGCGGAGCGTCGGCGTGTTCCATCGAGAGCAGATGATGCCCGTTCCACATGGCAAATATATCCCTTCACAAACCGCTTACTCGTCCTGGGCTGATTGGCTCGATTCATCATTCTGATCTTCGCTTGATTCTTCAACTGTCTGTTCTATGACCTCGCCAGTCGGTTCTTCCTCTTCAGCAATCGGCACATACACCGGAGGCGTCGGGATCGTGCCCGCTGCCCAATACTGTCGGCGATGCACCCGCCAACTCCGCACGCCGCCACTCAACCAGATCGTCACATTCTGCTCGCTCGACACGCCGTCCATACCCGTGAACGGATAGATCACATCAACCTTCGCATCCGAAGCACGAATCCAGACCCGCCCGATGTGATAAGTAGGCATATCGGCATCCATCCCCTCGATCGGCATGGTCGCGCCCTCGGGCAAGTTGGCGATGATCTTCTCAAATGTTTCAGGGGCCGTGCCCATCGGCAAGTTGATCGCATACGCCCCGTCGCCCGCTGGATGCTCGTTGATCACCGCTTCGAGTGCTCGCGTGAGCACCAAAATTGGCTGCGAATGGTTCGCGTTCTTAAACGCAGGCGCACTGGCAGGCACAGGCACATTGGTATAGCTCACGCATCCGCTCATCGCCATCGAAAAGCCGACCATCCCGACTGCCCCAGCGATCAAAACTCTGCCCACCGTGCTGTTGTGTGTTCGATTCATGCGATCCCGCCTTTTCTTGACATGTGAACCATCTCATTCTTGAGCGTCCTTGCACTATCATAGTTCAACTCTGCCCCAAGCACACCCCCGGAGCAATCAACTTCCATACCATCTCCTCATGCCTTCACCATCGCCCATCATCCCGCGCCAGACACCGCCTCCAGCCACCCCGATTTCGCCCACCGGCAAACGCTATATCGTCGGGATCACCGGCGCATCGGGCGCCGCCTACGCCATCCGACTGCTCGACCAGCTCCTCGTCAAAGGGCACGAGGTTCACCTCGTCGTCACCGACTTTGGCAAACGCCTGCTCAAAGACGAGCTCAACATCTCATCAGTCTCCCTCGAATCCCTGTGTCCACACCTGGCCGAGTTTGACAAGAGCGATTCAAACGCCGATCACTACCGATCACTCTTGATCATCCACCCCAACAAAGATGTCGGAGCCGTCATCGCCACGGGCTCGTTCCTCAACCAAGGCATGGTCATCCTCCCCTGCTCATCAACCTCGATGGGCGCCATCGCGACGGGTTCGGGCTCGAACCTGTTGACCCGCGCTGCAGCCGTCACCCTCAAAGAACGACGCCCCCTGATCATCTGCCACCGCGAAACGCCCTTGAACCTGATCGACATCGAGAACATGCGCACCCTGACCTTAGCGGGCGCGATCATCGCCCCGACCAACCCTGGGCTCTATCTCAACCCACAGTGCATTAATGATCTCATCGACTTCATCGCCGGCAAAGCCCTCGACCTGCTCGGCGTCGAACACGATCTCGATACGCGATGGTCGGGGGCTTAATCCTCGTCGAAGTTCTGCTCAATCACCGCAAAGATCTCCTTGGCCACATACACTCTCCGCGTGCTCCGCCCGGTCACCTCCTGTAAGATCCCCTTCTCAACCATCCGATTGAGATGCCGCTGCGCCGCATTGTGTTGAATTTCAAGATGTCCCGCCACATCGTTTGCTCGTACAGCGGGTCTTGTAAACAGGTAATCAACCAACTCACGCAGCAACGCCGATGCCCTTGGTTCTGTGACCCGATTCATAAAATCACGACGAAGTTCAAGAAGTTGATTCGCTCGTTTCTCTGCGTCCTGAGCCTGATGCACAAGCCCACGACAAAAAAACTGAATCCACTGTGCCCAACTACCTTCAAGACTCACCGCGAGCATTAAGTCACAATATTCCTGACGGAACCGATCAAAAAATGAGCTGATGTCGACCATCGGACGAGCAAGCAGCCCCGCCCGATTAAGTTGGGTCAGTATGAGAATCCGTCCAAGCCGTCCATTCCCATCTGAAAACGGATGAATCGTCTCAAACTGATAATGCGACATCGCTGCACAAATAACCGCTGGAAATAGCTCTGGCCCATCCTCAATAAACTGAAAATAAGCGTCCATTGAACTCTGAACATGCTCTCCCGGTGGCGGAACGAATCGTGCATACGCAAAGCCCCTTCGATCACCTCTTATATACGCTTGGGATTGTCGGTACACACCGGGGGTAAGGTCCGAACCCCGAACACCATCGCGCAATAAAACTTGATGCATCTCTTTGACAAGCCCTTGCGTCACCGGCCGATCCCCATTAAGCCCGAGTCCTGAAGCATTTAGATAGTTCCAAACCTCCACAGATTCATCTCGACTCTCTTCGCCAACACCTACAAGAGCAACTTCCTCTGCTGATGCGATCGTGTTCTCGATCCGAGACGATGCCTGCGCCTCTCGAAGTCGAAATGGATCCGAGAGCAAATATGGATTCGGCAGGGTCTTTGTCAATCCTCCTAAGCTAGACAACGCTGCCACCGCACGCTCAACATCAGGCCAAGTCTCCTGCAAGATCTGACCACTATCCAATCCACCAGGCAACTGATCAGGAAGAAACGCGTCCCCACGAAACTCTACTGGCAACCTCGATACACTTGGCAGCCACTCTGTGCCCGATGTTTGAACCAACCCCCCCGGGGCGTGCTCCTGAATGTTTGGCCATTTGCTCATATCCAACTATAGCACAATTTGAAGTTCAATATCCATTTACTTCGATTGCAGGATATGCCAATCTCAAAAACTCCATTAATGGATATCAAAAACACTCACAAACACAGAATATAATCAGTACTAACCAAAATATTCTGCTTATTTTGGTTAGTGCCGGCTATAACCAAGCCTCTTTGGGTATCAAATCCAGCTCAACTTCACCTAAATCACGCCTTGGCGTACTTCTTCCGCCGATCATCCTCTTTGTTGAGCTCAACGCTCACCCCGCCCGCGAGCCGAACAGAATCGACACCCAATTCCCCTGCGAGCATTTTGACCAGCTCTGGGCGGAGGGTCACCTTGCCCACAGCTTTGGGCTCAACCAACACCCACGCGCCCGGGGTCTCAACAATCACCTCAACCGGACGCGCCGATTTGCCCAATGACAGATCACTCGGATCGATCGGCTCTAGCAAAAGCACCTTCGCAGCTTCAAGCCGATCTTGGGCATCACCATCTATGCGATCCGGGCGGACCATGACCTGCACCGTGCCCTGCTCGAGGGGATGCCCATCAATCGGCACCAGACGATCGACGATGATCTGGGCATCGCCTCGGGAATGATCCAATCGACCCATAAAGAACTTGGGCTGGTCGTCTTCGAGCAAGTGCCCAAACTGCCCATAGACATTACTAAACATCACCGCATCAGCCGTCCCCGTCGCATCTTCAATCGTCAGGATCGCCATCTTCTGTCCGGCGTTGCGTCCATTGCGCATCACGATGATCCGGGTGCTTTGTACCATCGCCGCGACGATCACGCGTTTGTCCTGCGCAAGCTTCTTCAAATCACCAACACGCGTGTGCGTGAACGCCCGCACCCAATGGTTCCACTCCTCCATCGGATGACTCGACACATAGAACCCGAGCGTGTCCTTCTCTTGCTTGAGAATCTCCGCCTCGCTCCAAGGCTCAACCTTCGCCAACATCGCATCAGACTCAACCTGTGTTTGTTCTGGCTCATCGCCACCGCCAAAGAGCGCCCCCTGACCCGCCGCCTTGTCGGCAGCCACCGTCTGCCCGGCGCTCACCGCCGACTCAATCGACGCCACCAACGACGCCCGCTGATCGCGCGTGTACATATTGTCGAACGCGCCGGCTTTGATCAATGCCTCGATCGTTGCCTTGTTCACACTGCCGCTGGGCACCCGCTCGCAGAACTCGAACAAGCTGCCGAACACCTTGCGTTCTGGGTTCTCTTTGTCGGTTCCAAAGTCGCGTTCGTTGACGATGCCCCCGATCGCCTTGCTCCCCGCGCCCTTGATCGCTTTGAGCCCGAACATGATCTGCCCGCTGCTCGGCGTGTGCTCTTCGTCATCGCCATACACCACACCGAAATCGGGCTTGGAGTGATTCACATCGGGCGCCAGCACCTCAACACCCGATCGCAGCTCTTCGCCGGTCTTGGGATCGATAAACTTGAGCCGCTTGCAATCCTCAAGGTACGGAATCCAGTCGCTGATCTTCTGCGCCTGAGATTCAAAGCTCAAGAAACTCGCCATGTATTGGCTCGGGAAGTAGGTCTTCAAGTACGCCGTCTGATATGCAACAATCGCATAGCCCGTCGAATGCGACTTGTTAAAACCATACCCCGCGAACTTGAGGATCAGCTCGAAGAGCTCTTCCGCCTTCTTCTTCTCCAAGCCCTTCTCCGCAGCACCGTCGACAAACTTGGGGCGCTCGGCATCGATCGTCTTGACCTTCTTCTTCGAGATCGCCTTAATCAACGAATACGCGCTGCGCAGCGGGATGCCGCCGAGCTCATGCACGATCTGCATGACCTGTTCCTGATACACCATCACGCCATAGGTCTCGGCTGTAAACCGATCGACGATCTCGTGCACCTTGGGCACCTCTTCGGTGCCGTGCTTGCGCCGGTTGTAATCCGGGATCAGGTCCATCGGACCGGGTCGGAACAACGCGTTGGCCGCGATCAGATCTTCGAGCCGGTCGGGCTTCATCGAGTTGAGCAGCTTGCGCATGCCTCCGGATTCAAACTGGAACACGCCGGTGGTGTCGCCGCGCTGGAACATGGCGAACACGAACGGATCGGTGTACTCCAAGCGATCGAGATCGAGCGGATGATCTTCACCCTTCTTCTTTGTCTTACCAACCGCTTCCCAAATCTGTTCTTCCGTAAACGATTCCTGGATCTCCTGGCGAGCCCGCTCAATCACACTGAGCGTCCGCAACCCCAAGAAATCCATCTTGAGCAGCCCCATCATCTCACAGGTCGGCCCGTCCCACTGCGTGATGATCTCGTGATCCTCGGCGCCCGCCGCCTTATACAAAGGCACCACCTCATGCAATGGACGCGTCGCCACGATCACGCCCGCAGCATGCACACTCGAATGCCTTGCTTGCCCTTCGAAGGTCCGCGCGGTATCGATCACCCGCTTGACCATCGCGTCGGAGTCGTACCAGTCCTTCAAGTCCGGCTCTATCTCAAGCGCCTTGTCGAGCGTGATGCCCAGCTCTTCAGGAATCAGCTTGGCGAGCTTGTCCGCATCGCCCAGCGGCATCTCCAACACCCGCGCCACATCGCGGATCCCCGCTCGCGCCTTGAGCGTTCCAAAGGTAATGATCTGCGCCACATGCCCGTACTTCTCGCGCACATAGTTGATGACCTCAAGTCGGCCGTTCTGGCACAGGTCGATATCGATATCGGGATACTCTGTTCGGTCCGGGTCGGTGAATCGTTCAAACAGCAATCCATAGTGCACCGGGCACGCGTTGGACAAACCAAGCACATAGCCACACATCGTCCCCACACCCGAACCACGCGCGATCGACGGGATGCCTCGCTGACGACCCCAGTTGACAAAGTCCCACACGATCAAGAAGTACGCACTGATCAGCTTGTCGGCCAAGATCTTGAGCTCACGATTCAATCGCGCCCACTTCTCCCATCCAACCGCGTCTTCACCCTCTAGCCCTTCAGGCATCGGATCAATATGCTCGATCTGATCATGGCGATAACCGAGGATCCCCCCGCCATACCGCCAGACCATCCCCGCTTCGCACAGCATCCGAAGCGTCTGGTCACACTCTTCCTTGAGCGATGCCTGATCCAGATCAGGATCGTTCGCCGGATCAAGCTCGAAGTTCGTACAGTAATCTTTGAACCAGGCCGTCAGATCGCCTTCGTACTTCTTCGCATTGTGCTTGGGCAGCTTGCTCTTGGCTGGCGCTTTCACAATCACAACCGGCGCATGGTTCGCACCGATCGGCACCTCGACATCACACCGATCCGCGATCGCCACCGTATTGGCCATCGCTTCTCGACCAGCCTCGCCCATCTCGTCATTGTTGTACTCGTCGGAGAAGAAGACCTCTTCCATCTCCTCAGCCGACTTCACATACAACTCCGTCGGATAGTGCATCCGATCAGGATCGTTCTTCACCTTGCCCGTCGAGATACAGATCAGCGTATCGTGCGCGTCGTAATCATCCTCAAGCAAGAAGTGCGAGTCGTTATCACACACCAGTGGGATATCCAACTCACGCGCCAGCTTGATCACATGCGGGTTGATCGAGTTCTGCAATCCGATGTGGTGCTGCAACTCAAGATAGAACCCAGGACCCCCACCCGTAGATGGGTCCGTCCCCTTAAACACATTCCGATACCACTCGGCCACCGCGACCGCATTATCCCAGTGCGATTGATCCCGAGTCTGCTCGTACATCACCATGTGATGGGCGATCTCTGAACCCAGATGCCCGTTGATCGTGATGATGCCCTCGTTATGCTTTTCGAGCAGCTCACGATCCATCCGAGGCTTGTAATAAAACCCCGTTAAATACGCCTCGGAGCACAAGTACAGCAGATTTTCCCATCCCTTGAGCGTCTCGGCGAGCATCACTAAGTGAAAACCGCCGTCCTTCACCCCGGTATAGGTCCGGTCATGGCGATCGCGCGGCGCGATGTACGCCTCGACCCCCAAGATCGGCTTGATGCCCTTCTTCTTGGCGAGGTTGTAAAACGGGATCGCCGCGTGCATGTTGCCGTGATCCGTGATCGCGACGGCTTCCATCCCCAGCTCAGCCACCCGATCGACCAGCTTGCTAACCTTATTCCCGCCATCAAGCAGGGAGTATTCAGAGTGCAAATGCAAATGCACAAAGGACTTGCGATCTTTGTTTTGTTCTTGCTTTTTCGTCAATTCAGGCCCCAAACACAGCAAATAGGCGATTCATCAGATCCAACCCCCATCGTACACAATCCCGATCCAACTGTGAAGCACCAACCCACGAAATCCGACGAACCGAATCCCTATCATCCCTGTAGATACTCAGAGACCCCATACCATGAACCAACCCAATCCACAATTCCAGTCTTCATCACCCGCCGGGCGGTCGGTCCAGTTCAAAGTTGGTGGCCCAATCGCCCAACTCCTCTCGCTGCTGATCCTGGTCATCCTCGTCATCGTCGGGTTCGTCATCTTCATCCCCCTGGCGATCATCATCATCGCCCTCGCCCTGATCCTCTACGCCTACTTCAAAATCAAACGCCTCTTCACCAAAACCCACGCCCCCAACGGCCCCCTCGACGGCCGACGGAATGTCCGCGTGATGGATCGCGATGAATGACTCATGACACAACACACACTCCAATATCCTGTGTGCCCCCAATGCTGCTATGACCTCTCGGACTCGCCACTCTCCGATTCGAGCACCTACACCTGCTCAGAGTGCGGCGACGAGATCCACCACGCTCACGCGATCGCCGCCCCGCCCTACATCGGGCACCTCGCCCAATCCTACTTTATGATCACCATCCCCCCGATCGCGCTGTGCACAATCGGTCTCCTGCTCACCGTGCTCAACCCCGCGCCGGGAGTCTCAAACTCGGGGGATAGATTCTTCTCGATGATCGCCATTCCCATCACGCTCTGGATACTGCTCACCCCGCTCGCCCACACGATCAAGGTCGCCATGTGGGACGGGCCCAACGAATGGGACAGCCCGACGAGCACCTACCTCAAGCTCGCCCTGGTCTCATCGGCCACAATCATCCCGATCTTCGCGCTCTGCTCGCTGTCGGCCTACGCCGCCGTCGGATCTGGGTTGTAGCAGGGCGTCAAACCCCGATGAAGACATCAAGGCGCAAGCATGGCACCCAGATTCACACCCTAGAATCAATCGTGCCCAAACCCATCACCCCAACCTGCCCCACCTGCAACTACGACCTCACCGGATTGATCGAACAAGGTTCATCCGCCACCTGCCCTGAGTGCGGACATGTTGTCGATTTTGAAACAACTCTCCCCCGCCCTTGGTTTATTGAGTCCACAAAGAAGCCAATCCTCATCGCAACCATTCCGCCATCAGCGATGTTCACTATGATCATAATTTTGGGTGAATGGGCGATTAACTCCAATCGATATCTCCTCCTCGATCAGCTCCCCAGCTTTACCTTCTGCATCGGCCTCACGCCAATCTGGTTCTTCGCCATCGCTCTCACAACAGCGATCACAATCAAATGCTGGAAAGGACCACCCGGCCCAAACAGCCCTACAAAAGCCTTCGCCAAAGTCATGGCCGTATCAACCATTTGGTTTGCACCAGTATTTTTTCTCTACCTTGCATTGCGCTTAATCGAATTTATACTTCCACACTTAGGCTTATCAGGCCACTAAGCTGGGTGCCCTGCTTACGCGCAGCTTAAGCATGTCTTCAAACACCCCATCATACTTAAACCCCGATGAAGACATCGGGCCGTAAGCATGGCACCCACCCAACAGACCGTCAAGTACCGCCTTACGACGCGTTGTGTGTCAATTTTCAACCAAGAACCGCAACCCGCAACTTCTTCGTCACTTCCCCAGGCAACCCGCTCCCGATCGCTTCCCCCTCCACCTTGACCACCGGCAGCACGCCCCAGCTCGAGTTCGTCAAAAACACTTCTTCCGCATCAAGCAAATCATCGATTGTCATCATCCGCTTGGTGGTCTTGATGCCCATTTCTTTCGCGTGTTCGATCACCCGCATCCGCGTAATGCCCGGGAGCACCGGGGAAGGCATCACGCCCTCCTTGGTCTCGATCCCGCTGACATCTTCTTCCTCACCTTGAGCGATCGGCGTGACCAGATTGCCGCCATCGACCACAAACAGGTTCGACACGCACCCACTGGCCAGGTGATTGCTCACCGAGAATATGATCGACTCGCCAGCACCCTTGCTCGCAGCGTCTTGCAGCTCGCGCAGCCGCCACCAGTAGTTGAGCGTTTTATGACCGGCCGTCGAATCGAGCGGGTTCACGCGTGACTGCCCAAGCGTCACCATCACACCTTTTTCGAACATCTCATCTGGATAATCCGTCGCGGGCTGCGCCGCGATGAGAATCGTCGGACGATGGTTTGATCGCCCGTGGGTCTGGAGCAGGTTCAGATCGCCACCCGTCAGGGTTAATCGAATCCGCGTGTTCTTGTACCGCGCACGCCGAACGGTTTCAGTGATCGCTTCGCCCAAAGGCCCGGTCTTGATGTCATCGCTCAACCCAAGCTTGGCGGCCGACGCTTGGAGCCGATCGAGGTGTGCTTCGAGATCGTGCACCACAATCCCGTCAACGGTCGATGTCGCACTCAGGGTCTCAAACAGCCCCACCCCGTGCTGAATGGCGGCGTCGAACGCCGAGAGCTTGGCGTCCTCGCGGTTCATAAACTCGCCATCGAGGAATACGGATGCGATTTGGTCTTGATCAGTTGATGGTGTTTCGTCAGTCATGCCTCAAGCGTATCACTCAAGAATGGGATCGTCGATTGCTATCAACCATCGCGGGCCCAAACAACGCGACAATATGAAGAATCATCAGGATCGTGTTCTTGGCATAGGCAAAGAACCGCACCGAGTTCTCCATCCCCGAGGCAATCCGATAGTCGCTCAGGCACCCGCACCCAGATTCTTGAAGCACCACCGGATCGACCAGCGATAAGTAGTAGGTCAGGCTGGCGATCCCGGCGAACGAAATCAAAATCACGAGCTTGCCGAACGGCTTGCGGAGTTCCGATCCGATCGCAAAGACCAGAAGCAACCCGATCACGAGCTCCGCAGGCCCGACCCACATCAGCATGCCCGCCATATCGCCGGGCACCACGCGGTGCTGCTCGACGATATCAACAAACGCCGACACATCGGATACCTTGGCAAACCCAGACACAATCCACATCAGCATGATCAGCACGACAGCGATCCGCGCGAAGACATACTTTGGCTGATCCTCGATCACCCGATCCTTGGCCGACTCGATCCGTGCGACGGAATCGACCCCTTCAGCAAACGAGTCGTCGTCGCCCGCATCCTCTTCTACATGCCCAACCGGGGGCATGGGCAGCCCGCTCCCGCCATCTATAGGATGATCGGGCATCGCACACAGATTGGATTTGATATCAAACATGAGTACTAAGTATACGATTTAATCAAACGAGAGGTTCCGCTTGCCGAAGTCTAACTGCATCGCTTCTTTGGCAAGATAGAGGGTCTCTTCGGCCGCGTTATTGGCCCGTTTGGTGTGCTCACGCAGAATCTCCAATATCTTCGCATCCCCCGCTTCGCCCTCGAACGGCAATCGCCGCTCACGCATCGGCTCGAGCAGCTTGTCAATGTGCTCAGCGATCTCGACCTTGATATGCCCATCACCAATATTGTCGCCCTTCGAATACGCCTCTTCGAGCGCCTTCACGCGATCCTCATCGCTGATAAACGCCCGGACATAGTCAAACAACGCATTCTTGATATCGCCCGGCTCATCCATCGCCGTCCGCCCGGTGTACAAGCCGCCCATCTTCTTTTTGATCTTCTTGAAGGTGTCCGTCAGCAGAATCGTGTTGTTGAGCGATTTGGACATCTTGTTGACCCCGTCGGTCCCGACCAGCCGCGCGACGCGCCCGACCTTGCCCGCCGGGATCGGAAAGAGCCCGCCCTCTTTCACATAATCTTCGTCTTCGGTGTGCGGGTTCACGCCGCAGTACATCTGGTTAAACCTTCTCGCCACCTCGCGGCAAGGCTCGATATGCGCCAGCTGATCCTCACCGACCGGCACCAGCTCCGGGCGGAACAACAAAATGTCCGCACACTGCCCGACCGTATACATCGGGAACCCGAACGAATAGTTGTCGCCGAGCCCTTTGGTTTCGAGTTCGGTCTTGAGCGTCGGATTCCGCATGACTCTGTTAAACGGCAACAACATCGCCAGATACCAAGTCAACTCCGCGATCCCCGGGATCTCGGTCTGGAGCACAAATGTCGATCGCTCAGGGTCCATCCCACAGGCGATCCAGTCCTTCACGATATCGATTGTCGACCGCCGAATCTCCTCAGGCTTATCCGCACGCGTCGTAAACGCGTGCATGTTGGCGATCAAGAAAAAGCATTCATACTCATCCTGCAACGCCACCCGGTTCTCAAGCGAACCGACCCAATGCCCAAGGTGAAGCTGTCCGGTTGGCGTATCGCCGGTCAAAATACGAGGTTTCTGTGTACTCATTGTGCCTAAGTCTAGGCGGAGGCGAAAAAAAAACCTCAACATTTCCCCCTCGTTCCTCCCACGCAACATCACATTTCGCATATGCTCGACCAACATAGGTAGGTTTCATGTAATACCTACCTACACATTTTCAGCCTAGGCATTTCCAGCCTAGGAGGAATCGTATATGATATTTCGGAACAAGAAACTAAACGCCTTTATGACAGGGAGTTTAGTAGCCCTCGTCGCCTTTGGATACCCATCCCAGTTGCTCGCCCAAAGCAACTCGATGGACGGCCCCATCCAAGGCGTCACCTCAACAACACAAGAAGCACCAACAACCGCTGAAGAAATCAACGATGTCATGACCGGCCTCGGTGCCGGCGTTGATATTGGCGACCTTATCGAGCCCAAGCCAGATCCAGTCCGCGAACACACAGCATTCATGTCAAGCATGTGGGATGTGTTGCTCGATTCTGATTATGTTTCTGGAACATCATCTTTGACCACAGGCGAGTGGATTACAGGTCCGACAGGCACAGTCACCGCCACCAACGAAACTGGGAACACGCTATCAATTGACATAGCTCTTTCGCTTGAAATCCTTCCTGAAGAGTTCAGTTTTATCGATCAAGCTTCTCTTGATGCACTCGCAAGTGTATCCGCCCGATACGGCATGGCGTGGACGACGATGACCAATACGGATCAGGTTCAAGCCGATATACTTGTTTGGTGGTTTCAGTGGAGTGATACAGGTTCAACACATACTGCATTAGGTCCACTAACGACAGTGACTCAAGATGATATCGTTTTGTGGAACTATGTTGTACCACTCATGAATGGGTTTTTTGATGATCCATTGAATTATAATATTGACAATTATGACCCTGCAATTTTCAGCATATGGTCTGATTTTAGAAATGCTGTTGTAGGTGTTACTATATTAGGAGTTGCGTCAATAGCCGTTGCTACAATTGAAGGAACTGCAGCAACCTCCCTAGCAGTTGCTGCAACCGTTGCCGGCGGACCGGTTTCAGTCGCAATAGCTACGACCGCAGTGGTATCAACTGCCGTTGTAACCTCTGCTGTTGTAGTGGGCGTTTCCATTGCGCTCTATACCGCCGTGCAATACCAAGACCTCTTAGATAAACTTGAGGCTGCAGGGGTTCCGACTGACGGACTATCGTTTGAAGAAATAGTCCAAGCAGCAAGGGACCACAGCCTTGTCATGTGATATCTTCCCAACTGGCGAAGAGATATGGATCCGCCGTGATATACCATGCCGCGGCGGATCTTCAATTAAACGAGAATTGCTTTTGGCATTCTATTCAATTTATGTGCTTGGCATTGTGCCCTTGATAATTTATTTTATAGTTCAAATTATTCAAAATACCTTTTTCTCTTCCCAAAGCAATACACTGTTTTTCGTCACACCAATCATATTGATTGGGCTTTCAATCATTATTTGGATACCTCTACTCATTTTGATGTATCCACGATGGTTGAAGTTTCTTAAATGTTCACAGTATTGCCCGTTATGGTTCTACGCTGAACAACTCAGCCCTGTGCAACTCACTATCTACCACTTACACAAACCCCCAAGCTTCTTTGCTTTAAGAGGGTCAAAAATTCGCAAAGATATTCATGTACTTCGTTATTTTACTACTCTTCAGATGGCTGATGAACATAGCGCAGAATCTACCACCCTTGGGCTTCTCACCCCCGAAGAGTACGATCGATTCATGCAATACTGGAACGCCGCCAATCCGCCGGCAAGCACCAAAGATCAGGAATAATCACACCCCGGTCTGTGCCGCGTCGGCACCGATCATCAGCGCCAGCAGCACATTCATCAGGTTAAAGCACACATGCATCGTGATCGGAACCCCGACGCGCTTGGTGCGCTCATACGCCACGCCGCAGGTGAGCCCGAGGGCGAAGATGGGCAAAAGTGTGTGCCAAGGCTGAGGGTCGGAACTGAGCCGATGGATCCCGGCGAAGACAATCGCGGTAAGGATAATCGATAGCCACGGGCTCTTGAGCCATTTAAGCAACGCGCTCTGAAGGAACACACGGAAGATGAGTTCCTCGACGATTGGTGCACCGATCACCGCGCCAGCGACGATCGCCCACACCCAATAGTTCTCAGGCTGCTCGGTGAGCAGCTCAAGCGTCGGATGCCCCATGCCCGTCGGCTCGACGCTCTGGGTCTGGGGATACACAAACGCCCCGAGCATGTTGAACATCTCGATAAACG
>CAJXXI010000062.1 GCA_913062615.1 uncultured bacterium | reverse complement strand
CGGCCGCACCGGCTCCAAGTTCTGGGGCTTCGAGAACCAGGGCGTCACCCCCGACATCGTCACAATGGCCAAGGGCATGGGCAACGGCGCACCGTGCGGCGCGGTCGTCACCCGACCCGACATCGCCCAGGCCATGGCCCAGCGCCTCCACTTCAACACCTTCGGGGGCAACCCGGTCTCGATGGCCCAGTGCGACGCGACCCTCGACATCATCCTCAGCGAGAACATCCAAGCCCGCGCACTCGAGATCGGCAACTACCTCATGGACGGCTTGCGCGATTTGCAATCTCGCCACCAATCCATCGGCGATGTCCGGGGCAGAGGCTTGATGATCGGCGTCGAACTCGTCGAAGACCGAACCACCAAAGCACCGGCCTCGGCCATGTGCGCCGATGTGTTCGAGCGTACCAAGGACCTCGGGCTCCTCATCGGCAAGGGCGGGTTGTATGGCAATGTGCTCCGGATCAAGCCTCCGATGTGCATCACCCGAGACGATGTTGATTTCATGATCCGCGTGCTCGATATCGCGTTCACACAAGCCGCCAAGTAAGGATTCTCTATGCCACTGCTTATCAAGAACGGACGCATCATCACCGCCACCGATGATTACCATGCGGATGTATATTGCCAAGATGAAACCATCACCCGCATCGAACCATCGATCGATGCATCATCATTGCCCAGCGACACCGAGGTCATCGATGCAGCTGGCAAGTATGTCTTCCCCGGGTTCATCGATCCCCATGTGCATATCCACCTTCCGTTCATGGGCTCGAACGCGATCGACGATCACGAGTCAGCATCCAAAGCCGCCCTCGTCGGCGGCACCACCACACTCATCGAGATGATCTGCCCAGGACCAACCGACGAACCACTCGCGGCCTTCAACGAATGGAATAATCTCGCTTCAGGATCATCGGCACTCGATTACACCTTCCACATGTCTGTTGTCCGCTTCGACGATCTTGCCCAAGAACAACTCAAGACGATCGTCTCCGAGCACGGAATCGCATCCTTCAAGGTCTTCCTCGCCTACAAAGGCGCCCTCAATCTCGACGATTCGGATCTCTTTGATCTTCTCACGATGGCCAAGGATCTCGGCGTAATCACCACCGCCCATTGCGAGAACGCCGACCTGATCGACGCGATGCAGACGCTGCTCATCAGCGAAGGCAAGACCGGCCCGCAGTGGCACGAGCCATCTCGCCCGGTCAGCGTCGAAGCCGAAGGCGTGCATCATCTCTCGACCTTTGCCGAGTTGACCGGTGCTCATATCTACATTGTTCATACCTCGTGCACACCTGCGGTGCAGGCCGCGGTCGATGCCCAGCTCCGAGGCGTCAATGTCTGGATCGAAGCCGTCGCGCCGCATCTCATTCTCGACGAAACCTACGCCCAGCAGCCCGACTTTGTCGGCGCGAAGTATGTCATGTCGCCACCATTGCGTGAGAAGAGTAATCAGGATACGCTCTGGAACGGGCTCAAGTCCGGCGCGATCTCCACGATCGGCACCGATCATGCCCCATTCAACTTTGGCGATCAGAAGATCATGGGCAAAGACGCCTTCACCAAAATCCCCAACGGCATCCCATCCGTCCAAGAACGAATCGATCTCATCCACACATTTGGTGTTCTCACAGGCAAAATCGATCTCAACACGATGGTCAGCACCTGTTCCACCAAAGCCGCCCAACTCTTCGGGCTCTATCCTCGCAAGGGTTCGATCAGTGTTGGTGCCGATGCCGATTTGGTCGTCTATGACCCAAACGCGAAGCACATCCTAAGCGTAGAGACCAGCTTTTCAAAGGTTGATTACAATGCCTACGAGGGCTGGGAGCTCACCGGGCGATCATCGCTCGTCACCGTCCGTGGACAAGTCCAAGCCCGCGACGGCGAGTTCGTCGGCACCGTCGGGCGGGGCCAACTCCTCAAACGCAAGCCAACGCACTTTTAATCGTCGTTGGAAACCAGCTTGTTCGATTGCTCGACAAACTTGTCGCCTTCCCACGCGGTGTCCTTGGTGACCATGCCTTCACGAACTGCCTTCTTCTCGGCCTTTGCCACTTTCTGCCTTTGCACCAGATCCATGTGCGTCGTGAAGTATTGAAGCGAATGCCCACGGAAGTCTTCGATCGTCTCGAACCCGTGCTTGTCCATGAATGCGTTGAGTTCTTCGCACATCCGCCCGGCCATTTTGTACCCATGAATCATCACGCCGGTGCAGACCTGCACGGTTGATGCGCCGAGGAGAATAAACTGGGCCGCGTCCTCGCCGGATTCAACCCCGCCGATCGCCGAGAGCGAACGATCTTTGAACTCGCCTTCGCTCTTTCCATCGCCGTACATCATCGTCGCCAGTTCCATGACCATCCGCAGCGCGATCGGGCGAACCGCCTTGCACGAATAGCCTCCCGGGACTGAATGCCCTTCGACCGTGGGCTCAGGGCGGAGTGTTTCGAGATTCACGCTCATCACACTCAAGATCGTATTGATCGCCGCGATACCCTCGCACCCGCCCTTGAGTGATGCCCGCGCGGGATCGACAATGTGAGTGATGTTGGGGGTCATCTTTGCCCACACCGGGATCGTCGCAGCGCCGTTCACCCACCCGCAGACCTCTTCGAGCAGCTCAGGGTCTTGCCCCATCGCCGCGCCCATTTTGCGTTCGGGCATGCCGTGGGGACACGAGAAGTTGAGCTCAAACGCATCGACGCCGCACGCCTGACACCGCTCGACGAGCTCGACCCACGCATCCTTGTTGCACTCTTCCATGATCGACGCGATCAGAATCCGGTCCGGATACTTGTCCTTGATCTTCTTGAACTCGTCTTCCCAGACCTCAAACGAGCGATCCGAGATCAGCTCGATGTTCTGCCACCCGATTACTTCTTTGGTGCCCGTCGCACGCATGCGTGCATAGCGCGGCGCAACATTGACGACCTTTGAAGCATCAAGACTCACGGTCTTGCAGATCACCGCGCCCCAGTTTTCGTCGAAGGCTTTACCGATCACATTGGCGTTGGTGCCCGGAGGGCCGGATCCGATCACAAACGGGTTGGGCAGCTTTAATCCATCAACAACAACACTCAGATCGGCCATCATTCATCCTTCCATCGACTCATAGGCAAAGAGCGATTCTACCAGAAAACGCCTAAGAATGCACGCTCAAAGGGATTGAATCTTCAATCAACCGATCCTCGACCATCCAAGGACTTATCGCATCCCGATACTCAATCTTCGCATCAAGCATTGGCCCAGGCGAAAGCGTCCCGATCACTTGCACACTCTCTGGTGAGTTCGTCGTATCAAGAACACATCCCAAAGACTCCAAGGCTGAGCAAATTTGCCCAAGCCCTTTGCCTCTTGCTGGCCCAACGATTGAAACTGAACTTGCCTGTTGTAGCTGGTGATGTTTTAAGAGCGATGTACGCAGTGCGGCGTTGCCAACAAACCGATCCCACTCGTCCATAGACAATGGAACGGGTCGTTGCGTCTTAATCGTTCGTTCGAGCTCGTCACACCCTCGCCGATACCCGGCCATCGCATGTTCATTGATGGCAATCTGCTGATAACGGGTATACATCTCTTTGAGCGCATCGTTCCGGTGTGCATCGGGCGCATGCCGCTGGATGACCCATCCATTATTCCGCACGAGCCGATAGAGAATCTCATCCATATCGCGCCCAACAGCACACTTGCGATGCTCAAAGCGGATCGCCATTGTGTGCATGATCGAATGCCCCGCCGCGATGAGTTTGGCACACAAGTCATACTCTTCGGCATAATACCCAAAGCTCACATCGTATCCGCCAACATCTAAGAACGCATCCCGGCGAATCGCACACCCACACCCAACAACGACCTCAGGCAATCCTCCCGATTCATGCTGACCAGTAGGCAGCAGTATTTCGCCGCCGACCGCAGCAACCTTCGCATCGACACCAGCGAGGTAATCCCCAACCTCCCCTGTGCACAGATTTGAATCATCATCGAGCATGATGACCCAATCGCCTAGGGCATGCTCTGCACCAATGTTTCGTGCGCCCGCGCCGATATTCTCTCCAAGCGAAACCATCGAAACCTGAATGCCATTGCGTAATGTATTGGGAACATCCATCACCGAATCGGAGCCGTTATCCACAATGACCACCTCGGATTCGCCTCCGAGTTCATCGAGTGACAAACGCTCGAGTTGACCGAGGGTATAGCCGAGCTCATGCTGACGATTTCGGGTTGGTATCACAAAGCTGATATGCATCGAATGGAGTGTATCAACGAATCGGTTCGCCTGCATTCGCCGCCAGCATATTTGCTTCAATCTGTGCCACCGAATGGGCAAACTGAGCACCAAAGCTCTGCCCGCGTGTGATGACTTGGGATTTGCCGACTACAGCATTTCCCATCACCGAACCAGCAATCGCCGCAGCGATCGAGCCCACATACGCCGACTCTACAAGCCCGCCGCCGCCAAGCATCGAAGCACACATACTCGCGAGGAGCGCATCGCCACACCCGAGCACATCGATCGGGTCATGCGATAATGCAGGCAATCTGATCTCATCGTCGCCCGACACGATCACAAGCCCATCACCACCAAGCGTGACAACAACAACCACAGATTGTGTCTTTGCAATCAGACCACGAGCAACATCTACAACCGTTGAATCGTAATCATTCATCGCCAGACGCAGCTCTGTCTCGCTCGGGCATAAGACATCGGCACCGCGCATATTCAACAAGCTCGACCGGACTCCTGATACATCTCCGATGATCAGCCCAACTTGATCTCGCAACGATGCACAGAGGCTCTCGGCCAAACCATTGCCAAGCATCCCGAGCCCAAAGTCTGTCAACACAAGGCACTCAACGTCCGACAGCGATAGAACTTGTTTCACCACCAGCTGCTGTTGTTGGGTATCAAGTTGAAAACTCGAAGTACAATCAAGCTTCATCACCTTGTCTCGCCCAACCACAAACCGCTTCTTCTCAGGCATCAATCCATCAACAACAATCGGCATGACCTCTACGCCCTGCTCGTTCATCCGTTCAATAAATGGCCGAGCATCGAAGCTCTTAGGGATCGGTGTATACAAAACTGGCCGAGTGCCGAGTGCTGCGAGATGCTGCGCGACGATCGCGGCCCCACCATCAAACTGTTCAGATGAAATCGGCTTGAGCGAAAGCATGGGATGCTCATCGGCAATCTCAGGCCATTGACAATGCGTATAGGTATCGAGAATCGTTTCTCCGACGACAACCACCCGCTTGGAGCTCGCAGCGTCGAGTGTTCTCCCGATACTCGGTGTGGAAAAATCGTGCTTCTTCGAGAGTTCTGCAAGCTGTTCAATATCTGGATCAGGGCGAGACACTTTCTGGATTGCCTCGACAATCGCGGTCGAAGAGAACACTACATCGCCGCTCGAAAAGACAACGCGTCCATTATTTGATTCGACAATTTTTCGCTCGTCATGAAATCGTTGGTCATCCGCGGTCGCGTATTCTGCACCCTTGATATACACATCGGGCTTGACATCGCCAAGCAACTCGACCGCGGTCGCTTCGTGATGGATGTACACCAGATCAACAAACGCAAGAGCGGCCAAGTTTTCCGCGCGAAGATCATGCGTGAACATCGGACGATTCGGCCCCTTGTTCACAAACGCATCTGCCGTGATCGACACTATCAACCGATCGCCTTGGGCAACTGCAAACTGAAGATGCCGAATGTGCCCGGGGTGCACGATATCAAAGCACCCATGACACTGCACCAGCGTCTCGCCAGCACGGGAAATCTCCTTGCGAACAACAATCAACTCCTCGAGTGTGAGAATCTTGTCCGAGATAGAAGCGCCACGCTGCATCTCAGATAATATCGGCCATATCTCCCCTAATGAAGCAATTCGAACAATGATCAAGGCATCTCAAATGCACACATCACCCGCTTGCCACGCAAAGCGTTCGCTAGAAACACTTTACAAAATCGGCGCCAAAAGTTGCAAGGAGTTCTCAACGACCCTTGAAACCAAAGATCGTCGATTCCACTGCTCAAGATCGACCACATTGGCATCCGCAATGTACCCATCCTGAAGCCGACACAACTCCCCAACGATCCCGGCGTCATAGGCAAACAAGCTAATCTCAAAGTTAATCCAAAAACTCCGCTTGTCCATATTCACGGTGCCCAACAACCCAACCTCATCGTCCGCCGTCACCGTTTTGGAATGCAACAACCCACCGCGATACGCACGGATCTCAACTCCCGCTTCGAGCAAGTCTGTGTAGTACGACTTGGAGGCATGGCGCACCAAGATTGAATCTATTTTTGCGGGCACAACAAGCGTAGCCTGAACCCCTCGCATCGCCGCAGCCGTCAAAGCGGTCAGCATCGCTTCACTGGGAATAAAATAAGGCGTTGTCATCACCAACTTGTTCCTCGCGGTATAGATCAGAGTCAACAGCATGTCATGAATGATGCGTGCCCCCTGATCCGGCCCCGAAGGCACAACCTGCAATGGAATCGACCCGGCCGACTCAACCGCTGCCTTGGCCATCAATGACTCCATCGCCTTGCTTAAATCTCTCGCCCCTTGATTCGTCTCCACCGCCCAATCCAAGTTGCTCGTCATATCGAGCACCCGTGCCGCCGGACCTTGCACCCGAGCCATCACATCAACCCACTGCCCCACACCCTTCTTGGTATGAAAACACTTCGGATCAACCATGTTCATCGAACCGGTATACGCGATGTCATGATCGATCGTAATTATCTTGCGATGATTCCGGATATCAATCCGTGCGAAGAGCACGCGAAGAATCCCCGCAGGAAGGGTATCGATTACCTGCACCCCACCCTCGCGCATTGCCTTTGCACCATCTTTGCGAAGAAACCCTTTGCTCCCCGCGCAATCCACCATCACTCGGCACTCAACCCCACGCCCGGCCGCCCGGATCAATGCCCGCTCCACCAGATCAACACCGCCGCCCGATTGCCAGATATAAAACAGCATCGACACGGCCAGCTTCGCACCGTCGATATCCTCAACAATCGCTTCGATACAGCCCGTGCTCGTATCAAAGAGCCTGATCGCATTGCCACCAACCGCCGAGATCTTGAGCGGATTGTTCGCCTGTGCGTTGAGCGAGCGAGCCAACGATGGCAGATCATCCCCTTTGATATCCCACGCCTGGTCAATCCGCTTAATCTGACCCGAAATAGATTCCTTCAACGCGTTGTACCGCTCGATCCGCCGACGGGGCAACCAGAGTTCCCCAACCAACAAATACATCACCGCCCCAACCAAAGGCACAGACCCCACCACAAGCAACCAAGCGACCGATACCCCCGTCGGACGACGCTTCAATATAATCCGAAGCCCCAACCCGATCACAATCACCCAGTGAAGCACGAACAGAGCGGTTGCAAAGATGGACGCGATAGTGATCGCAGATTCAGTGTTGATGTCAACTTGTGCCAGCAAATCATCGCCTCCCGTTGCACTATCATACCGAACCCACGAAGTTGTTGCAGCGTATCATCTTGTTGAGTCATGCCTTTATCACCAAACTCCAACCCGAAACGCACACCAAAGCTCCGAAGGACCGCCCGCGCGGTCAAGTCAGGTTTCCGCAGATATCCCCGTGTTATCTACGATTCACTCACCAAATCAAAGATCACCCACGAGCCGATCCACCTCCCACAAATCCTCCACCAACTCGCCAATCACAACCTTGCCATACTTTGGCTCGGGCACGGCTCAGTGGTCGCACAGATCGACGATGTCACCATCGCGGTCGACCCGGTACTCTCCGAGCGTATTGGAATGCGCATCAAATCGAAAACCATCGGCGTCCCCCGTCTCACCCCCACGCCGGTCTCGCCCGAATCCCTTATAGGCTCAAATCTCGTCCTGATCACTCACGCCCACTTCGATCACCTCGACAAACCAACACTCGAACGCATGTGTTCTGACTCCACGGCCGTCATCGTCCCACATCGATGCTCCAAACTCATCCCGCAAGGCTTTGAACGGGTCATCGAACTCAAATCCGGACACTCGATCACACTCAACAATCTCCAAATCACCGCGATCGAACCCAAACACTGGGGTGCTCGCTCGATCTTCGATCGGCGCCGAGGCGTGAACTCATACCTAGTCGAGTCAAACACGCAACGAATCCTCTTCACCGGCGACACGGCCGAGACCAAAGCCTATCAAAAACTCCCCCCGATCGATCTCGCAGTCTTCGGCATCGGCGCCTACGACCCCTGGGACCACATGCACGCAACGCCCGAGCAAGCATGGCGCATGTTTCAAGGAATCAACGCCCGGTACATGCTCCCAGTTCATCACTCGACCTTCGAACTCTCTGACGAGCCAATAGACGAACCCATGCGAAGGCTCTTCCAAATCGCAGCCGACAATATTGACGCGATTCTCGAACCAACTATCGGTGAGATCATCGTTATTGATTCATCAACCAACCACAGCACGGTTTAATCTGGGTTTAATCAGGGCTTCTCTTTCGGATACCCTGCCTCTTCCCAAGCCATAAACCCGCCCGCGATATTCGTCGCGTCGAAACCATGCTCATTCAAATACGACACCGCCCGCGCCGAGCGAAACCCCGATCGACAGTGCACAAAGATCGGCTTACCAGCAGGCACTTCGCTGATCCGCTTGGACAGTTGCAAGTACGCAACATTGGTCGCACCGGGGATACATCCCTCGCCAAACTCAGACGCATTGCGCACATCGAGCACCACAACATCGTCCATCGATTTGATCGAACCTACAGCCACTTCATTTGTCGTTAACAATCCATCTGTACTCGCCACATCTTCAGGATCAACCCAGTTCACGACTCGATCAAGCCCAATCCGCACAAGCATCCGTACCGCTTCTTCAACATCGCAGGCATTGGCGACCAGCACAATCTCTTTCTCTGGTTCAATAAAAGCACCAGCCACCGTCGAAAACACCTTGTCCATCACAATACTGTAGGAACCGGGCAAGTGCCCCTCGCAGAACATCTCCCACGGGCGGGTGTCAATAATCACTGCCCCATTGGGAATCGTGCTCGGTGCACAGTTCGCAGGGATTGGCAATGCTCCAAGAATCGGAGGGCCCTGCCGATTATCCCGCTTCATCCTCGCAAAATAATACGGCGGCTCGGGCTGACCCGAAAGAATCGAACGCACAAACACATCCGCGTCCGCAGCCTCTTTGAGCGCATCATTAAACCGACGCTCGTACCCCATTGTTGTTTGTAGCACCGCACCAAGCTCCTTGCCACAAGCGCTGCCCGCACCATGCCCAGGCCACAGCTGCAGATAATCTGGTTGCGCATGAAACTTGCGGAGCGATTCACCAAGCCGACGCGCACTCGGTTCCATCACCCCACTCATCCCCGCAGCCGATTCGAGCAAGTCGGGCCTCCCGACATCGCCAACAAACACAAAGTCCCCCGTCACAATTCCCATAGGCTCATCGGCGTCGCCGCCCTGATCCGAAATCTCAAAGCAGATATGCTCAGCCGTATGCCCGGGCGTGTGCATCACCTTGATCCGAATATTCCCGATCATAATCACATCGCCGTCTTTGACCAGCTGATGGTTGTACGCTTTGCCATTGCTGCCCTTGCCCGCCGCCCACACATAATCCCAGTCCTCGCCGCCCTCGTCAGACAAGTACGCCTTGGCATCAGTCTGCTCACAAAACTCCCGTACCCCCGACAAGAAATCCGCGTGCATATGCGTCTCGGTCGCCGCGACGATCGTCAGCCCTTCCTTCTGGGCCAACGCGATGTATCGATCAATGTCTCGCTCGGGATCAATAATGATCGCCTCGCCGGTCTTCTGGCACCCGATCAAATACGCCGCCTGCGCAAGCGAATCGTCATAGATTAATCTCATCAACATAAGTCAACTCCTCTAGATTCAATCGGCTCAGAACACATCTGGATCAAATGATACAAGCTTCAAACGCTTTGAGCAATCGACTTGGCGATCGACTTGCCCGCAATGTGCCCATTGGCCCACGCCCATTGAAAGTTAAACCCGCCAATCCGTCCATCAACATCCAGAATCTCACCCAAAATCCAGAGCCCATCACACACCCGGCTCTGCATCGTCGAAACCTGAATCTCATCGAGCGGCACCCCCCCCGCCGTCACCTCGGCAAAGGTGAATCCACGATTCCCCGCGACCACAACCTCGCACGCAACCAACATATGCACCAACGCCCGGCGCTGCTCGCGCATGATCCCATGCCCAGGCGATGCCGGATCAATCCCACACCGCTTGCACAGCATCTTCCCAAGCCGATCAGGAATCATCCCACGCAGATACACCCCGATCGACTGCTTGCCAATCTCGAGCAACTTCGCATCAAGATCATCAAACGAACCATCGCCGAGCCAGTTGATCACCAGCTTGGCCTTGGGATCATCCAGCTTGGCATCAAAGTACCATCGGCTCACATCCAATGCCGCCGGCCCAGACAATCCAAAGTGCGTGCACAACAAATCGTTCGTAAAACTAACGAGCCGTTTCCCGCTCCCCGAATGCACCTCGATCGAAACCCGCGCCGCGATCCCAGACAACTCCGTGATCCAACCCGACTCCGAACTGGTAATGATCGGCACCAACGCCGGCAACACTCGCTCGGTCACCCGATGCCCGAGCGACTTGACAAACCCATACCCCAAACCATCTGACCCAGACTTGGGCAACGCCAATCCACCCGTTGCCATCACCACCCGAGCGGTCACGATCTCATCTTCATCCGAGCGCACCACAAATCCGTCGTCGGTTTTCTCAATAGACTTCACCCGCCAGGGATACACGATCTCCACGCCCAACCGATTGCACTCATTGAGCAGCGCATTGAGCACCGTCTTGGAAGAATCCGTCACCGGAAACATCTTGCCCGTATCTTCTTCTTTGAGCTCCACCCCAAGCTCCGCGAAGAACTCAATCGTGTCACGCGCCGACCACGCCTTCAAGACCTTCTTGATCGTGTTGCGCGACCCGCCCGCATAATCCTTAGGCAACACCTTCTCATGCGTCACATTACAACGCCCGCCACCGGCCACCAAGATCTTCGCCCCGATCTTCTTGGCACCATCAACAAGCACCACCCGCGCCGATGTCCCGTTTTGTGCGCACGATCTCGCCGTCCATATCGCGGTCATCAACCCCGCAGCACCCGCACCTACAATCACGACATCCGCTTGTTCCATCCACAAGAATAGGTCATCCACCTATAAAAAACGGGCACCCCGAAGGATGCCCGCTCAAGTGTTTCATTTCTTGGCTTACTCGTCGAACATACCCAGCTGCCACATCATAAACATCCGCTGATCCGCTACATCACGAATCCGTAAATGCAAAGGCTTGCCCCCGCCATGACCGGCATCACGATCGACCCACAACAAGATCGGCTCGGCTTCCAAGTCCGATCCAGATGACGCCTGCATGATCGCCGCCATCTTGCGGGCATGGAGTGGATGCACACGCGTGTCGTTTTCGCCAGCCGTGAACAGGGTCGCCGGATACTTCACACCCGGCTTCACATTCTGATAGGGCGAATACTTCTTGATGAACTCGTACTGGCTCGCATCCTCGGCTGTTCCGTATTCGGGCACCCAGTAGCGTGCCATCAGGAAGTTCTGGTACCGCACCATATCCAACAAAGGCACCGCAGAGATCACCGCGCTGAACAAGTCAGGACGCTGAACAACCACCGCACCAGTCAACAATCCGCCATTGGACCCGCCCGCAATCCCGAGCTGATCAGGATTGGTGTACCCATTGGCCACGAGCCATTCGCCCGCTGCGATAAAGTCGTCAAACACATTCTGCTTCTGATCGAGCATCCCGCCCTCGTGCCACGCGTTGCCGTACTCACCGCCGCCACGCAGGTTGGCCACCGCGTACACGCCGCCGTTTTCATACCACGGGAACATCGTCGAGGAGAAGTAAGGCGTCATCGAGATATTAAACCCGCCGTACCCATACAAAATCGTCGGATTCTTCCCATTGAGCTCGATCCCCTTCTTATGGATCAAAAACATCGAGATCGGCGTGCCGTCCTTCGAGTCGTACCACACCTGAGATACCTCGATCTGTGATGGATCCACGGGAACATCCGGGCGTGCCCAGAGTTCCTGTTCGCCGGTCGCCAGATCAACATGATAAATACTCCGAGGCATGTTGTAGCTCGAAAAACTCAAGAACGCCGTCGTGCGATCGTCCGATACAGACAACCCGCCCGATCCAATCCCCGGCAGCTTCAAATCACCAAGCGAGCCGCCCGCGTAATCAAACAACGCGATCCGTGTCTTCGCATTCTCAAGATAATCAACCGCGATAATCCCGCGAGCAAACGATGTCCCTGCAATAACAAGGTTCTCGTCCGCAGCGACAACAGTATCCCAGTTCTCAAAGCTCGGGTTTGTCAAATCAATCGACGATACCGTGCCATTGGGGGCATCAAACGAGTGCTGCATAATCAGGCGATCGCCATCGAAGTGCGCCCCGCCCATGCGTCCCATCTTCCCGATCGCCATCGGCTTGATATTGAGTTCGCCAGTCCGGAACCACTGATCCAGATCCGCGACCCACATATCAACCCCGGCCGTCCCCGTCCAATACCCAACGACCATCCATCGCCCATCTTCCGATGGCATCCCGAATGGGCCCCAAGTAGTCTTCAACGCTTCGAGTTCCTCGTCGCTCTTGTTCAGATCGCCATAGAAAAACTCAATATCATGCTGACGGAACAACACGACATCTTCGCGATGATGCGTCCCGATCTTGTGCAGCTTCATGATGCTCGAATACGCATCATCCAAGTCTTCAAGTGCAGAATAGAAGAACCCAGAGTTATCAGGCAGCCATTGCGAAAAATTAACCTTGCCCGGGATCACATCGGCCAACCACTCGCCAGTTTCAACATCCATCAAATACAGCGTCGAGTTCTCATCGCCCGATGCATACATCCCGAACGCCATCAGCGAACCATCTTTATTTGGAGCCGTCCATGACACAGTCGTCAGCCCGGTCGGATCAATCTGCTGCGGATCGAGCAGCACCCGATCATCGCCATCAATCCCATCACGCACATACCGCACACTCTGAGGCTGCGCTCCCTCTCGCTTGGAATAAAAATACCGATTCCCATACACACTCGGCGACCCAATCCCAGGCACCTCCATCAACTCCCGCAATCGCTCTTCGAGCGCCTTGCGCCCGGGCAGATTATCAAGAATCGATCGCGTATACGCATTCTGCGAATCCGTCCATCCCCCGACCTCGTCGTTTACGAGCCCCATGTTGGCCGAATCCGAGTTGTCACCTTCGAGCCAGCGATAGTTATCCGTGACATCCTGCCCATGAATGGTCTCATTCACAGGCCGAACATCAGTCTCAGGCTGCCCAGCCAATCCCGTCGCCGCCAATCCAGCAAGCACAAGTACAGTCGATAGCGTTCTCATCCGTAAGTTCTCCAATAAAGCATGCCGACAAGATAAGCCAGCACGCGAGTAGTTCGTGTGCCTGATGGTACCAGTTTCAACCCCCAAAGATGCACCAGACACCCACCGTTTCCTTGTAGTTTCTCATGTTTGGCGTTAGACTTCATACACATGACTGAAGACCAACCGATTTTCCGCCCCGCAACTCCGCTCATCGAGGCCCTCTACCTTGACGATGAGCA
>CAJXXI010000061.1 GCA_913062615.1 uncultured bacterium | reverse complement strand
TCGCCGGGTTGGTGCTTTCGGGGGTGTTTTTCGCTGCCGGGGCGGCGTATTCAGTGATATTGGATCAAAATAGTTATACAGGCAGTTGCGGTTGCGGGGTCTCGGCGGCCCCTGATGCGGCGAACCAGTTGATTGTTCATGCGTACCAGAACTCGGCGTGTGCCGTGTTATGTGTATTCCTTGGTTTCCGGGCTCGGCTCGGAGGAGATTTTTCAGATGATAAAGCGAATGAAGAAAATTGACATGTTGGCAAGTGTGTTGTTGGTTGGGGTTATTTCGGCAACGGCATTGAGTCAGGTTGGGCCCCCAGTGCCGAAGAAAAAATATTGCCCAGGTGGCACAGCAACTATTAATGGAATTGCTTATCAATATGGGGGGATATGGTGTTGGGAAAACCAGAGTTGTGGCGCTACTATAAATTACAACACTGAAACGGGCGAAATTGAAAGCGTGACTCCTGTATGTCTTGAAACAGCTTGAGAAGGCTATATTTATGAAAACTAAAGTAGTTGTTGTTCTTGTTGTACTCCTCGTCATGCTTGCGGGATACCGCGTGTATCCATACCTGAATAACTCACGAGGCGGGTCCATTTCAAACGAGTCGAGGCAACAGCTTAACGCAATATCCGATGTTGTTGTTCCAGAGTATGATCAGCATTTTTCTGCAGCGGACACAGAGCTACTTGGTAGCCGTCTTGATCGGAAGGTGAAGGCGGCATTTTCAAAGTTGGGAACTAAAAATCAGGCAGGTAGTCGTGCAGTGAGTTCAATAGCGAGCGCATACACAAAATTTGTACAGGTGAACTTTGCAGGCTCTCTTGAAGATCGATTACAGTTATATGCGGAGCTCAGCCGTGATCCATGGCCGACTCTTGTGCAGGAAGATCCACTTCGTGCTCAAAAAGCTTGGTTGTTTTCTTCTGCTTGGGCGAGGCATGCAGAGTTGTCTATAGAAAGCATATCTGTTGTTCCTCGCTACATACAGGGTCATCCTGTTGGGGAGCAAGAGGGTCAAGGCGTCACGGTCTCACCTCGTCAGTTTCGGAGTGGTGGCTGGTTTCATATAGACGGGCCCAAGGGGCACACAGTCTATGAAATACAGATGAATGTTACGGTGCCTAGTTTAGATGCAAAGTCAGAGTTTGAAGTTGTTCTCGGAGTGTCCTTGGTAAATGATGGATTGAATGGAGGTTGGGATGTACTTGAAACCAGATTCCTGGGGCTTAAAAAAGGTGAGTTTACCACACGGCCTTGTCCATAATACACAGTTAAGATCGGGATTGAGATTTCGATTTCGGTCTGCATTCACTCTAATCGAGTTGCTTGTGTCGATTGGGATTATTGCAGTATTGATTTCGATTTTAGTACCTGCGATTAGCAGTGCTAGAAATAAGTCAAAGGAATTGGGCAGCGCGGTGAATTTGCGATCGATCGGTCAGGTGTATGAGATGTATTTGGGAAGCTCAAAGGGGTTGTATCCGGCATCGATTCCCGGGCGGTTTTATCCAGATCCGAATCCCCATATGGGCAGAGCCACGATGGGGCATTGGCAGGCGTCAGACCTTTGGTCGAATCTGTTCTTTGAGACTCATCCATGGGCGGAGTACGAGCAGATGTATCTTGCCCCGGGCGCAGAGCGGGATCTGAGTATGCAGCCGGTCATCATAACTACTTTTTCTTCATATCGATACTCCGCCTCATTCCTTGGGCAGCCCAAGATATGGAGTGAGGAAGATTTTCCGGCGACTGAATGGGAGCGGCTTGAGCGAGGCGTGCGGCAATCGATGGTGCGGTATCCCTCGGGCAAGGCGTTGATGTGGGATGTGGAGATGCCGTACATCCGTCGTCCGCTCGAGCGAGATAGTTTTTTTAATCTTCTCGAAAAAACACCGATTTTATTCGCTGATCAGCATGTCGAGAGCCATATTCCTGCAGAGGCCAATCCCGGCGTGACGAACTGGGCGACCTATGCCGCTCATGCGCATCCATTCCTCCATAACACCCGCGACGGCGTTTTTGGGCGAGACTATTGAAACCGGTTAATCGGTCGAGTTTGATCAGTGCATCGTGTGGGCGATGCGGGCGGCTTTGACGGTCATGATGGCTTCGGCGATCGCTTCGTCGATGTTCTCATTGACTAAGAACTTGTCGTAGGCGTCGCAGGCCTTGGCTTCGGCGATCTCGTGCTTGGCTTGGGCGAATCGTTTTTGGATCAGTTCTTCGCTCTCACGCTTGCGGTTGCGCAATCGGCGGAGGAGTTCGTCCTCGCTGGGGGGCAATATGAAGAGCCCGAACGCGTCGGGGATTTGGGCTTTGACTTGTTTCGCGCCCTCGACATCGATTTCGAGGATGACGAGTCGCCCTCGGGAGAGTTGTTCGTCAACCCATTTTTTTCGTGTGCCGTACTTTTTGCCGAAGACATCAGCCCATTCCAAGAACGCCTTTTTGTCGATGAGTTTCTGGAACTCATCGTCGTAGATGAAGTGATAATCGACGGCTTCGACATCGGCTTCGGTCTTATCGCGGGTTGTGCATGAAATGGAGAAGACCGAGTCGGCGATGGCGCGATCTATGCCACGGGTGATGGTGGTTTTTCCAGCACCGGATGGTCCAGAGATCATGAGCAAGAGCCCATCATCGGTGTCGGTTGGCAAACGAGGATGATGGGTTTGGTCGACCATGAGAGAATATAGACACGCGATTGAGACCCGGTTGAAACGAGTGGAATGTACACCAAAAAAAAGCGAATCCCAGCCCCACTCACTGGGCTGGGATTCGCAATGTGGCCTGGACGCGGCTGAACAAAGAGTCCGCGAAGCAGGAAAGGAAACGGTCAACTTATCGTCTGCGTCGGCCTCCAATAATCGCGCCCAATGCCAACACGCTCAGTGCGCCCGGTGTCGGAACCGCACCGATTGAGCCGGTGATCGAACCGATGCGATCGGATAAGTCTGGGCCATAGATAAAGTTGAGATCAATGAACCCGGATGTGAATCCATCGAGCGGGTTGCCCGAGAGATCGCCGACGAATACTTCATAGCTCGCGTGATGCGTGCCATGGACTTGCGTTGCGTACCAGTTGTGGATCATGGTGCCATCCCATTGCCAGATATCTGGGCTGGTGTTGGTTCCCATGATCTCGTCGTATGAACCCTGCTCGAACACAGACAGGTGCTCGGAGATCGAGCTTGTCCGCACAAAGATGCCCGAACTCGGAGGCACCGAGATAAACCCGTTGGCGAGCCAGCCGAACTGGGCGTTGTAGCCCAGGTCGTTGAGCACGCTCGGATTGCCTGTGAATGTACCAGCGTTGTCTTGCATTTCGACGGTTGCCATGGAGGGCGATTCGAAGGTGATGAAGATTTCGTTCTGGAACAGGGTAACGAGCATGTGCGACATTGGCCCACCGAGCGTTGGGATGTCGGCGTATGCTGACGAACCAATTGCTGCGAGCACGAGTGTGCAAGGGAGGAACAATTTCACATTATGCTCGCTTTCTGCGCGTTGCGATGAATGTGCCCATGCTGAGCAGCGCGAGTCCTGATGGGGACGGGACTGATCGGAAGTTGAGTGTGACGGTTGCTTCGCCAAATGATGTGATCGCGTCGCCATTCGAGTCGCCGATATAGATGCGATAGGTCGCTTCGAAATCACCAAGGTCGGCGGCGGCGTACCAGTTGTGGGTCATCATCCCGTTCCATTGCCAGTTCATGTCCGAGCCGGCGGTGGCGAAGATCGGATCGAATGTTTGCATGGGGATCATCATGCGTCGTCCGCCTTCGTATGTGCTCAATCCTGTGCTTTGTGAGGTCGTCTCGATCCAGATCGAGTTGCCAAACCCCGGATCGACGATGCCGTCGAGCACCCAACCGTATTGATCGGAGTAGTACTGGTCATCGAGTGCGGACGCATTGCCATCGTATGTTTCGCCAGCGAAGCGGAGCATCTCGATCGGGTTGGCTGCGTTTGTGTTGACATGGGCGTGGAGTTGGTTGTTGTCCATCGAGACCATGATGTGCTCCATCGGCCAGGTGTGGGCGTTGGGCATGCCTGCCAATGAAATGGCCGCGGTGGTGGTGAGAGTCACGGAAACGATTGTTGTTGAAAGTTTCATATTGATATTCCTGATTTGGAGTTATTCGTCGGATAAAAACAGTTTGTTGACCATGGGATTCCATTGGTCATGGTTTGATTCGGGGTCGTATGTTTCTTTGAGTGATGCGTTTGCAGCGTGCCCGTCGAGGTAGATGTACCCCGAGGTATCGCCGTGACGATCGAAGGCAACTTCGGACGTCGGATCCACACCCGCGGTTCGCCAGAAGTGGGCCATGATGTGATCACGCGAAGAGTTCTCCGTAAGCCCGCCCATCAACACTGTTGTTGAAGGGTGAGGCGATGCGAACACCTTGCGGAACGGCGCCATGCTTGATTGCCCAGCATACGAAGGATCGATCTCATATGGTTTGAGCTCGAAGTATGCATTCATGCCATAGCTCAGTGCGGGCATCGAGAAGGGCAAACCCGGTTGCTCGATCGGGCTTTCGCGTCGATCGTGCGGGCACCGGTAATGCGAGTTGGTCGCGTTCCACCACCCGATATCATCCCATGTATAGCTTGCGCCTTCGAAGGCTCTGCCGGTGATGGGTTCGTAGAGCGTCGCTGCCCAAGGCAGCGCGTTGAACCCGGCCGAGTGGCTCGACTTGGGAAGATTGCCATGGTGATCGTCCGCGTACTGATGGATCGTGATTCCGAGTGTGCGGAGATTGGCAATGCATTGGATGGATCGTGCGCTATCGCGCGCGCTGCCAAGCGAAGGCATCAAGATGCCAATGAGCAGCGCGATAATCGCGATAACAACCAACAACTCGATGAGTGTGAACGCACCGTGCTTACGCATGGGGTGACCTTTCGTTAGAGTGATGACACAGCATCACTGCAGTGAACCGAGCGCACGCAGAACAAGCGCGTGCAGAAAGACAGCTCAAAGAAACGAAAGATCAGGCGCGTGGGGGTGGGGTCGGTAGATCAGCAATGGGATCGAGCGGGACATCGTCCTGCGAGATCAGGTATGCGATCGAATCGCGGGCTGGGAGTGTTTCGCTCTGGCGTGCGCCAAAGACGAAGGAAAGGAAGATCGAAGCGCACCCGGCTTGTGAAGCAGCTGATGCGATTTCAAAGCGGTCACTCACGGGGACGCGCTTGGGGGTGTTGGTTGGTTTGGTGTCGGTGTTGGAGCAGGATGAGCCGTCTGAATCATCTGAATCATTGACCAGGCACAACGGGCAGTAGGGTTCGATAGATGTGCTTGGAAGGCACGAGCACATGTCTTGGCCACAGACTGACCAATCGGGTCGGGTTTGTATCTTTGATGAGAGGACCAGCGACCAGCCGGACCCGGCGAGCACAAAGCCTGTGACGAAGAACGCCATCGCAACGAATTGGAGATGATTATGTCTCATTTGGCAGGAAACTATACACCTACACAGGAGTTGAATTCAAGAGTGAATCTGAAGAAGAATGGAATCTGTGTTAGATTTGACCGTTTTTAAGCTGATATGGTCGATTTCGCATCGTTCAGGGTGATCATTGGCGGATTGGTCGGCTGGGAGGGTTGGGTCGGCGACAACGATGATCTCTGATTGGGATCGGTTGGTCAAAGGCTTGGTCGGGATGGTGGTCCAGCGTGGGTCGGTGGGGCCGAAGAGCGTGATCAAAGGCGTGCCCAACGCCGCGGCGATATGGCGCGGGCCGGTATCGTTGGTGATCATGATCGTCGCGCCCGCGATGATCGGCTTGAGCGCTCCCAAGGTATTGCCCAGTGCTGGGAGTGAGATCGGAGTGGATTGGGCAAGGGAGATGATCTCGTCGCAGAGTTGTGCTTCGGCGGGTGAGCCGTTGATCAGGACGGCGAGGTTGTGCTCGCTGTGCAAGTGATCGGCGAGTTGTGCGAACCGATCGGCGGACCAGCGTTTGGCGTGGTTGTTGCCCCCGGGGTTGAGTATGGCGTATGGCGTATCGCTGTTTATGTGCGCACGGTTGAGGATGTCGGTTGCTTTGGCTTGATCGTCATCGGTGAATCCGAGTTCCATCAACGCGTCGCTCGGCAACGCGAGCGGCATGTCTTTGCAGTTGGTTGGAGTATGGATCGACCAGTCAATCGGGTCTTGGTCGAGCAGGTGCGACGCGAGGTTCCAGTAGTAATCAACCGCTGGGGTGAGCTTCCAAGATTTATTCGCATTGCGAGGCGGACTCACCGGGTCGGTTAACAGCAGCCCGCGATTGTCTCGGCTGTACCCGATGCGCCGTGGGATGAACGCAAGGCGGGTGGTGAGCGCGGTGGAGAATGAGTTGGTGAGCAGGAGCGCGGTGTCGTATTGTCGTGGGCGGATTTTGTTGGCGGTTTTCTTGGTCGCCATCATGCCTTGTGGTGTGGTGATGTGGAGTTCGTCGAAGAGCGTGTTGCCAGAAAGGAGTTGGTCCATGCCCGGGCGGACTAAGCCCCCGATGAAGATGCCGGGGTAGGCATCGCGGAGCCTGCGGACGGTGGGGGTGGCCATCACGACATCGCCGACCCATGAGGGCATGACGATGAGGAGTCGGAGTGGGGATGGGAAGGTGTGCATGTTCACAGCGAATCATTGGCGCTCGGCCAGAGGTTTTTCCCGGTGTGTGATCTGTGCCAGCGGTTGGTGTCGTTGCGGAGCTGGGCCATGAATGCGAGGGCGCCGAGTTTGTGCAGATCGAGCGTTGCGGCGATGGATGAATCGGTGGTTTGGATGGAGATGATGCGTATGCCGGTGCGTTCGGCGATGGCGGTGGCGCATGCTTCGACGGTGCTGCGGATGCGTTCGTCGGCGAGCGGTTGGCCAAACTCATTGATCGCTTTGAGTGTTACGGTCGTCGTTGGATGGGCGGCTTGCTCGTCATCAATGTTGAGAATCAATCTCGCGGCGTGTGCGAGATTGGCGATGGGAGAATCGTGAGCGACGCGTATGGTTTGGGAAGCGGGCACGCCCCCAGCGATGGCGGCGTCGAGATCGCGTTGCTTGTCGCCGACCATCCATGAGCGGGCGGGATCAAGGTTGAGCTCTTTGCACGCGGCAACGATCATACCCGGGTGAGGCTTGCGCCATTGGTGCTCGACACTGAGATGGGGAACGATGCCGGTCTCTGGATGGAACGGGCATGAGTACCAGGTGTCGATGATTTGCTCGTCGAAGAGTGAGAGCGAATCGTCGGCGTGCTTTGATTGATGGATCAGGTTGCGCATGCGATCGTTGCAGGCATCGACATCGCGCATGGTGCCGCCCGCGCGGGCGACGCCGCCCTGGTTGGTGATGACGACGATGCGGTAGCCGGCATCTTTGAGAGCGTGGAGTGCTTCGATGATGCCGGGGAAGAGCAGCGAGAACTCGGGCTTGAGCAGATCGCCCCACTTGACATTTTCCCATGCCGCGTCAGGCAGATCCGCGTTGGGGTTGATGGTGTCATCGCGATCGAGGAAGATCGCCGGGCGAGGCGGGGCTGGGCGACCAGAATGTCCATTTGAAGGCATAGAGAGAGGGTATGCGGCGGCGAGGGGGAGTTTTTGAATCATCAAGGGAATAGGGTTGCAATTTGGGAAGTTGTATATACACTATGAGCATGGCCAAACGAACGAATCCATCACAAAGCCAGGTTGAGGCAATCGCTTCCGAGCTGGGAAAAACATGCATCGGCGTGCGCGTTCGGCTGATGGCGCGCCAGGTCTCGGGGATCTATGAGTTGCAGATCCGTGAGAGCGCACTGACGATCGGGCAGATGAACATGCTCACCGCGATGATCAATATCGGCGTCGAGCACGCGAGTGCGAGCAAGCTCAGCGGGGCGTTGTGCATGGAGAAATCGACGGTCAGCCGAAACCTTGACAAGATGGAATCGCAAGGTTGGATCCGCCGAAACGAGCCAACCCAAGGGCGGCTCGAAACGCTCTCGGTGACCGCCAGCGGGCGTAAGGTGTACGCCAAAGCCTATCCAGGTTGGAGCAAGGCCCAGCAGATGGTTGTTGACGAACTCGGTGACGAGCTCGTGTCAGCGATCATGCAGGGTGTCGCGATCGGGGCAGGAAAGTAGATCTGTTTACAGAGCCGGGCGGGGTTGCTGTGGCTCGCAATAGTTGTATATACAACAAGAAAAGGGCGGGATATGGAAAGTCTTCAAGAAATACAAACAGCTGAGGCAAAGACCCAAGTGGCGGGCACGGTGCCGATCCGGATCGGGCACGGCAATTCGAAATCGATCAGCATCGATCGGCTGCGTGAGATGTGCATCCAGGCGGGCGCCGATGATGTCGGGTTCGTCGAGATCGATCGAGCGGGGATCGAAGAGGAGCGCAACGGTGCGCTTGAGGCGTACCCTCGCGCCAAGACATTCATTAGCTTTGTGTGCCGGGTGAATCGTGAAAACATGCGGACGCCGATGCGGTCGGTATCGAATCTTGAGTTTCATCATGTGGCCGACAAGGTCAACGAGGTCGGGCGAAAACTTGTGTCGATGCTTGAGCGAGAGGGAATCGGTGCAATCAACCCATCGCATGGGTTTCCGATGGAAGCCGACCGTTGGCCCGGGCGGATGTGGGTGGTGAGCCATAAGTTGATCGCCCAAGAAGCGGGGATGGGGGTGATGGGGATTCATCGCTTGGTGATTCATCCCAAGTTTGGGAATCACATTCTGTTGGGCACCGTAATCATGGAAGCGCAGGTTGAGGAGCACGCGCAGCCGATCGATTTTAATCCGTGTTTGGAGTGCAAGCTCTGCGTAGCTGCGTGCCCGACCGGGGCGGTGAAATCGAACGGCGAATTTGACTTCGCGGCGTGCTATACCCACAACTACCGCGAGTTCATGGGCGGGTTTGGTGACTGGGTCGAGGGGATCGCGTCGTCGAAGAGTGCGAAGGACTATCGCAGCAAGTACACCGATTCTGAAACCACTTCGATGTGGCAATCGCTCGGGTGGGGTCCGAACTACAAGGCGGCGTACTGCATGTCGGTGTGCCCGGCGGGCGACGATGTGATCGGACCGTTCTTGGAGAGCAAGAAGCAGTACGTGGCAGAAGTGCTCAAGCCGTTGCAGAAGAAGGAGGAGGTGGTGTATGTGATTGAGGGCTCGGACGCCCAGCAACATGTCGCCAAGCGGTTCCGGAATAAGGAGGCAAGGGTTGTTGGGTCTGGGTTGCGGCCGCGAGACGCGAAAACTTTTTATCAGGCGCTGCCTTGGCTTTTTCAGCGGGATCAATCCGACGGGCTCGATTGTGTGTACCACTTTACGATTATCGATAAGAACAAAGAAACACACAAGGCGACGATCACCATCCGAGAGAAAACGCTCGATGTGCAAGACGGGCTCCACGGCGAGCCGACGATTCGACTCGTTGCCAGCGAGGCGGCGTGGATCGGGTTTGTCCGCAAGGAACGATCATTGGTGCGGGGGCTGGTGACACGAGGGATCAAAATCAAAGGGAACCCCAAGCTGATGCTGCGGTTTGGACAGTGCTTCCCGTCATGATCCGATGGAACTCAACCCCCCGCTTTGCTGTATACTCTGTTGATGATCTGGACCATTGCTTATTGGGTGTTGTTGGTGCTTGGGGTTGCTGGTGGGCTGCGGGCGATGCTTTGGGATCGCGCAGGATTTCGTGGGCGAGCGGAGCTGCGGTGCCGAAAGTGTTGGTATGACCTGACTGCGTCGCCCGGTGAACCCCATAATGTGGCGATCCAGTGTCCAGAGTGCGGCAAGAAGCACGCGAGCCGGCGAGCGATGCGGAAGACCCGGCGGAGCAAGCTGTGGGTTGTGGTAGCGTTGGTGCTGTGGATGGGTGCGTATGGGGCGGGTGTTTGGCCTCGGGTGAGTGCGCACAACTATTCCAATGGAGTGCTTGGTGCGGTGCCCACACCGATGCTGATCTTGACGCTTCCGTTGTTATCCGATGAGCCGGGAACGATTATTGACCGGGGCGGTACTCCGTATCGAAAGCGGCCGATGGATGATCGGATTGCGCATCAGATTAAGGGTCGGCTTTACAAAGCAGATGACACAAGTCTGCTTGATCACTGGTTGTTCGCAAAGCTCGCCAGGCGCGAATCGAGTGCATTGCTAACTGAAAAAACAGCTCTCCGGGGCGAGGTGTATTCGTATGTGTACAACGCATGGGCGCGTCAGCAGCGGATGATGCATGAGGAAGAACGTTGGGCTCGGTCAGTGTATTTCTTGGAACTTGAAACTCCTGGCATGATGCCTCAGATGGCGCCGGTGCATGCGAGGGTTGTTGCGTTCAGGCGGCTGGTAGATGATCGGCGTGTTCGTGTTCGAATTCATGAACAAACTTACGAGACGAGATCGATTGGTAGTCGATTAGTCCCGGTTGATCGTCAGTACGGTGAGCGTTGGGACGGAACGGTTCGTTTGAAAGATTATGTGCGATGGCCAAACTTTGTAGGTTCATCCGCAAACCAATCAATCGCTGTCGAAGGGATGATCTACGAGGGAGATCCGTACGCGGACATCTGGTGGCCAGTCGCAAACATCCGCGAGAATCAGGTTGTAGATATAGCAGCAGTGACCTATACAGGCAATGGGAACATTCAATCGATTGAAGGAATCCAGTTCGTCGAGGACTTGGATCAGGCCGAGTCCTGGCTTGAAGAGCACTTTGTCGCTTCATTCGAATGGGATCAAAATTCGATTGGGGATGATCTCGGATGGCCGATGGGAATCCGGTTTACAGTGGTCGCTGGGGAGTTGAAAAAAGCTGATCTCCCGGGTTTTACTTTCGGCGGCTCGATCTGGCTCGTTGCGAAGTTACGAGATAGAGACGGCCATGTGTATGCAAAAAAACTCAACCCGTCTTGGTGGGCATTGCGAGATCATGTTGATAAAAATGGAAAACGGGTATTTGATGGTGATCGCGAGTGGGTGCCATTCACAAGTGATTCGCGGGATGGCTTGGGTTTCCGCTATGTCACGGAGGGCTCAAACATTGAGTCGATGTGGATTGAGATAATTCCAGACGACAGCAGCGTGGGAGATGGTCGATTTGCTGCATTCTGGGATATAGATATGAGCCTTCTGTTTCCAAACAAGATTCGGCTGAAAATACCGGGCCTTGATCTGCGAAGGCTTCGAAATATCACGGACAAATAAATATTCAGATAATGCAACCAAATCAAACAGTAGGGATACACCAACCACATGCACCAGGGTCTTCCACAACCAAATACGAAGCCCTCAACACTCCCAACCATTATCCTCTCGGGTCTCCTCTTCTTCTTCCTCCTCTACGGCTACTTCCTCCTCCGCCCGCTCCGAGAAGCCATGGGTGTCGAGCGATCCATGCGCGATCTCCGCACGCTCTTTATCATCACCTCGCTCGTCTCCCTCGCCGTCACCCTCGCCTTTGGGTCTCTTGTTGCTCGCACCAACCCGCGCCGGTTCATCGCGATTGGGTACCGAGCTGTCATCGCGTGCTTGCTGGTCTTTGTCGTCTCGATGCTCACTCTCCCAGAAGAACTCAAGCTCTATTCTGGGTATGTGTTTTATGTCTGGCTCTCGGTCGTCAACCTTTTCATGGTCTCCGTCTTCTGGGGATTCATGGCCGACACCTGGACCTTTGCGGATGCCAAACGCCTCTACCCTGTAATAGGAGTGGGGGGGACACTCGGTGCATTGCTCGGCTCGTTCACCGCGTGGAACACCGCGGATATCATCGGCCCAATCTGGCAGATGCTCGGCGCATGCATCTGCTTCGAGTTCGCGATCCAGACCATGCGCCGCATCAAACCTTTGCACTGCGACATTGAGCACAACCCATCAACCACCCCAATCGGCGGCTCATGGCACGAGGGGGCTTCAACACTCCTCCGCTCCCCATACCTCATGGGCATCGGGCTCTATATCATCCTCATCGCCATCAGCTCCACGCTCATCTACTTCACCCAAGCAAACATCGTCGCCGACGCAGCGGATGAACTCGAATCCCGCGTTGCTCTCTTCGCCCAGCTCGACATGTGGACCCAGCTCGCCACCCTTTTCGTCCAAATCTTTATCACCGCGCACATCATCAAGCGCCTCGGCATCGCTGTCGCGCTCGCCGTCCTCCCCATCGTCACCATCGCTGGGTTCTCGGCCCTCGCGTGGATCTCCAACCAGCCCAACATCGAGTCATGGCAGATATTCGCGGTCTTCGCCGCGTTTAACGCGATCCACCGCGCCAGCCGATATGCGATCATCCGCCCCGCCCGCGAAACCCTCTTTTCGGTTGTCCCCCGCCAAGAAAAATACAAATCCAAACCCATCATCGATGTCTTCCTCTACAGGGGCGGCGATGTCGCCGGCACGGCCATCGAATCGCTCTTGGCAGCAACCGTTGTCGGGGTTATGGGTATGGTCTATGCAGTCGCCCCGATCGCGGTCTTCTGGACAGCACTCTCCATAATGCTCGCCCGAACCCAGCATCATAAATCGATCACCACCACAACTGACACAAACACCACACAGGACAAGGAATAATTATCATGACTACCAGACGCGAGTTCATCGGCCAAGCCGGCGCAATCACCATCGGCGCCGGACTTACATCCTCCGCCCTTGCCAGCGGCATCTTTACCAACAAGCCCAAATCACTCAACATCCTCATGCTCGGAGGCACCGGCTTCGCAGGGCCCAAGATGGTCCAACGCGCAATCGACAATGGTCATAATGTCACCCTCTTCAACCGAGGTAAATCAGGCCCAGAAATGTTCCCTGACCTTGAACACATCCAAGGCGATCGCTACACCGATCTCTCAGGGCTCGAGAAGCTTGTTGCCGACGGGCGCCACTTCGATGCCGTCATCGACACCTTTACGTATGTCCCCAAAACCGTCACCGACACGATGGATATCCTCCTCAAGAACATGGGTCAGTATGTCGTGATCTCCACCACCTCGGTGTACGCAAACCGAACCAATATCGGTATGAATGAGAACGGCCTGCTCGCAACAGTCGACGACGCCACCGCTGACGGCATCACCTCGCACCGCCAGGTCGGCGCCAACTACGGCGCGATGAAAGTCCGCGTAGAGCAAGCTGCAGAAAAACGATTCCCCGGGAAGGTTTGTATCATCCGTCCCGGTCTCATCGTCGGCGATCGCGACACAACCGGACGCTTCACCTACTGGTCTGTCCGCGCCTCCGAAGGCGGCACCATGATCGGCCCAGGCTCTGGCGAAGACTTCGTCCAGGTCATCGATGTCCGTGACCTGGGTGACTTCACCATCCACTGCATCGAACAACGACACATGGGTGCCTACAACGGCATCTCCCCCGCCGGACAATGGACCAGCCGCGATATGGTCGAGTCCGCAGCCCGCGTTGCGAAGAAGAAGCTCAATGTAGACACCAAGATCGAATGGATCAGCGAAGCATTCCTCGAAGCCAACGGCGTCGCCGCATGGCAGCACATGCCCGCGTGGGTTCCCAACTCGGCTGAGGGCTACGAAGGGCAGGGGCAGATCTCTACCGCCAAGTCCATCAAGGCGGGGCTCAAAACAAGATCACTCGAAGAAATGCACTTGGCCGCCCTAAACTACTACAACACCCGAAGTCCAGAAATCCTCGCTCAGCACGGCGAAGAACAACACGCTAAATGGGCCCAAAGAACCCGAGGTGGTCTTGACGCAACTCGAGAACAAGAAGTCCTCGAACTCTGGAACAACCACGAAGACTGATAACCGGCTCATAGCAAATAAAAAAGGCCCGTGCCAATATGCACGGGCCTTTTAGTTTAAACGAAGGTCTCTTACGCGATGGTCACCTTGTCATCAAGGTACACATCTTGAATCGCTTGCAAGAGTGCTGCCCCTTCGTTCATCGGACGCTGGAA
>CAJXXI010000060.1 GCA_913062615.1 uncultured bacterium | reverse complement strand
GGCGGGGCGTTTGTTACCCCAAACACGGATTATGTCTTTGAAACCGCTCAGTACAATGTGCCTTGGGGCTCGGACTACGCTCCGATGAGCGAGTGGAAAGAAAACTTCCGCGGTGCAACCACCATGTGGAAGTTTGATCGCAAGAAGGGGCGTCTCGATGTGAGTAAATCATTCGCGATCGAACTGCCACCATATTGGCAGGACATCGCCGACTGTGGCAAGCTTGAGAGTGATGGATACTTCTTCCTCAACTCAATCAACACCGAACTCGCCACCGGCGGCTTTGGCGTTGAAGGTCAGAATAACCCGCCGTTCGAAGCCGGTGTGAGCATGAACGCGACTGACTACCTGCACATCATCAACTGGAAAAAGGCCGAGAAGGTCTTCCAGGCTGGTGATTTCACCATGATCAAAGACTTCCCAGTGATCTCGCTCGAAACAGCGATCGCTGAGGGTCTGCTTCACCTGACCCCAGAGCCACGAAGCCCGCACGGCGTCGATGTGTCTCCAAAGGGTGACTTTATCGTGGTTTCGGGCAAGCTCGATCCACACACCACCATCTACTCGTTCGCCAAGATCAAGAAGGCAATCGCCAACAAGACCTACTCGGGTCATGATGAGTTCGGCGTCCCTGTCCTCGATTTCGATGCGGTTATGGAAGCACAGGTTGAGGTTGGTCTTGGCCCACTACATACCCAGTTCGGTCCTGACGGCTACGCCTATACCTCACTGTTCCTTGATTCAGCGGTTGCCCGTTGGACATTGGGCGGGGCGTATAGCGATCTCAACCCAGAACCAGATTGGACACTCGTCACCAAGACACCTGTCCATTACAACATTGGTCACCTTGGTGCAGCTGAAGGCGACACCGTCAGCCCTGACGGCAAGTACCTTGTTGCGTACAACAAGTGGGCTGTTGATCGGTTCATCGGCGTTGGTCCATTGCTCCCACAGAACTTCCAGCTCTTGGATATTTCCAAGCAGGGCACCGATATGCCAGTGATCTACGACATGCCTTTGGGCATCGGCGAGCCTCACTATGCTCAGATCATCAAGGCGGACAAGCTCCACCCATGGTCGGTCTACCCAGAAATCGGTTGGGATCCGCATACCCAGTCGGTCGATCCTTGGGCGCCGCGTCCAAAGATGGAACGAGTCGAGCGTAAGGGTGATCACGAGGTCGAGGTCTTTATGACCGCGGTTCGGAGTCACTTTACTCCTGAGCATGTCACCGTCAAGCAGGGTGACACTGTCACCTGGCGCATCACCAACACCGAGCGTGCTGTTGACGCGACCCACGGCTTCTCGATCCCGGTGTACAACATCACACTGAGTCTTGAGCCCGGTGAAACAGCGACAATCGAGTTCGTTGCAGATGTTGCGGGTACCTTCCCGTTCTACTGCACCGAGTTCTGTTCAGCGCTTCACTTGGAAATGATGGGCTACCTTATGGTTGAGCCAAACGAGTAAATCGGCTCTTCAAACATATATCATGCTTGGGCGTGCTAACGCTCGCCCAAGCGTTTTCACTGTCGGGCTCCACGCAGGAGAGCCCCACCTAGGAGACAGAATCAGATGAGCTTTATCAGTCATATCGTCGGCCCACGTGTAGATCATGCCGAGCTTGAAAAACATAGTTTTCGATACGGTGCTCCAAAGTTCTTGTTGCTGATCGCACGCGTGCTTCTTTTGGTCGCGCTCTTTGTACCATTCTGGAGCATGGAACTCGTTGCACCGCAATACCCTGAGAATCTCCATCTCGTTGCGTATGTGAATCATCTCGCCGGCGATGTTGGCGAGATCAATAGCCTGAACCATTACATCGGGATGCGTCCACTCGAAGAAGCAGCGAAAATTGAACGAACCGTCGGCGTTTACATCATGATCCTTTTTGTCGTGATGCTTGAGTTTGCGAGTTGGATTCATAGCCGATGGACCGTGATTTTGGTGCTTCCTGTCCTTACCTTCCCAGCGGTGTTCCTTATAGATCTCTATCTTTGGATGAGCCACTTTGGTATGAACCTGGATCAAGATGCGCCTTTGTCCAACTCAATCGAACCATTTGTACCACCAATCTTGGGCAGCGGATTCATCGGACAGTTCGAGACCATCGCTCGACCCGGCCCGGGCCTCATCCTTTCAACGATCGCGTCAGGATTCATGATTGTCGCGTTGTTCTTCCACTGGCGTGCGTACTCACCATTGGTCAAGGCTCAGAACGCCGCAAAGAAGGCCGCGGCTTGACCATGCTCAAAGTACAATACATCGTGGGCTTGTGTGTACTCCTTGCTGCGGTGTTTGGCGCTCATGCACAAGACACGCCTCGGTCTTCCGATGAGATCGCTCGGCTGATTGAATCCGCCGAGCCGGGCTCGACGGTGGTTGTGCCCGAGGGTGTCTATGAGGGCAGCTTGCGAATCGAAAAAGCAATCGTGCTCGAAGGCAAGGGGCTCGTGACTATCGACGGGCTGGGCAAGGGTTCGGTTGTTGAAATCGCGGTTGGTGATGTGGAGTTTCGAGGGTTTACAATCAAGAACTCTGGTTCGACGGTTGATCAAGAGCCTGCGGGCATTCGGGCTTTTCAAGGGCCTGTGATCATCGAGCACAATCGCCTCGAAGATGTGTACTTCGGGATCGATCTTCGCCCGGCGGGTGATTCGATTATCCGATACAACACAGTCATAGGCAAAGAGCTCAAACTCGGTCGGCGGGGCGATGGGATCCGCTTGTGGTGGAGCCACAACACGATTGTTGAAGACAACACCATCGACGCGGTCCGTGATATGGTCTTCTGGTATTCTGAAGACCTCTCGGTGGCAAGGAACGTCGTAACCAACTCTCGCTACGGGTTGCACTTTATGTACTCGCACAACACCACGCTTCGAGATAATGAGCTCACATCCAACTCGGTCGGCATCTACTTGATGTACTCCAACAACATCCATCTTGTGGGCAACTCGATCATCAACAACCGAGGAACAAGCGGGTACGGCATCGGGCTCAAAGACTGCGATGCGATCACCGTTGAGAACAACGCCCTGCTCGCCAACCGGGTCGGGATGTATATCGACAACTCGCCCTCTTCGGTCGATTCGTTTGGAATCATCAAGAACAATAAAGTCGCTTTCAACGAGATCGGCATGCTCTCAACACCGATCACCCACAACAATGTCATCACCCACAACTCCTTCCTCGAAAACGAGGAGCAGGTGACGGTGCATGGGCGTGGGCAGTTGATGCTCAACGAGTTCTCTGCTGATGGCGTGGGGAACTTCTGGTCGGACTATTCAGGGTTCGATCAGGACAACGATGGTGTTGGTGATTTTCCGCACGAGCCTCGGAGTTTGTTCCGGTCGCTGCTCGCTCGCCAACCCAACTTAAGGATTTTTCTTCATAGTCCCGCGCAGCAAGCAATTGAGCTTACTGCGCGGGCATTCCCTGAGCTGAGCCCAATGCCTATATTTGTCGACCATTCGCCGCTCGCGCGCCCACCTGAGTTGGATTTGTTGGTGAGTTCGCACCAAACATCGCGGTTGCCGATGGTTGGTTTCGCAGCGGGCTTACTATTGATCTCAGTTATCAGCGGGTGGTTGATTGCACGCCAACCCTGCCTACCGGTTCTTTCAGATTCTGACCTCTCACAGAGAGTATTCGTATGATCAAAGCATCACATGTGACAAAGAAGTTTGGGAATGTCGTCGCGGTTGACGATCTCTCATTTGAACTCGGCAAAGCCGAGTCGATCGCTCTGTGGGGAAGCAACGGCGCTGGCAAGACCACGCTCATCCGCAGCTTGCTGGGCATCTTTCCTTCAACAGGAACGGTCTCGATTCACGGCATCGATGTGCGCAAGCACGGCAAGCGGGCGAGATCGTTTGTGGGGTATGTGCCTCAGGAACTCGCGTTCCATGATGACGCCAAGCTCGGTTCTTCGATCATGTTCTTTGCGAATCTTCGCAAGGTAAGCCACAAGGGTGCAGCGGTTGCATTGGCCAAGGTTGGATTGCAAGGTCACGAAAAGAAACGCCTGCGCGATCTTTCCGGCGGCATGAAACAACGCCTGGCATTGGCCATCGCGCTCATCGCCGATCCGCCGATCATTGTGCTCGACGAACCCACATCGAATCTCGATGCTTCAGGGCGTGGCGAGGTGATTGACACCTTGTGCCAACTCCGCGATGATGGCAAGACACTGCTTTTCGCATCTCATCGCCCCGACGAGGTGCTCTCGCTCGCGGGTCGTGTATTGGTGATGGAGAAGGGCAAGCTCATCAAGGACATCACGCCCTCGGAACTCTGGCCGACCGAATCGCGTATCCAGACCATGCGTTTGTACCTGAGCATGGGCACCGAAGAAACCGCAGCAACCGTGCTTCGAGATGCGGGGCATGCGGTCAATCTCAATGGCAATGGGTTGTGTGTCTCGGTGCCTCGCAACCGCAAGGCCGAGCCTGTTTCGGTGTTGGCCAAGGCCGAGATCGAGGTCCGCGACTTTGAAATCCTCGAAGAGGTTCAGGGAGATCACTCATGACCACACTTCCAATTGAAACAAGCACTGAATCTACGATGATCGAATCTGGTTCGCATCTTTCTGGCGTATCGAGCGTGATCGCCTTTGCTCGACGAGAGTTCCGCGATGCGATTTCGAGCCGATGGTTTATTTTGTATACAGTCGCATTCACGGTGCTCGCCGTAGCGGTTTCGTTTATGTCGCTCGCGGGCTCGGGCTCGCACGGCTTCGCGGGATTCAGCCGAACCACCGCCGGGCTTTTGAATCTGATTATGCTCGTCGTGCCATTGATGGCGCTGATCGCGGGCGCGGGATCGATCGCGGGCGAACGCGAACGCGGGACGCTGCTCTATCTGCTCGCCCAACCGATCTCGCGTGTCGAACTCTTGCTCGGCAAATACATCGGTCTCGCCATCGCGTTGTGCTGTTCGATGTGTATCGGATTTGGACTCAGCGCCGGCGTGCTCGCCTGGCGAGTCGGCGGCGTGGGCATCAGCGCATTCGTCATGCTTGTCATCTTCACCTGCGGCTTAGCCCTCGCGATGCTCTCGGTCGGCATGCTGCTCTCGGTCATGTCTCGGCGATCGGGTGTCGCGACCGGACTTGGTTTGTTCGCGTGGTTGATCCTTGTTTTTTTGAGCGATCTCGGTCTCATGGCCGGCACGATTCTGTTCAAGCTCCGCGTGCAAGAAGTGTTCGCCATTGGCGTCATGAACCCGCTTCAAGCGTTTAAGATGGCGGTCATTGTGAACATGAACGCATCGCTCGATGTGCTCGGGCCGGTGGGCATGTACGCATCGCAAACCTTCGGCGGTGCGCTGCCCTGGATTCTGGCGTTGGTGCTCGGGGTGTGGACAGCGGTGCCTTTGCTCATCGCATTGGTGATCTTCTCGAAACGAGGCTCGGTATGAACATCATTCGATTGGTTGGCTTGGGGAGTATTGTCGGTGTCGTTGTATTGGCGGGTTGCGGCTCAGAAACCAACGACGGCCCGCCGAGCGTTCGGTTCGGTGATTCGATCTGTGCCGAGTGCGGGATGATTGTTTCTGACGAACGATTCGCGACGGCAACGATCATCGAAGCTGATCGCGGGAACGAGCCTCAGATTTTCGATGATTTCAACTGCCAGATGATCTTTGAATCCAAACACACCGAACTGACCATCGTCGATCGGTGGAGCCACGATCATGGGTCAAACGAATGGATGCACATGGCTGACGCATGGTTTGTTCAGTCCGATCAGTTGCACACGCCGATGGCTTCAAACATCGCATCGTTCCTGACTCAATCAGACGCCATGGCGTTTGCAGAGCCGCTTGACGGCGAGGTTGTTGATTTCGACACGCTGTGGAACACGAACTGATATTGGTAGGGTGTTGATCGGAGCCGGTTTCGCCGAGTACGTAGAGTAAATTGGCTCTCGATCAGTTAATCAATGATGGTCGGCTACACTTTGAACAACCAATGAGCAACGGATACAAACAACTCGTCCTCGCATGGGCACTGATTGCTGCCCAGTTGTTTGTTGTCGTGATCGGGCACGGGCGGATCATGATCTGTCACGACGAGGGCGGATCAACGCATGTCGAACTCATCGGCGAAGACTCGTGCGGCGTCAATGACGCAGCTCCGTGCGGCTTGGGTGATGATCCCGATAGCTTGTCAACGCAGCGTTTGTGCGCGGAGACATCTTGCGAAGATGAGCTCTACGGGCTGACCTACACGCTTTCGAGTTCGCGCAGGATCGGACAAAGAGTCTCAACTGACTTTGTGCCTACGAATGTGATTGCAACACTGTCATCGTCGATGGATACGGATTCGCTCATCGCGATGGGTCAGTCGACGGGTTTGATTGATTCTGTTGCACGCAGCGGGTGCCGATTGGCGATTCGTACAACTGTACTTGTTTTATAAAACCAAATAAAAACCTTGCTTGTGCTGTGACTTCGTCGCAGATTTTCTGACTCTCAAGTTATTTGGTGTACTTATGAATACGAATCAATGGTTGTTGGCTGCACTCGGTGCGGCTTTGGTTGGCGGTTGTGCTGGGCCTTTGGATCATCGTTGGGATGATCCGGTTTATAGGTCGCTCCAAGATCGCTATGGCGAACTAGATCGTGATATAGCGCACGCTCCAGATCAAGAGCACTCCCTCCCAGCATTTGGTCTCGAATCACTCGACGTGCTCAGTGTTGAAGATGCTGTTCGGATCGCGATTGGTAACAGCCCGCGCCTGCGGGCGGCGGGGTATCAGATTGATGCGGCGTCGGGGCGTGTGCTCCAAGCAGGGCTCTATCCGAATCCATCGTTGAACTTCGAGGGCGAAGCGCTCGGGTCGGACGATGGGGAATGGGGCGAGACGGCGTATGTCATCGAACAAGAGATCGTCCTTGGTGGCAAGCTCGATCGTGCACGCGATGTCGCCGAGTCTGATCGGTCGGCTGCCCGGGCACGGTTTATTGCAGAGGAGTTCGCGATCGCCTCGAGTGTGACACGGGCGTACTTTGCCGGGGTATCCGCCCAGCAAAGGCTCGTCATGCGAGAAGAACTCGCGGGGCTGGCCTTGCAGCTTCTCGACGCAGCAACCGCCCGCGTCGAGGCAGGGTCGGCGACCAAGCCCGATCAACTCCGCGCCGAGGTCGTGTATGAGCAAGCGATGATCGAACTCGATGCAGCTCGGCTCGATGCGAACGCAACCATGCGAGCGCTCGGTTTAGTGATTGGAAGCGATGGTTCGATCAAACTTGATTTGGTTTCGTCAGCGGATCGGTTGCCGATATTGGCGAGCCTTGAATCGTTGCAATCGGCAGCGATCAAAGCCAACAGCCGAGTGTCGCTGGCACGCATCGCCATCGAGCGGGCAAGACGATCGCACCAACTCGCCAAGTCGCAATCGATGCCCAACCTTGTCGCGTCGATCGGGCCACGGTATTCTGATATCGATCATGAATCAACGGTCGATGTTGGGCTTGGGATCGAGATCCCGATCTTTGATCGCAACCAAGGCGAGATCCGGGCGACGCTCGCCGAGCGATTGTCCGCGTCGGCTGATCTCAAGAATGTGCAGGTCGAACTGCTCGCTGAAGTATCCCACGCGTGGTCTGCGTACCAATCGGCGCATTCCGCATCGATCCGATACCAGAATCAGTTGTTGCCAAAGGCCGAGCTGACACTCGATCTGACACGCCAGGCGTATAAGAGCGGCAAGGCGGATTATCTTCGCTTGCTTGACGCCCAGCAGGTGGTGATCGAATCGCGGATCGCATATATCAACACGCTCGAGCACCTGCACAACGCATCGGTACTGCTCAACGAACTCACTCAAACACATGCTCCTTGGCGTAATGCTCGCCAAGACGATCATCCTCAAGCGGAGGCAAACCAATGAATATCCAAAGACTTTTCCTGCTCGCCATCCTTTCCTCTGCGATGTGCTCCAGCGGCGGGTGCAGTAACAATAGCGGGCACGATGACCATTCAGATCAAGCCGAACACGACGATCACGATGACCATGGTGAAGAAGGCGATCAAGGCGAAGAAGGTGGGCACGAGGATCTCGTCAGGTTGTCAGCCGAGCAACTCAGGCTCGCCGGCGTGGTGATTATGCCACTGGGCGGCGGCGAGATTGCGACGCATGTGATGCTCCCGGCAGAGGTCGGGTTGAACCTTGACACGGTCGTGCATGTGACGCCTCGCGTTCCGGGGATTGTGTCAGCGGTTGAAGGTTTCCTCGGGCACAATGTTGTAGCTGGCGACTTGCTCGCGGTGCTCGAGAGCCCCGAGCTCGGCGAAGCAAAGATCGCGTTTTTGCAATCTATCCAGAGCAAGTTGATCGCAGATAGCGAGCTTGACCGCCAAGAAACCATCAGCGTGAACACGGAAAAGCTTCTGGATGTGCTCCGCGACGAACCAACACTCGATGCGTTGCGAAATGATGTTTCTGGGTTATTGATCGGCGAAAACAAGGGTCGGCTGCTCTCGGCGTATGCCCAGATGAAAGCAGGTCGTGCCAACTTCGCCCGCGAACAAGAACTCAACACCAAGGGGCTTTCGACCCAAGCCGATCTTGTGGCAGCCGAAGAATCCTTCCATAGCGCACAAGCCCAATACATGGCCGCGTTTGAAGATGTTGATTTTTCGTTTCGGCTCAAAATACAAGACGCGCAACAGTCCGCGATGATCGCGACGTCGGGTGTCGAGAACGCAGAGCGGCGATTACACCTGCTGGGTCTATCACAAGCACAGGTCGAGGGGATCGCAACGGAACCTGACGCGAATGTCGCGCGATACGAACTCGCAGCCCCAATGAGCGGGCGCATCGTCACCAAGCACATCACACCCGGCGAAATGGTCGGGACAAATGCATCGGTGTACACCATTGCAGATCTGAGCACGGTCTGGCTCAACATCTCGATCTATTCCCAGTATTCTGGGATGATCGAAGAGGGTCAGCATGTGACAGTGCGGGTGAACGAACAAGTCGCGTCGGGTGTGGTTGATTACATCAGCGCGATTGTCTCAGAAACCACCCGCACAATCGCGGCCCGTGTGGTGCTCGATAACCAAGATGGGGCATGGAGACCAGGGGTTTTCGTCACCGTTCGCGTCGAGACGGACAGTTCGCACGCCAATCGCGTCGTGCCGATTGATGCGGTCCAAACCTATGAGGGTAACACGGTGGTATTTATTCAAGACGCCGATGGGATCGAACCCGTTGCGGTGACGCTCGGGAGAAGAAGCGATGTGCTCGTCGAACTGCTCGGCGATGATGTAGCGATCGGTACGCCGATCGTTGTAGTCAACAGTTTCTTGATGAAGGCAGAGCTCGGCAAGAGCTCCGCCGGGCACCAACACTAAGGAGGACGACATGCTCGACAAAGTTATTGAGTTTTCAATCCGCCAGAGTGCCATCGTGCTCTTGGCGACCATCGCCATCGCTGGCATCGGCGTGTACAGTTTTACAAAGCTCCCGATTGATGCCGTGCCTGACATTACCAATGTGCAGGTGCAGATCAATACCAATGTTGCCGCGCTCTCGCCGGTAGAAATCGAACAACAGATCACCTTCCCTATCGAATGGGCGATGGGCGGGTTGCCCAAGGTCGAGATGGTCCGCTCGCTCTCTCGCTATGGGCTCTCGCAGGTGACGGTCGTCTTTGAAGACGGCACCGACATATTCTGGGCGCGCCAGTTGGTTGGCGAACGCCTGACCGAAGCGAGAGATTCGTTGCCCGCCGGATTGGCCGAGCCTCAGATGGGCCCTATTTCTACAGGGCTTGGTGAGATTTATATGTGGTCGGTCGAGGCGGTCGGGCCCAGGCCAGACGGCACCGAGTATACCCAACAGGATTTGCGAACGGTTCAAGATTGGATCATCCGTCCGCAGCTGCGCACCGTCAAGGGTGTCACCGAGGTCAACAGCATCGGCGGCTACGAGCAACAGTACCACATTAATCCGGACATGGCCAAACTCATGGCGTATGGGTTGACGCTCCGCGACATCATGCAGGCGATCGCGGACAACAACTCCAACGCCGGCGGCGGGTACATCGAGCATGCCGGCGAAGCATACCTTGTGCGCGCGACCGGCTTGATCGGGAGCATTGAAGATATTGAACAGATCAAAGTCAAAAGCGTTGACGGCGTCGCGGTGTATGTACGCGATGTTGCCGATATCATGATCGGCAATGAGCTCCGCACCGGTGCAGGCACACACAATGGCGAAGAAGTAGTCGTAGGTACCGCGATGATGCTCCTGGGCGCAAACAGCCGAACCGTATCTGAGGATGTGCACGAGCGGATGGGCGAGATTCGAAAAACGCTCCCCCAAAATGTCGAAATCAAAACACTCTATAACCGGACCTATTTGGTCGATGCAACGCTCCACACCATCGAGAAGAACCTTGTCGAAGGTGCGATTCTTGTGGTCGTGATTTTGTTGTTGCTCCTGGGGAATCTGCGGGCAGCCGTGATCGTTGCGTGCGCGATCCCGCTCTCGATGCTCTTGGCAATCACTGGCATGGTCGAGAACAAGGTCAGCGCGAACCTGCTGAGTTTGGGCGCGGTGGACTTTGGAATTATTGTCGATGGCGCGGTGGTGTTTGTCGAAAACATTGTCCGACGAGCATCCGAAGAGCAAGAGCGAGAAGGACGAAGACTCACCAGCGATGAACGGCTCGCTGTCATTTCAAAGGCGGGCAAACAAGTTGCTAAGCCAACACTCTTTGGCATCCTGATCATCATGATCGTGTACCTCCCGATTTTGACACTCACCGGGATCGAAGGGAAAATGTTCAAGCCGATGTCGTTGGTTGTGCTGATGGCACTCGCGGGCGCGTTGGTCCTGACCTTTACATTTATTCCCGCAGCCTGCGCGGTGTTCCTCCGCGGGCGATTCTCTGAAAAAGAAAGCTTTATCATTCGGTGGATCAAGGTGGTCTACAAGCCCGCGCTCAATGGAGCGATCGCGTTTCGCTGGTTGACTGTTGGGGTTGCTTCGATCGTCCTTGCGTTCTCGACCTATCTGGCGAGCGGGCTCGGCAGCGAGTTTGTGCCTCAGCTTGGCGAAGGGGCGTTGGCGGTTCAGCCTGCGCGTATTCCGAGCATTGGGATCACCACAAGCATCGAGATGCAGAAAGACCTCGAAAAAGTACTGGTCGCCGAGTTCCCTGATGAGATCGAGAGTATCTTTGCGCGCACAGGCACGGCCGAGGTCGCGACGGATCCGATGGGGCCCAATGTCAGCGATACCTATCTCATGCTCCACCCACGCGAACAATGGACGAACGCGTCGACCCAAGAAGAGTTGGCTAGCAAAATTGAAGAGTTTCTTGGGACGATTCCCGGGCAGAACTTCGAAATCTCCCAGCCCATCGAACTCCGATTCAACGAGCTCATCAGCGGCGTCCGCAGTGACTTCGCGGTCAAGGTCTTTGGTGATGACCTCGATCTGCTGCTCAAATCAGGCAACGACATCGCCAAAGTGCTCGGCGAAATCCCCGGCGCATCCGATGTCAAGGTCGAGCAGGTCAGCGGGCTTTCGGTGCTGACGATAGATATTGATCGCGAAAAGATCGCGCGGTATGGGCTCAATGTGGATGATGTGCAAGAAGTGATCTCGATCGCATTCGCCGGGCAAGAAGCTGGCTCGTTGTATCAGGGCGATCGACGATTCCCGATCATCGTTCGGCTTCCCGAAGAAATTCGAGGCAAGGTTGATCTTGTCGGGCAGGTTCCGATCCCGCTCCCCGAAGTGGCATCGACGGGGCACTCGACGGGAGGCGATTCAAACAACAGCGGCATGGAGATACGATACATCCCGCTCGAAGCGATTGCGAACATCGAGATTTCGGAAGGCCCGAATCAGATCAGCCGAGAGAATGCAAAGCGACGGATCGTGGTGCAAGCTAATATCCGCGGGCGTGACATGGGCTCATTTGTTGCCCAAGCTCAAGAGGAAATTGGCACTCAGGTAAAACTCCCCGATGGCTACTTCATCACGTGGGGCGGTCAGTTCGAGAACCTCGCCAAAGCCCGCCAGCGATTGATGATCGTTGTGCCCATCGCGCTCTCGCTCATCTTCATCATGCTTTTCACAGCCTTTGGCAATGTGCGCCACGCGATCATCGTGTATACCGGTGTGCCCCTCGCACTCACCGGCGGGATCATCGGGCTTTGGATTCGGGGCATGCCGATGAGTATCAGTGCCGGCGTTGGGTTCATCGCCCTCTCTGGGGTCGCGGTGCTCAATGGTGTGGTGATGATTACCTTCATCAACGAGATGGTCGTATCCGGAAAATCGACACGCGATACCGTCATCGAGGGGAGTCTCTCTCGATTGCGTCCAGTGCTGATGACAGCGCTCGTTGCGAGCTTGGGCTTTGTCCCGATGGCACTCAACACCGGCATGGGCGCCGAGGTCCAGCGCCCGTTGGCAACCGTGGTCATCGGCGGGTTGATCAGCTCGACCATCCTGACGCTCTTCGTGCTCCCGACGCTCTACTTCTGGTTCGGCGGGCGAAAGCAGTGATTGGTTCGGGCGTTGATTCTTCGGGAGTCAACGCCCAGAGTTGGGGCGATCGGACCGTCGACAGGGCTGATTCGGACGCATTCATTGCCGAGTTCAACAACTCACAATAATGACATTATCGGCAATGTGTTAATCTGGGCAAAGTTGTATGTGATCTCTATTTCGGGCTTTACGGGCAAGGGAGAATTTGGTAGAGTGTAAGTGAACCGACGGAGTTCGTCGGGGGGGGCAATCGTGGGGGCACGTTTGGCCAATAAATGAGGTTTTATGCGGTATCCGTATAAACCCTGCTTTGTTGCGTTTGTTTCAGCAGTAACTCAGGGTGTAATTGTGTCTCAGGTATGTTCATCTCCAGTTGCGGTCTCCGATCAGACACAGGGTGTCGGGTTGAGCGAGCCTCATGCGCAGGTGTACAACGGCCCCGATATGGAGTTCATGGCAGCCGGGGGCGCAGCGGGCGACTTTGACAATGATGGCGACCAAGACCTGTTCATCCTCGGCGGATCTGCATCCGCCGACCATCTCTATATCAACGACGGCACCGGGCACTTTGCTGATATGGGTGTCGCTGCCGGGATCGCTCGGACGCATCAGGGCACCGGCGTCGCGGTAGGCGACTATGACAACGATGGCGATCTTGACATCTTCGTCACATCGCTCGGCCCTCCAACTATTCGACAGCCTGGGTGGAATGTGCTCTGGTCAAACAACGGCGATGGTACATTTACCGATGTGACGGCGATCGCGGGTGTGGCGTTTACAAATCCTAACTTGGGCGATGCCTACAGCGCGTCATTCGGAGACTTTGACCTTGACGGCGATCTTGATCTCGCGGTTGCCGGATGGCTGGGCGGATCGAAGATCTATGAAAACAACGGGGACGGCACATTTACTGATGTCACCACGACATCGCTCGATACCCCGATGGATGACGATCGCGGGTTCTCGCCGAAGTTTGTTGATATGGATGGCGATCTGTATCCAGAACTGCTCTGGGTATCTGATTTCTATACATCAAAGTATTTCGTCAACAACACCGACGGCACATTTACCGATCAGACCATATCTTCGGGTACCGGGTATGAATCCAACGGCATGGGCAACACGTTTGGCGATTACAACGCCGACGCCAAGCTCGATTGGTATGCGACAAGCCGAATCACACACGATGGGCTTGGCGGCTCGGGCAATATGCTCTATCAGGCAACCAATACGCCTCATGTTTACGATGAGATCTCGGTGGATTCTGGGTGCAACTTTGGATACTGGGGATGGGGAGCCGTGTCCGTGGATATGAACCACGATGGAGCACTCGATATCTTCGAGACCAACGGCTTTGTGATCGGCTTCGAGAAGGACCCATCGATTCTGTTTCTCAATGACGGATTTGGAAACTTTACGGATGTCGCTTTGA
>CAJXXI010000059.1 GCA_913062615.1 uncultured bacterium | reverse complement strand
GACGGATCGGGCGAACCTGCTGGGCACTAACCTCTCTGATCTCGATTGGTTTACTCATCAGCCGTTGCGCTTTCTTGAATCAGATGATGCTCGATCGCCTGGAGGAAATCACTGCCGAAGTCATCGAGCTTCTTCTGCCCAACGCCTCGGATCGAGAGCAACGCGTGGCGATCGCTCGGCTTGTCGAGTGTCATCTCTCGGAGCGTCGAATCATTAAACACAACATACGGCGGCACGCTGCGCTCCTGCGCAATCGACATTCGCAACGCCCGCAACGATTCGAACAATGTTTTTTCGTTCTCGTTCATCGGTCGGCGTTCGATCACGCGCGATGCCCGTGTCCGTCGATTCCGCTCGCTCTTTTCGCTTCCGGTTCCGATTGGCTTGGCGAGGGCGATTGTTTCGAGCCCCTTCATGACCGATACGCCGCACTCGCCAAAGGCGAGCGTCTCATAGCGATCTTCGACCACCCGCACCAACGCATCGCTCGCGACGAGCTGGTCAATAAACGACATCACCTCGGTCTTGCGCCGGCTTTCGAGCATCCCGTGCACCCGCAGCGTGTCGTGCCCATAGTTCTTGATCTTCTGCCCGCTGCCCCCGCGGACGACATCGCAGATATGCCCCGCCCCGAACCGTTCGCCCGTCCGCGCAACCGCCGACAGAATCACTTGCCCGATCCGATGGGCGTCTTCCTCTTGAGCAGTCTCGCCAAGGCACACATCGCACGCGCCGCAGTCTTCTCGCTCTTCAGGTGGAGTGTATTCTTGCCCGAAGTGCTCGCTGAGGAACTTGTGTCGGCAGCCAAACGACGCCACAAACCGACGCATCCCACGCACCAGTTCAAGCTGAGCCTTGGGGTCGCTCCCGTTCTGCTCGGCGCTCTGCTCGATCAGCCGTTCCCATCGTCCGCCATCGCTGGGTGAATAGAGCAGCAAGCATTCCGCGTCGAGCCCGTCACGCCCGGCGCGCCCGGTCTCTTGCTGATATGCCTCAATCGATTTTGGCATTGACGCATGAACAACCAAACGGACATTCGAACGATCGATCCCCATCCCAAACGCCACGGTTGCGACAACGATATCGAGCGTCTCATTACTAAAAGCTTGCTCGATGTTGTGGCGTTTGGACACATCAAGCCCCGCGTGATACGCGTCGGCATCGAGCCCCAACTCACGCAGTTCGCCCGCGATCTTCTCCGTATCCTTGCGTGATAAACAGTACACAATCGCACCGCTCGAATCGCCCGCGGCACCATGCCGAGCAACCGCAGCAGCGATCTGTTCGCTCGCCTTTTCGCGGGCTTGAATACGGTAAATCAGGTTCGGACGATCAAACACCCCGATCATGATCTCTGGTTCACGCAGCCCAAGCTGCTTGGCAATATCCTCGCGAACCCTCGGCGTAGCCGTCGCGGTAAACGCCTGGATCGAAACATCGGGCGCGACCTTGCGGATCTCAGCGATCCGCCGATACTCCGGGCGGAAGTCATGTCCCCATTGGCTGATACAGTGCGCCTCGTCAATCGCAATACACCCGAGCCGATCATGATCGCACAGCAATCCGATCAGCGTCTTGAACGAGCCCGTTAAAACCCGCTCGGGCGCCGCCAGCACTAAATCAAGATCGCCGGTCAACAACTGCTTGGCGATGTCCGTCGATTCTTCGTAATCGATCCCAGAGTGCATCGCCGCGGCTTTGTATCCGAGCAGTTCCAACCCACGCACCTGATCGCGCATCAACGCGATCAAAGGCGACACCACAATCGTCACCTTGCCCGTGATCAACGGGGGCACCTGATAGCACATGCTCTTGCCGCCGCCTGTGGGCAACACGGTGAGGCAATCTCGACCTTCGATCCCGGCAAGTATCGCCCGTTCCTGCATCGGGCGCAGCTTGTCATATCCCCATATCCGCTGTACAGTCTCATTGATCGATTGTGGGATAGATGTTTGGGAATCAATAGGCATGGGTCGAGTATACAGATCAACCACGATTCAGTCACGCCGATCACCGCGATAAATGCCCAAAACTACGAAGGAATTATGGATATGCCCCGCCTGAAAAACAAAGTCGCCCTCATTACCGGAGCCGCCCAAGGCATCGGGTTGGGCATCGCCCAAGCATTCATCAACGAGGGGGCCATCGTCATCCTCACCGACATCAACGATGAACTGGGTAACGAGCAAGCCAACAAGCTTGGCGAGCACGCGTCGTACATCCATCTCGATGTATGCGATGAGCAGAAATGGATCGACACCATCGCCGCTGTTGTCAAAGAGCATGGCAAAATCGATATCCTCGTCAACAACGCCGGAATCACCGGCTTCGATATGGACGCCGGCCCACAAGATCCAGAACATTCTTCCCTCGACGCTTGGCAACGCGTCCACCGCACCAATCTCGACGGCACATTCCTTGGGTGCAAGCACGCCATCGCCGCGATGCGCCCCAATGGTGTCGGCTCGATCATCAATATGTCCTCGCGCTCAGGTGTGGTAGGGATCCCGCGGGCCGGGGCGTACGCATCGAGCAAAGCAGCGATCCGCAATCACACCAAGACCGTCGCGCTGTACTGCGCCGAGGAGGGGCTCAATATCCGGTGCAACTCCATCCAGCCCGCTGCGATTTTGACCCCCATGTGGGACGCAACCGTCGGCATCGGCCCTGATCGCGAGGCCAACATCGCCAAGTTCGCCGCCGGCACCCCGATGAACCGGTTTGGCACCGTCGAAGAGGTCGCCGCGATCGCGGTGTATCTCGCAAGCGACGAATCGAGCTATACCACAGGCACCGAGATCAACCTCGACGGCGGATTGCTCGCAGGTGTCTCTACCCCGCCCGCGCCAAAAAACACCTGATCTTCCGACGAATTTTGATGGTGAGTTACCTAAGGTAGGAGCCATTCTAAATCGATCCCAAGATCCAAAGGACATCCAAATGCTCTGTGTAGGACAACCATTCCCAGCTTGGAACTGCCAAGCTTGTGTAGGCAACGAACCGACTGACCTCAAAGCGATCACCTCGGCGGATAATCCAGGCCGATGGTCGCTCTTGCTCTTCTATCCAAAGGACTTCACCTTTGTGTGCCCGACAGAGCTCGTCGAGTTCGGGAACCGCCAGAACGAGTTCGATGAGCTCGGAGTCGACCTCTTCGGCGCATCGACCGACAACGAGTTCTCCCATCTCGCGTGGCGCAACTCGCACCCAATGCTCAAGACGCTCCCCTACCCAATGCTCGCGGCCCAAAAGCTCGCGATCGATCTGGGGATCACCCACGAAGTCCAAGGCGTCTGTTATCGTGCAAGCTTCTTGGTCGATCCAGAAGGAATCATCCAATGGGTCAATGTGAACCCGCTCGCTGTGGGGCGCTCGGTCGACGAAGCCCTCCGCATTATTGCCGCGACGCAGTCCGATGAGCTCGTCCCCTGCAACTGGACACCCGGTGAAGAGTTCTTGAGCGTTTAAACTGCCCGAGTCCATTTTAGTTATGTTCAAACCGCTCATCTTTGAGCGGTTTTTTGATCGCTATATGGTTGTGTAGCAGGTGGTTAGGGGAATCGCGGGTCGTAATCGTTCGCTTTTGATGGTGTAAATGCGCTCCTGATGGGTTGATTCACTCATCAATTGTTTTAGAATGATTCTAAACAACGGCCAAAGCTATTCTACACGGAGTGAGTTATGAGCGATACAAACAAGCCCAAATGCCCCTACATGACCACCGCCGACGGCGCACCGATCGCCCGTCAGCACGCACTCACCGCTGGCCCACGCGGCCCGGTGCTTATGCAGGATGTCGAACTCCTCGAACAGATGCAGCACTTCAACCGCGAACGAATCCCCGAGCGGATCGTTCACGCCAAGGGCTCGGGCGCCTTCGGAACCTTCACTGTCACCCACGACATCTCCAAATACACCAAGGCTGACATCTTCTCGAAGGTCGGCAAGGAAACTGAAATGTTCCTCCGGTTCTCGACCGTCGCTGGCGAAAAAGGTGCAGCCGACGCCGAACGCGATGTCCGCGGGTTCGCTATGAAGTTTTACACCGATCAAGGCAACTGGGACCTCGTAGGCAACAACACCCCCGTCTTCTTTATCCGCGATCCATACAAGTTCTCCAGCTTCATCCACACCCAGAAACGCGATCCAAAGACCAACCTGCGCAACAACGACATGCAGTGGGATTTCTGGTCGCAGTGCCCAGAGTCACTCCATCAGGTGACGATCCTCTTCTCCGATCGAGGCATCCCCGCATCATTCCGCAACATCAACGGCTACGGCTCACACGCCTACTCCTTCATCAACGAAGCCGGCGAACGCGTCTGGTGCAAGTTCCACTTCAAAACAAACCAAGGGATTAAAACCTGGACCGACGAACACGCGGCTCAAGTTATTGGCAAGGATCGTGAATCAAACCAACGCGATCTCTTCAACGCGATCGACAACGGCGACTTCCCGAGCTGGACACTCAAAATCCAGATCATGACCCAGAAGCAAGCCGACGAGTTTGAAGCTTCCACCGGCTGGAACCCGTTCGATCTCACCAAGGTCTGGCCGCACGCCGATTTCCCACTGATCGAAGTCGGACAGATGGAACTCAACAAAAACCCAGAGAACTACCACGCCGATGTCGAACAAGCCGCGTTCAAGCCTTCAAGCTTCGTCCCCGGTATTGGTCCAAGCCCCTGCAAGATGCTCCAAGCCCGATTGATGTCCTACTCCGACACCCACCTCCATCGCTTGGGTGTCAACCATCATCAGATCCCGGTCAACAAACCACGCTGCCCCGTTATGCACACCATGCGCGACGGGCAAGGCGCCACCGCAGAGACCTACGGCTCAGCAACCAACTACTGGCCTTCAACAAGACCAGACGCCGCACTCCCAGATGAAAAGTTCCTCGACCCTGCATGGGACTTGGGCAACGCGATCGTCGACCGCTACGACTCGACGCTTGATCATGATGATTTCACCCAGCCGGGCAATCTTTATCGCATGTTCGATGACGGGCAGCGCGATCGCCTGACCACCCGGATCGCCGGCGCACTCGGCGATGCTCGCAAAGAAGTCCAGATGCTCCAGCTCTGCCACTTCTTCCGTGCCGACCCAGACTACGGCCAGCGCATCGCCACCAAGCTCGGCATCGACATCCCCAAAGAAATGCTCGGGCACAGCTAGATTACAATCAGGTATAGATTTTTAAAAGAGCCGCACCCAAAAGGGAGCGGCTTTTATATTGTGCCCACCGGGCACCGTGGGAGGAGCAGGGTGTTTAATACGTGAAATGTTTGATCGGCTCACCCTGCGTGCCGATTTGGGTCATGGCTTCGATGCCGATTTGTAGGTGCATCTTGGCGTAGTTTTTGGTGACGGCTTGGTCGGATGCTTCGGTTTTTACACCTTCTGGGGTCATGGGGACATCTGAAACCAGCAGCAACGCCCCGCGCGAGATTTGGTTGTGATGCCCGACGATGAACACAGTTGCGGTTTCCATGTCGATGGCGAGTGCGGTCATGCGTTTGAGCTTGCCTCGGAATTTTTTGTCGTGCTCCCAGACGCGCCGGTTGGTGGTGTAGACCACGCCGGTGCGGTATTCCATGTCTTTTTCGACGATACGATCGGAAACAAACTTATGAAGCTTAAAGCTCGGCAGCGCGGGGACCTCTGGCGGGAAGTAGTCGTCGGATGTGCCCTCGCCACGGATGGCGGCGGTCGGGAGAACAAAGTGCCCGATCTCGGTGGAATCCTTGAGTCCGCCGCACTTGCCCAAGAAGAGCACGCCGTCGGGCATCCGTGCGCCGAGCAGATCCATGATGGTCGCGGCGTTGGGTGATCCGATCCCGAAGTTGACGATGGTGAGCCCGGCATTGTTGGTCGCTGCTTGCATTGGTCGACCCACACCATGAATATCACAGTTGAACTGCTCGGCGAACTCGGTCACATAGTTGCTGAAGTTGGTGAGTAGGACATAGTCCCCAAACTGGTCGATCGGCATCCCGGTATAGCGTGGGAGCCAGTTCTTGGCGATGTCGAGTTTGGAGGTCATTGCAGGCAGCTGGGATGGGTGTTGGCTTTGGTTCATCTTTGTCTTTCGTGTCAGTAGTGTGTCTATTAGTATATAGACAAAGACACGCATACGGGCGGAGGCCGATGTGCGTGTCTATTGAGACCGATTAGTACAAGCCGTTGGGCTCGAATAGGGGAACCGGGACTCGAACCCGAACTAAGGGTATCAGAAACCCTCGTGCTACCAATTACACCAATCCCCCGATTGGTTAAGCATCAATTGCTCACTCAAGTGTCAATCGTATGCGATTGATCGCCAAAGACCATCAAATCCACTCGACGAATTTGATCTGACGCACTATCCTCAATCTATGAAGATCACCCGAATCATCCAATGTGCCCTATTGCTCTCTATGCTCCTCTCGCCGATGGGCTTTGCTCAGGATTATCTGCCCGATTGCCCAGATGGGCGAGACCCTGAGCTCTGGGCGATCATGAACCAAGGGATCGAGCTGGCGTATCAGGGCGATCCCATCTCGGTGGGGGCGTTGATGGGCGATGAATCCCGCAATGACCAACTCGCGGACCAATCCGCCAAGGCGATCGCTGCCCGTTTGGCGATCAAACAAGCGTTGCTCAGCGATCTCAAGGCGCTCGATCTTTCAGGGTTTGTCCATGCAGACCGACTCGCGGCCGAGCTGCTGATCTACCAATGGGGAAAAGACCTTCGGCTCTCCGCATTCAAACAATGGCAGATCCCCATCACCTCGATCAGCGGCCCGCAGGTCTGGTTGCCTCAGATGGGCAGCCGTGTTGTGATGCAGACCGCCAAGCATCGTCAGGATTATCTGACCAGGCTCAAACGAGTCCCGATCCTGATCGGCGATCAGATCGACAACATGCGTTTGGGCATTGCCGACGGACGGATGCCGCCATTGGTGACGATTGAATCATCGGTCGAGCAAGCGATGACCCAGGCATCGCGGGCGTATCGAGAAGACCCAAGCCAGTCGCCGTTTTATAAGCCATTCTTGGAGTTGGATCGAAATGACCCCGTGGCGATCGAAGCAAGGAAAGTCATCGCCGAGCGGATTGTGCCCGTGTATCAAGAACTCGCGGTGTTCATTCAGAACGAATACCTGCCCGCGTGTCGAGATTCGATCGGGGCGGCCCAAGGAGTCGATGGGATCGAAGCGTACAACGCACAGATCGCGTCGCATACAACACTGCCGGGGTTGAGTGCGGCCGATATCCACGAGACCGGATTACGCGAGGTTGCGCGGATCAAGGCTGAGATGCTTGAGGTGATTGCTGGAACCGATTTTGGAGGGCACGCAGAGTTCATCAGTGATGATGCGAAGTTCGCTTCGTTCGTCGATTACCTGCGTACAGACGACCGGTTTTACTACACAGAGCCCGAAGACCTCCTCAACGGCTACAAAGCCATGGCGAAAACAATCGATGGCGAGTTGCCCAAACTCTTCCGGGTGCTCCCGTCGCTGCCCTACGGCGTGAAGCCGTTGCCCGCGTTTAGTGCCGAATCTGCACCCACGGCGTATTACTATCCTGGATCGGCAGAGACCGCCCGGGCGGGCAACTTTATGGCGAATCTCTCGCTGTTGGATCAACGCCCAAAGTATGAGATGCTCGCACTGACACTGCACGAAGCGATGCCCGGGCATCATCTGCAGATTGCGCTCGCCCAAGAGATCACCGGGCAGCATCCGATCCGCAAGACAATGGGATTCACCGGATTTGTCGAAGGGTGGGGGTTGTATAGCGAGAAGCTCGGGCTTGAGATGGGCGAAGGACTCAACGGGTTATACGCCGACCCATACGATAACTTCGGCAGACTGAACTTTGAGATGTGGCGGGCGATGCGATTGGTTGTTGATACCGGGATGCACGCCAAAGGCTGGTCGCGTGAGCGTGCGGTCGAGTTTATGCGCACAAACAGTGCGCTGTCCGAGCACAACATCGAAGCGGAGATCAACCGGTATATCGGTTGGCCTGGGCAAGCGACGGGGTACAAGATCGGGGAGCTGAAGATTCTTGAGATCCGCGCCAAGGCCGAGGCTGCGTTGGGTGAAAACTTTGATATCCGGGCGTTCCATGAGGAGCTTTTAAATGATGGCGCGATCCCGTTGCCGGTGTTGGACAAAAAAATGAGCCAATGGATTGAAGCCCATCAGCTCAAAGATTGAATATGTTTAGTTCGGACGATCCGTTCGGGATTAACCGATCATCTGGTCATCATCGTTGCCGGTGGATTTCCATTGTGATGGCGCTGGGCGTGCGGAGCCGTTGAGTGGCTTAGCGCGTCCAAAGGTTGCGCTCTTCTTCTGTAGCTCGGTCTTGGCGTTGTTGCTTGGCGAAGCACCGATCTCGTGATCGAGTGATGCCGAGGCTGATGATGAGCCGTTGGTCCTATGGGTATTCACAGGCTCGCGATTGATTGGCTGATCTGGTTCGAGCCGACGCGAGCGGGCTTCGTCGATTGATCGATCCAGCTTGCCAAGAATGGCGCGGACCTCGTTGAATGCATTCGATTGTTCTTCATGACTCATATACCAACCTCCATGTAGCCAATGTATCGGCCGGTCCGAGGGGCAACTTGGCCCGTTCATGGGTCTGATTTGAGGACCATGGCTAAATAATGACGGCTGTGCGGTTTGGGTGGTTTCCTCCCTGTTTGGGTGCGATGGTCTGGTTTGGTTATCGCTTGGTATGCTCCCGGTGCGTAGACTTTGGCTATGGATCCGCTCGACCAACTCAATGTGCCCACACCAGCGATGCCCAGCGATGGGATATCTGGTGAGCAATCAGCAGACCAAGCTCCTAATGGATACGGGCATATCCCATCGGCAAGCGGTGCCCAAACCGGCGGGCAATCGCCGGTGATGCGCACGCAGGCTCGGCGTGATGTGTTCTGGAGCAATGTTGTCCGCGAAATATTGATGTCCCTTGCTTCGGCGGCAGCAGCATCGAGCGGCCGACTCGGCACGGGTCCAGCCGCGGCCAATGCCAGTTCTTCGCCCGTCGACGACCTGTTTGATGGACGAATGGGTGTGATAACGACCCTCGGTCAGCGGATTCCGATCGCGGACATCATACCTGTGTTTTCGTGTTCGATGCCCGGGTGCGATGCGGATCGTTCACGCTCGAATGATGTCCAGTGCACGGTCTATCGCATCTCGACCCCAACCGGCGAATCGTACACGCTTCCGATTTCACAGATTATTGGTGTGCATTCGATGTCCGATTCACTCATGAAACAACTCGAAGAGGAAGAGTTTGAAGATGAGGATAACGCGGGGAGTCGGATTCCGTTCGGGTTCGCGGCCTACACTTCGCTCGCCCAGAGCGAGGACGAATCGGCAACCGATGAGACCCAAGCGAGCTAAGATTTGGGCAAACGGGAATAATCGTAGCCGAACGATCGTTTAGATATAGACCCGCCGACTGTACTGGTTTACAGTTGGTGCATATCTTTAGCTGGAGAACTGATTTATGCGTGTGCTCATTGCGATTCCGATCTATAACGAAGAGAACCATGTCCAATCCGTCATCGAACGGGTGCGTGAATACGCGGATCATATTTTGGTTTTGGATGATGGGTCGACCGATCGTTCCGCCGATATTTTAAATGATCTGCGAGAGTCGAATAGCTTGGACATTATCCGTCACGAAGCCAATGTTGGGTATGGTCGCTCCATCCGCGAAGCGTATCAGCGGGCGCACCGCGACGGGTACGACTGGGTGATCACGATGGACTGCGACGATCAGCACGAGCCAGAACGCCTGCCCGATTTCTTCGAAGCGATCAAACGCGACGATCTAGATATTGTTTCTGGTTCAAGGTACCTCAACTCTGGGCGCGGGTGGGATGCGGACTTGCCGCCGGCCGATCGGCGTGCGATCAACGCGACAATCACTCAAGAGATCAACGATCGGCTCGGACTCAAACTCACCGACGGGTTCTGCGGGTTCAAAGCACACCGCGTCAGCGCGATGGCCAAGCTGAACCTGACCGATAATGGATACGCGTTCCCGATGCAGCTCTGGGTCGAAGCGATCGCCAATAATCTGCGGATCGGCGAGATCCCCGTTGAACTGATCTACAACGATCTCCACCGAACCTTCGGCGGCGGTTTGGACGATCCCAAAACACGCTTGACGCATTACCGATGCGTGATGTATCGTGCGATGGATCAGGTGATCGATCGTCTGCCAAACATGGCCCGCGCAGCAGCCAAGGCCGACTGCGCAGAGTTGAGTTGAGTAGTTGGGATGAGCCCGATGACGCAGGTGGGGACGATGGACGACACGCACACAACCCAAGAAGATGAACCCGCGTGTTTGACCGATCTGGCGAACGCGCCGAGTGTGAGCGTTGCGCCCAAGTGGGCCCATTGGGCATCGGCACTCCAAAATAAGCGTGAATCGAGTGCTCGCGAAGCGCTCGGGTTGGATGTTGATCGTCCGATCGTGATGAGCGGGCATCAGGCGATTGTGTTTCATAACGGGATCCTTGCCAAGCTGATCGCGCTCGATCAAGCCGCCAAGCGGGCAGGCGCGCAGGCGGTCTGGATCGTGCCCGATCAAGATGCGGTGGATCCGGGACCGGTTCGCGTACCGATCGGCACACGCGAATCGTTGCATGTAGAGCTCGTCGAGTTATTGCCCGATGGTACAGTGCAACCGGGCGCAGCTGGCCGATCAAATGCAGCAGCCGAGATTGCAACATCCGCCCATGAATCACTCAGGCCGATTGTTGAATGGCTCGATCAGTATGCTGGGATGGAATCGTTGGCCCAACAGTTTGCGTACGCGACGATCGAGCACGCGTGTGAGTTGTTGGAGATCCAAACGCCAAGGTTGATCTTTGCTTCGGAGTTGCTCGGGGTCGAGGTGTTGTATGAACTCGTCGAAACCATGCGCGATGATCCCGCCTTGTGCGCACAAAGCTATAACAACGCAGCAGCCAAGCATCCTGATGCTGGGGTGCGGGCGTTGGTGATTGATGGCGAGAAGATTGAGCTGCCATTATGGGGGTGCAAGTTCGGCGAGCCCCGCGTAGCGGTTGATACGACCAATATAGATTCGTTCGCCAAGGACGAGCTGTTGCCTCGCGGGTTATTGATGACCGGGCTTGCGCGGGCGTATCTGGCGGATGTGTTCATTCATGGCACGGGCGGGTATGTGTATGACCAGATTTCAGAAGACTGGTTCCACGATTGGCTCGGGATCGAACTCCAACCAATGGCTATGGTGACGGCGACGCAGCATTTAGAACTCGGATTCTCAGCAGACGAAGCCGTCGATGTCAAACATGCCAAATGGGCGTTGCACCACGCCCGCCACACGCCTGCGATGGTGGGGGATCAGGCCAGGCAGCAACGCAAGGATGATCTGGTTTCACAGATTGGCTCGCTTGAGCCCAAGGACGCTGGGCGTGATGTGCTGTATCGCCAGTTGCAGGCGTTGCTCAGGGAATATCGTGATGAGCACAATGCAAAGATCAGAGTGTTTGCAGAACGAGCCGATCATGCGATCAGGCTTGCCCGCCAGTATGAACTCGCCAAAGACCGCACCTGGGCGTTCGTCTTCTTTGGCAATGACGCGTTGCAATCGCTCGATCGTGCAACCCGAGGGGCGATGAGCTGATATGCTCTCTCTATGCCGCACTTTTATTCTCGAATATTGTTCTTGCTCGCCTTGGTGTTGATGGTTGGGTGTTCCAAATCGCCACCGGATTCTGCATCGTCGTCATCTGCCAAGGAAAAGATCGAGCAATCGGAATCGCGGTTTGTGGTGTTTTCGCCTGCGATCGGGGTGATGTTGCGCGATCTTGGTTTCGAAGATTCGATCGTGGGCAAGCACGCCTACGACACCGCCCTGAGCGATTCGATCGCGGTGGTTGGGTCGCACATTGATATTGATTATGAGATGTTGATCACGCTCTCGCCGAGCGATGTGTTCTTTGAACGCAACTCGGTGGCAATCCCAGAGCGTGTCCGCGCGTTGGCAGCGGAGCATGATTGGCAGATTTGGACCTACGAACTCAAGACGCTCGATGACATCGCAACGACGATTGATGATCTGTATCTCAAACTCGTTGGGTTCAATGAGAAGCAGGTTGATGATGACAACATCCTCGATTTCGATATCGATCCGACAATCAAGTTTGATGTCGAACTGCCCAGCGCTCGGCTCGCGCGTTCGTGGTCGCCGATCGGGCGGGCAGCGAGCGGTGCAGGGCGGACGCTGATCCTCGCGAGTGTTGATCCGCCCGGTGCGATGGGCCCCGGCTCGTTCCATGCCCAGCTGATCGGTCGGCTCGGGATCGAAGAGGCAATCGTCGATGGCGGGATGTGGCAAGAGCTTGATTTTGAGGACATGATTGATCTCGCGCCCGATTCGATCTTGGTGTTCATGCCAAGCAATCCGGGCAGCGATGATCTGATCGGCGAGCCCGAGCCCAGGAGCTGGGCGCAGATTCAGGCAAAGGTCGGCGAGATCGCGTCGTTGCCGATCCCGGCGGTCGAGAATCAACGCATCGCGATCATCGAGCACCCGCTCGGGCTGTTGCCGAGTTCATCGTTGGGGCAGGTTGCTGATGAGATCGCGTTGGCTGTCCGCAACTGGCATGAACAAGCACGCAGTGCGCCTTGATTCGAATGTGATCAGTTGTGATCAGTTGTCGTTGGCGGTGAGTTCTTCTTGCATTTCTTTCGTCACATGCACCGAGTGATGCTCGTCGAATGCTGATTTGTCGAGGCTCTTGCCGTGCTCGGCGAGCAGCGCGTTGGCGTCTGTATACTCAGGAAGATCAAGATTGATCGAGAGCACATACGCAGCGCGTGTGCCCGCGAAGAGTTCATCTTGCTGAGCTTGATCGAGTGTGAGTGCATCGATCCCGGCTTTGAACGCGACCCACTGATTGCGTTGTGCTTTGCCGAACGGATCGAGGTACCGGGTGCCTTGGGTTGGGTCGGTGAGGCTATAAGCTTTGCGGACGATGCGGGCGACGAAGGTGTTGCCGTTGCATGCGCCGAGACGAACATAGTGCAGCCCGAGCAGATGCAGAGGGTGATCTTTGTGCGCTTCGATATGATCGATGTATCGCTGAGTGCCCGGGTTGGGTGCGATGGAATCGGTATCAACACCAAAGAACGCAAGGTCCTCAGCGATATAAGGCGTGAGCAGTTGGCACTCATCAAAGAGTGGGGACACATGCGGATTCGATGCGTGCGATTTGAGCGCCGCATCAAGAGCAGTATTGACCAAGAGCTGCTGGGCGAGCACCAAGAGGTAGTCGGCTTTGGGCATGGTGCCTTTGATCAACGAGCCGGGTGTTGGTTGGCGTTCGGCGATCTGGTGGAGTGCCCAGTTGTCATCTTTGAGGCGGGTGGTCAGCATGGTGTGTCCTCGGGAACGATTTATTGAGAATGGGTCTCAATGGTATCAAAGAGAGTTCTCGAGTCAACGCGTGGGCCCGGTTTTAGCCATCTGAAAACGCGATGATGAATGTGGAGACATCGAAGAAATCGATGATGCCGTCGTCGTTGAGATCTGCGATTGGGTTTTGTGACGCGAATGCGTTGAGGAATATTGAGATGTCGAAGAAGTTGAGGATTCCATCGTTGTTGAGGTCTGCGAGGTTTGTAGTTGGGCAGCCGATGAACTCTATTCTCAGATCATCGATGGCGGCTTCGACGGTGTCGTCTTGGCCTTGGTCTTCCACTCTGAACCGAATGCGCATCTGGTCAGTGGGTTCAATGAAGTCTGCGAACTGGAGTTCAACCTCATGCCATGCGGGCTGCAAGTTGAGGAAGAAACCAAGAACAATCCACGATTGACCATCATCATTTGAAAACTCAACGGTCATAAACTCTGATGAGGTTGTCCGCGTGGCGACGAACCAGAGCCAAAATCTGGCTATCGGCACGCCGCCGATATTCATAGCGTTGAATCTTGGGGAAGTGAGTGTGGTGGAGCCGCCATCGACATCGCCATCATCTTGATCTTTGCCTGCAAAGCCA
>CAJXXI010000058.1 GCA_913062615.1 uncultured bacterium | reverse complement strand
CAAGTTTGTTGACGATAGTGATTCACCCAAGCCGGGGATCATGAGTGCGCAGGCGTTAGGCAATGCGATCCGCCCGAGCGATGTGCATTTTGCAACGCCCAAGTTGTTCACGATCGAGAACACGCACAACCGGGGCGGCGGGGTGGTGTGGCCGATGGATGCGCTCGCGGAAACTTGCACATTCGCCAAGGAGTCCGGGCTGCGTGTGCATACCGATGGGGCACGGATTTGGAACGCAGCATGTGCGATCGGGGTTGATCTTCAATCGCTCGCTGCTCACACTGACACTATCTCGGCGTGCTTGAGCAAAGGGCTTGGGTGCCCGGTCGGGTCCTTGCTCATCGGGGATCAAGAGACCATCGATATCGCACGCCATAAGCGGAAGATGCTCGGCGGCGGGATGCGACAGGCGGGGATACTCGCTGCTGCGGGGCTGTACGCGCTCGATCATCACCTCGAACGCTTGGTGGAAGATCATGTGCGTGCAAAGAAGATGGCGATCGATCTGGCTGAGATGTCCAAGTTTGACTTTGATCCAGCAAAGGTCGAGACAAACCTTGTGTATGCCAAGTTATCAGCGCGGTCGATTGAAGCCGTTGGCGATGCGTTTGTGTGGCAGGACAAGCTCGAAGCCGTCGGCGTGCTGAGCTATGCGGAAAGCGTTGACACGATCCGGCTTGTGACGCATATAGACCTTGATGACGCGATGATCGACGAGGCAATCGGACGGATCGGGTCGCTTTGATCCGGTTTGGGTGGTTTTTTGGTTTGTTTGGGTGAATCATTGATCACGATGCAGCAATATACCATACTCCTGTTTGGACCTGCCAGTGCCTTGATCGGTGCGGATCGGGTTGTAGTTCAATGTCCGAGTGCGTGCACCTGCGATGAACTCAAAGTGCAGATTGTCAATGCCAACCCAACACTCGAAACCCATCTGCAAGTCGGTCGGCTCGCGGTGAATCAGGGCTTCGTTGCTGGTGATGCTTCGATAGATCCCCATGCAGAGATCGCGTTGATTACGATGGTTTCGGGAGGCTGAGCATGAGTGTGCAAGTACGATTAAGCAACGGGGCATTGAGCAAAGTGGCCGACATGCCAACCACGCAAGGCGCGGGTGCCCGGATTGTGTTCGATGGAATCGTGCGCCCTGTTGAAGATGGAGCGAAGATCGAAGGGCTCGATTATGAGGCGTATCGCCCGATGGCCGAGCAACAGCTCGCGATCATCGGCAACGATCTGGTTGAAAAGCACGGGTTGCTCTCGATGGATATCGAGCATTCTTATGGATTCGTTCCTAACTTTGCGTGTTCATTTCGCCTGGTGATTGACTCCAAGCACCGCAAAGAGGGCTTGAAGGCGATGGATGAGTTTATTGATCGACTCAAGGTCGATGTTCCCATCTGGAAGCGGGCGCAGTAGTTATAGGGCAAGCGAGGAGTAGGTGTGTACCTAGATTTCTTGTATTGCAGAAATAAAGATGATAATATCCGAATAATGCCGATGTGTTTCCTGTCAGGCGAAAACAATAGGGACTAGAATGTCCTGTTTGGTTTCCGCTTTGAACAAGGAGATTCATCATGGCCATTGTCGGTGCCTTTGCTCGCGTTGATACGGAATACACCGCAGTGTGTCGAGAAGAGCTCGATCAGCTTGGTGGGGTGAGTACCTTTGGTCTTGATGACCCTGACAAGGTCGGGATTCTGATCGAAGCGGACACGCTCGATGACGCGCATGCAACCATAACAAAGACGATACGGACGGCCACCGGCGTGATGGGGGTCTGGCCGGTGTATGTCAATACCGAAGACGAACAAGAACAACTGAATTAATTTCGCAGGCATGACGCCGACGCATGACGCACCGGCGCAGCACCCAAAGGAAAGGGAGCAAGAAATGGAAAACTCTCGAAGAGACTTCATCAAAGCATCAGCCATGGCAAGCGTGGCAACGGTCGCAGTCGGCGGCACTGGTGCAATCGCTGGTGAATCCAAGGAAATCGCAGAAGTCGCAGCAAAGAACAAGGTCGAATGGACCAAGTCCGTTTGTCGTTTCTGTGGCACAGGCTGTGGTGTGATGATCGGGCACAAGGGCGAGCAGATCGTCGCGCTCCGTGGTGACCCAGAGCATCCTACCACTAAGGGTCTGGTTTGCGCCAAGTCATTGTTCCTTCCCAAGATCGTTCACTCGAAGGATCGGCTCAAGACCCCGTTGCTCCGCAAGGACGGCAAGTTTGTACCTGTGAGCTGGGATGTGGCCATGGATGTGATGGCCGACAAGTTCGCCAAAGCAATCAAAAAACACGGCCCAGACTCCGTTGCCTACTACGGCTCTGGGCAGGCGATGACCGAAGAAAGCTACTTCTGCAACCGTCTCTTCAAGGGCGGAATCGGTACGAATAATGTCGAAGGCAATCCGCGCTTGTGCATGGCGTCGGCTGCGGGTGGGTATGTGACGACATACGGAAAAGACGAACCGATGGGGTGCTATGAGGATATCTGGCACGCCAACACGATCTTCTTGGTCGGCTCGAATACTGCTGAATGTCATCCGGTGATCTTTGATCAGATCCTTGCAGCCAAGCAGGCGAATCGTCGATTGAACATTATTGTTCTTGATCCACGCAAGAATCCGGTTGTCTCGGCTGCTCGATTGCACCTTGATCCGATCCCCGGGTTCGATCTTTGCGTGCTTCATTCAATGGCTCATTGCATCATCCGTGATGGAAACCATGACAAGGCATTTATCGAAAAGAACTGTCAGTTCAAGGTGATGAAAGACGGCAAGGCGGTTAAGGTCGGGCTTGATGGATACACCGAGTTCCTCGCAGACTTCACGCCAGAACGCGCTGAAATGATCTCGGGTGTTCCTGCTGAGAAGATCGAGCAAGCAGCCAAGCTCTTCGTCAATGGCCCAACCATGTCTATCTGGACTATGGGTTTGAACCAACGAATACGGGGCGTATGGGCGAACAACCTGATGCACAACTTGCATCTGATCACCGGCAATATCGGCAAGCCGGGTGCTACGCCGTTCTCGATGACTGGTCAGCCAAACGCCTGTGGCGGCGTACGAGATACCGGGACTTTGTGCCACCTCTTGCCTTACGGGCGTTCGCTGAAGAAAAAAACAGATCGAAGAGACATGGAAAAAATCTGGGGATCAAAGCCCGGGACGATTCAGTCAAAGCCCGGGCTTCATACGGTTGAGATGTTCCGTGCCTTAGGTGAGAATAAGATTAAGGCAATGGTTATTTTGACGACCAACCCCGGTCAATCAATGCCGAACCTACACCCGGTTCGAGATGCAATTGGGAAGGAACGCGAAGATAAACCATTCATTGTTTGTCTCGATATTTTCCCAACCCGTACGACTGAGATCGCCGACTTGGTGCTCCCTGCTGCCATGTGGTCAGAGAAGACCGGGGTGTTCGGTATGTCCGAACGCCGATATCAGTTGCATCCAAAGATCAGAAGTGCGCCCGGCGATGCTCGCTCAGACTTCGACATCATGGTCGATTTCGCTGGACGCCTCGAAGACAAGGGTGTCGTCAAGAAGGGCTACACCAAGGGCAAGATCAAGACCACTGATGACATGTGGGACGAAATCCGCTTGGCCTCCAAGGGCACGCCGTATGACTTCATGGGCATGACCCGTGAGCGGCTCTACAAGGAGCGGGGATTGCGTTGGCCATGCCCAACCGAGGATCACCCGGGTACCGCTCGTCGGTTCGTCAAGGGCGATGATCCGAACTTGGACAGCGGCAAGTACGCCGACAACACATTGGCCCAGGGCGATGTGAAGTTCTACGCAGCACCCGATGAACGTGCGATTGTTTGGCTCCGTCCTGCATTGGGCCCTGCTGAAGAAACAGATGCAGAGTACCCATTCGTGCTCTCGACTGGTCGCGTGCTCGAGCATTGGCATTCAGGCACCATGACCATGAAGGCTGATGAACTGCGTCGGGCATACCCACATTGTTTCGTTGAGATCAATCCAAAGGATGCACGCGAAATGGGCGTGCGTTCGGGCGACATGATCAAGATCACCTCGCGTCGAGGTGTCGCCAAGATTCGTGCCCGTGTGGTCGATATGCCACGCCCGGGGATGGTCTTTGTGCCTTGGCATTGGGAGGATAAGGATTCGCTGATCAACTTCGTCTGTATTGACGCTTTCGATTCGGGTTCAAAGCAACCAGAGTTCAAGATATGTGCGGTTAAGCTCGAGAAGATTTAAACGAAAGGAGCGCGTAATGATTCCGTGTATCAAGACACAGTATGTATTGATCCCGCTCTCGCTTGGTTCGGTGGCTGCGGTGGCAGGCTGGATCGCGTTTGAGCCTGAGTTTGTCGAATCCACACCAGCGGCGATTGAATATAATCCTACCTATGAGGCTGAAAAAGAAGCGCCCTCGGTCGTGGTCGGTGAATGGGATATCGAGATCGATCCCGAAACCGGGTTCGCGCTCGCGGCCTTCCCGCCCACGATCCCTGATCGTGAATGGCATCAAGATGCATGGTTGGTTGACAACTGCCTTGATTGCCATGAGACCGGCGTGCAAGACGCGCCGATGATCCGTCACAAGGGCTTGCCTGATATTACTTTTCAGTCCAAGTGTCGATCTTGTCATGTGTTGATTCCTGGTAATACGGATTCGACGCCCAAGGTTGAAGATTCAGAGTTTGCATCGTGGGCATTCCCGCCGATGATGCCCAACAATGACAACCACGATCAGGCCTGGGGCAAGAACAACTGTTTGTTGTGTCATGAAGATGGCACGATGGATTCACCCGTCATCAAGCACGAAGGCTTGCCTCGGATTGTCCTCAAAGCCAAGTGTAGAACCTGTCATGTCCAGATCCGAAGCCATATGACTTCGCCTTGGGACGAGTTACAGTTCGACTTTGGAGATGAAGAGTAGGTTTAATAAGTTCGAGTAGTAAGGACTTTAGAAAATGGAAACCTTGATGCCTGACGACAATGCCCAACCCATGCCCACTCCGGAGCAAGGATTGACGCGTCGTCAGGCGTTTCGCAAAACAAAGCGAGTCGCGGTCACCAAGCCGTTACCTCACTGGGCGCGATACGCTCTTCTGGGTGCTTTCATCTTACAGAGTTTCTATTATTCCAGGTCCTCTCCCCAATCAACCTGCTCGTTCGTGCACTTGTTATGGGATCGCTTCTTGGGCTTGTAGCTCGTGTGTGCATGCTGAATAATGTAGAGAGGTGCTTCCAATGTCCAAATCACTCACCGTGCTCAACAATACCAAAGAATCAGCGGGTCATCATGTGCGCATGCTCGACCCCGCGATCTTGAGCACAGTTGATGACGAGCTTATCAGAGGCAATAGAAACGAGTTGGTCGATACCTACGGGCGAGTGATCCGTGACCTTCGGATCTGTGTGACGGACCGGTGCAACTTCCGATGCCGATACTGCATGGACCCTGATATCCGGTTCAAGCGCAAGGTTGAGTTGCTGACGGATTCAGAGATCATCCGATTGGTGCGTATTGCGTCCAAAATGGGCGTGCGTCGGATTCGTCTTACCGGCGGCGAGCCGATGGTTCATCCGACACTCTCGGCACTCATTCGTGATCTGCGAAAACTCGATCTCGAGGACATCGCCCTGACCACCAACGGGTCGCTCTCGACCAAGGCTGATCTCCAAGAACTCAAAGACGCCGGGCTCGATCGGATCACCGTCTCGCTCGATTCTGTCCGCGAAGATCGGTTCGCGCACATCACCCGATCGAGCACAACCGTGGCGCGTGTCTTGCAGACTGTGCAGTGGGCCAAAGAGGTCGGGTTAAACCCGGTAAAGATCAACGCGGTCGTGATTCGTGGGTTCAACGAGGACGAACTGCCCGAGTTAGCCGTTCTCGCCCGCGATATGGGTGTTGATGTTCGGCTGATCGAATACATGCCTTTGGATTCCGGGCGCAGGTGGGAGATGGACAAGGTCTTCCCGGCGGACGACATGATCGAATCAATCAACGCCCGCCATGAGCTCGTCCCGATCGGTCGCCCACGCCCGCATACCCCCGCGACCAGCTATCGATTTGCAGATGGAGCCGAAGGTCGCATCGGCGTGATCGCAACCGTGACGCGACCGTTCTGCAACGCTTGCTCGCGTTTGCGGATTACCGCTGAGGGGCGCGTGATGCCTTGTTTGTTCTCGACGACCGAATGGGATATGCGGACATTGCTACGCAGCGATGCCGAAGACGGTATGATCGCCAAGGCGCTCATCGCGATCACGCATCGCAAGCAAGTGGGCAACCGCATCCACGACGAAGATTATGAGCAACCAAACCGCCCGATGTCTGCTATCGGCGGCTAATACAGAAAGAGTTCACGATGAGCATCCCTAAACCCTACACCGATATGAAAGAACAGTTTCCTGAGTTGGTCGGTGCATACGAAGCCCTAGGCGATGCGTGCAAGGTCGCCGGGCCGCTTGATGAGAAGACTGTTTCGATGCTCAAGCTCGCTACTTCAATGGCGGCCGGGCTCGAAGGTGCTGCACATTCACACACACGAAAAGCACTCAAAGCAGGTTGCACCGCTGCCGAGCTCGAACATGTCGCGATGCTCGGGACACCGACCATCGGGTTCCCATCGATGATGCGAAACCTTGGATGGGTACGCGATGTGACGCAGAAACAGGATTGATCCATGTCGTGCCCAAGCAGTTCAACACCAACAGAGTTCTCGTTTATTTCGCCCGCATCGGCACTCGAAACGCTTTGTTCGCAGATCAAACCGATCGATTCCGAGCAGATCGCATGGGACAAAGCAATGGGGCGTGTGCTCGCGATGGATGCGATCGCCGATCGTCCAAGCCCGAGTTGTGATGTCAGTGCGATGGATGGGTACGCGTTGCGATTGGATGATTGCAAAGCCGGCGTGCTCGATGTTGCTGGCGAGATTCATATCGGGCATCAGCCTCAGGATTTACCGATTGGCAGAGCGCTGCAGATCGTCACCGGTGCGCCGGTGCCAACTGGTGTTCATGTGGTCATCAAGCGTGAAGATGTGATTGAACACACGAGATCGATCGAGCTCTCCGAGCAACTGATCAAATCGCTCAAGCCCGGAATGAACATCCGTCGAGTCGGCGAGAACATGGCTGCGGGGACAACGGTGTCATGCAATGGTCGGGTGATCACTGCGCCGGTGATGGGGATGCTCACAGGGTTTGGTGTCGCGAATCCAACCGTGCGCAAGCAAGTTCGGCTCGGCATCATCACGACCGGAAACGAGGTTTTGTCGCCAGAAGAAACACCGAATCAATGGCAGCTCAGAGACTCGAACGCGTCATCGGTGATCGCGTTGTGCGACCAGCATCGGTGGATCAAGCTCGAATCCCATGTTCATGCACGCGATTCGATCGAAGCGATCAAAGCCATCGCTTTGGAACTTATCGAATTCTGCGACGCCATCGTCTTCACCGGCGGCGTATCAATGGGCGATCACGATCATGTGCCCGAAATCATCAACGCGATCGGCGCTCAAACAATCTTTCACAAACTCCCCCAACGCCCCGGCAAGCCTGCCCTCGGCGCGGTCTGCAATGGGAAACCGATCTTCGGATTGCCCGGGAACCCGGTTTCGGTCATGGTGACCGCGCATCGATTGATGATCCCTGCATTGGCGGTTCGTGCTGGTATACAAGGGCGGGTCAGCACGCCACGCATGATGCGTGTGGTGAATCCTGATGAGAAATCGATCAAGATGTGGTGGAGTCGGCTCGCACGGGTTGTTTCCAATGACAGCGTCGAACTGATCGAATCCAAAGGCTCGGGCGATGTTCCCTCGTCGGCGATGTCCGATGGATTCGTTGGATTGGCGCCGGATCAATCAGGCGAAGGTCCTTGGCCGTTCTGGTCTTGGCTGGGCTGATCAGTTTCTTGATTCGTCGTTTTCGGCGGGCGATCCTTCAGAGGAATAATCGAGATCGCTGCGGGCTCGACCGGGCAGCTGTTCACACACAATCCGCATCCGGTGCAGGTGCTGCGGTCGATCGTTGGAATTTTTCGCCAGTCATGGACAATGGTGTTCTCGATCGGGCAGACATCAATACAGAGGGAGCATTCTTCGCCGATGTGCGATCGGCAGGTGTTGCGATGAACGATTGCGTATCCCATGTTCATCGGGAGCAACGCGTCAATAATGTCTGCGCCATCTAGTACACAGGCAGTCGCGCATGGGCGGTCTTCGCACATGGTGCACCCGCCGATATTTGGGTCGACAACTGGTGTCTCGAATGCTTTGCCAAAGACTCCTGTCAAAGGCACCAAGGTTTTGGGCGGGCATGCCTCGATGCACGCATTGCATTTGGTGCATTGGGCAGTGAACGAAATCTCGTCAATCGAACCGGGCGGACGGTGATACGCCGCGAGCTTGGGTGGTGGCGGCGACGGCGGGACCGGTTCACGGATGGATTGTTCGATGTGCTTGCGAACGCCTTGGGCTTGGCCCATCGCGTACCCGATGGACTGTGCTAATCCGAGCCCGAGCTTTGAACGCAGCATTTCCCGCCGAGAGATTGGGTCTTTTTCGCTCATGCACACTCCGCGTGCCAATGATTAGCCATGTCCAAAGTCGAACAGTCTATTCTAGATCGCATACAACCCGTTGTGCTCGTCGGCGGGCAATCATCTCGATTTGGCCGCGACAAACTCGTTGAAGAGGTCGATGGTTCGCCTTTGGTGAGTGTACCGATCAACGCGCTGCGTGCAGTCTTCGCCAGCCGCGTTGCAATCGTGGGGCAGTGCGACAAACAGATTGCCCAGCTTGCCGATACGGTGATCGACGATCCCTATCCCGGGCTTGGTCCTGTGGGCGGGATTTGTGCTGCGCTTGAAGATTCGAAGACTGACATCTTTGTTTGTGCCGGCGATTTAGTTTCGATTGATGAGGGAACGATTCGAGCGATCATTGAGGCTTCGATCGAAACACCCGATGCGCTGGCGTACATCGCACACGATGGTCGCCGACATCCGACGGTAGGGCTGTATCGTTCCGAGTGCGTTTCGTTCTTCAAGCAATCAGTTGAAAATGACAAACTCAAACTCGGCTTGGTGCTCGATCAGGATTCGATCTGCTTTGTGCAAGTGGATACGAGTTCGGTGCGGAATATCAATCGTCCAGAAGAACTCGAAGAATAGCCCAGGTTTAGTGCAGCGTGCGATCGCCTTGGAGCGTTTTGAGCGCGTGCACCAGCACCGTTTGGATCGCTTCGATTTGTTCGATGGCGCCCTTGGGTGATCCGGGGAGGGTGATGATCAGTGTGTTCTTTGCTGCGCCGGCAACGCCTCGCGAGAGGTACGCCAGTTCGGTGATCTCGGCGGTTTTCGATCGGGCGAGCTCGAGCAGCCCTGGGTGCGGGCGGTCGATCACACGCATCGCTGCTTCGGGCGTGTGATCGCGAGGCGAGAGCCCGGTGCCTCCGGTGGTGAGGATCAGGTCGATCGTGGGGATGGTGTCGACCCAGCGTTGAAGTTGCTCGGCGATCTGGTCTTCTTCATCAGGGATACAAGCAAACTCGACGACTTGGCTGTGGAGTGAATCAGTGATAAACGCGACCAGTGCCGGCCCGGATTTGTCCTCGTATTCGCCCTTTGAAGCACGATCAGAAACGGTGAGCACAGCGCACCGAAATACAGAAGGAGTCATTCTGATTCTCCTGCTTTGAAGTGTCCAGATTGCCCGCCCCATTTTTCTATGAGACGGATGCCTTCGATGACCATTGTTTTATCAACCGCTTTGCCCATGTCGATAATCGTCAACGCAGCAACGCTCACCGCGGTCAAGGCTTCCATCTCGATGCCGGTCCGACCGAAGCACTTGGCGCACGCTTGTATGTGCATCGTGGTGTCTACGAGTTCGATCTCGACTGCCACCGAATCAAGACCGAGCGGGTGGCACAGCGGGATGAGTTCGCCGGTTTTTTTCGCGCCCATGATCCCGGCCAATCGTGCGACATCGATCAGGTTGCCTTTGGCGATATCGTTGGCGTTGATCCGGTCGGCGAGTTCTTGGCTGATCTGCACCCGTCCTTGGGCAACCGCGCCGCGCTGGGTGATGGGTTTGTTCGAGACATCAACCATCGAGGCGTGCCCGTGTTCATTCATGTGGGTGAGCTTTGGGGTCTGTGTATCTTTGTTCATTTTGTTCTCCAAATCTCTCTTCTGGTAATCAGTCGTCGCCCATGCTTCTGGTTCGCACAAAGATCATCAGGCAGGCGGTGATCAGAATCAACTCCGCCGAGATCAACAATGCCCGGTCCATGTCGCTCTGTAATGCCTGATAGATCGCCAAAGGCAGCGTCTGGGTATGCCCCGGGCGGTTGCCCGCAAACGCAATGGTTGCTCCAAACTCGCCCATCGCCCGTGCCCAGGTCAGGGCGGTGCCGCCGATGATCGCTGGGCGAAGACCGGGGAGGATGATCTTCCGGATGATCGTCCATTGCGTTGCCCCGAGTGCCTGCCCGGCCTGCTCGAGTGGCATGGAAAGGCTCTGCATGCCTGATTCGAGCGTGATAATCATGAATGGACTGCTCACAAAGGTCGCAGCCAAGATCGCGCCCGCCATCGTGAATGGTAATCGAATCCCAACGATGTCGAGCAACTCCCCGATCGGGGAGTTGATACCGAATGCGGAGAGCAACGCGACGCCGCCAACAATTGGAGGCAAGACCATCGGCATCAGTACAATAACACGAATGATGCGAGTCCACCGTGAGGAATACCGGGTCATGATCCAGGCGATGGGGAAGCCGAAGATGAAGGAGAGGGCGACGGCGATGGTTGAAACGATGAGAGATATCCGCAACGCGCCCCAGATTTCCCGATTGGAGATGACCTCGGGCACCCGGTTCCAAGGCATGCGTGCAAGCAATGAGACCACAGGGATCATGAAAAACATCAGCCCGATCAGAGCGAGCGTGAAGAGTACCGTGTTGGTGATTCGTTCGCCAGAGCGATTCACGGGGCATCCTTTATAGGTGTAAATCCAAGGTTCGTGTAGATTCGCTGGGCATCAATTGATTCGGTGATGTACGCATAAGCGATGGCAGCGGGGGAGTCGGGTTCGTTGTCTGTCTTAAGCGCAACCCAAGTCTGGGTGGTGGCGGAGATGTTTGATGGAAACTCGATCGTGTGAACCCGATCGTTGGCGTTTGCTGCGTCTGTTCGGTAGACAAACCCAAGGTCTGCTTGTGCCATGACCATTTTAGTCAGCACCGCTTGGACCGAGTGCTCGTACGAAACGATCTTGTGTTTGGTTGTTTCCCAGACGCCGAGTTGTACGAGCGCGTCGTGAGTATATTGGCCCGCGGGAACATCTTGGTGGGCGACAAGAATCTGTGTCGCGCTGTGTATCACCTCGACGACGGTTGTGAAATCTGAGTTCGCTGTGATCGCAACTAGTTGGTTCTCGACAAGCACCGTTGGTTCGGTGAATCCCGAGATCCGTTGGATCTGAACGAGATTCGCCGAGATAAAGATATCCGCATCGGCACCTTCGTTGATTTGCATCGCCAATGTTTGTGAGCCGGCGTAGATAAGTTCGAGATCGATCGACGGATGGGTCAGCTCGAATGCGGTTTCGATCTCCATGAGTGGGTGGGTCATCGAGGAGCATACAAAAAGGGTGACATGGGATTTGGGTTCATCGCTGCACCCTGCAAGGGTAAGGGCAACAAAGAGCCCCGAAACGATGGGGCTAAGCAACGCTAGGAATCGTCCTAATCGTTTGGTATGAGATGGTTTCCAAAGCCAAGATGGACATGCAGGTCGTGCCATTGCAGTGAACACTAGGTAAGTCGTTGCCAACGGGTTATTGAGAGGGCGTCTCAATAGGGATATATTGGTCTATTTCTCCTGAATGGCGGGAATTCTTGTTGTGCGGTAAATAATATTATGGAGTAGATTGTCTTCAATTCTGGATCTCGTACTCCAAGCAGGAGGAAATCGAAGGTGTCCAAGTCAAGTTCACAAACTAAGAAACTCCCAGTTGCTGGGTTCTTCGTGGGGATCGGATTTCTGATCACCGCGGGAGCCTTATTGGCGACTGGTTCGTCCGTCGATATTCCACTCGTCGACAAGCCCATGGTGCGTGCGGAACAAATTGTTCCCGGCGCATTCCGTGTCGCACTCACCGATCCGCCGATTGTCAATCTTGGGACCTATGACCAGCGGTGCAATGATTGTCACAGCTTGTTCAAAAACGAACGCCCAGATGATCGCGCGTTGACACAGCATACCAACATCACACTCTCGCACGGCAATAACGATGCCTGCCTCAACTGTCATGACAAAGACAATCGCGAAAAACTCACACTTCGTGGCGGCAAGACTGTCGGGTACGACCATGTCGAGAAACTCTGTGCCGAGTGTCATGGCCCGATCTATCGCGACTGGCAGAGCGGTGCCCACGGCAAGACCATCGGGTATTGGAATACCGATCTGGGCGAGGCTGTAAAGCTCAAATGCTCTGAATGTCACGACCCGCATCACCCTGCGTATGCACCGATGGCACCATTGCCAGGACCAAACACCTTGCGCATGGGTGATCAGCACTCCGGGCATGGCGAACTCATTGACTCACGAAACCCACTCCAACGCTGGCGTTTGCTCGAAGAAGGATCAACTTCTCACGACGCTGGGCATGGAGGAGACCACTAATGCAACTACCGATTATGAATAATAAGGAGCAGGCTGACGAGGGTTCGTGCGGGTGTGGGACGCGTGAATATGCATCCCGTCCGGGCATAACCCGAAGGAGCTTCTTGCGTCGGGGCACCGCGGCCACTGGCGCGGTCGCTGCGATCGCGGCATCGCTCAATCCACTGCGTGAACTCACCGATACCGATGACTTCACCGTTGCCAAGTTCATCCAGAAGCACTACAAAGAGATGGACGGCAAGGACATGGCCAAGGCGCTCGAAGGCATCGCAAGCCAGGTCGAGAAGCGGTACGATGTGCGTCCCAATATCCGTGACATCAAGCCTATGGATGGCGTCGAGTTTGTGTACGCGTTGAATCTGACACGCTGTATTGGGTGTCGAAAGTGCGTCCATGCGTGTGTAGAAGAGAACAACCAATCGCGCAGCCCAGAGATCCAATATATCCGTGTTCTTGAGATGCCCAGAGGCACCAACGACATCGAGCAGGGCAACCATCACTACGAACGCGCCACCGTGCCTTCCGAAGACCACTACTACATGCCGATCCAGTGCCACCAGTGCGCCAATCCGCCGTGTGTCAAGGTGTGTCCGGTCGAAGCGACTTGGCAGGAGCCAGATGGCATCACCGTGATCGATTACGACTGGTGTATCGGGTGTCGGTATTGTGAAGCGGCGTGCCCGTACTGGGCTCGGCGGTTTAACTTCACTACGCCCTCGATTCCCAAGGACAAGATCAATCCGGACATGAGCTATCTCTCGAACCGTCCACGCCAGAAGGGCGTGATGGAGAAGTGCCACTTCTGTCTGCACCGCACACGCGAGGGCAAGATGCCGGCGTGTCTTGAAGTCTGTCCGACCGGTGCTCGCAAGTTTGGCAATGTGCTTGATCCAAACTCCGATGTTCGCAAGATCCTCGAAACAAAGCGGGTCTTCGTGCTCAAACAGGAAGTGGGGACGCTCCCAAGGTTCTTCTACTACTTCGATGAACGCGATCCGATCAATAAAAAAGTTCCGACCGGACCGACCGGAGGTGACGCATGAAAACGCTCGCTCAAGAATACACCCGTTTCCTCTGGCGTTGCTTTCGGCTGAGCTTTGTCGGCAACTGGAAATACTACTCTTGGATGTTCGCCCTCTCGGTGATCGCACTCTTTGGGCTCAATGCCTATGCCAAGCAATTTGTGCAGGGCATGGGGACGACCGGCTTGACCGATCAGGTCTCGTGGGGCTTGTACATCGCCAACTTTACGTACCTCGTCGGGGTGGCGGCTGCTGCGGTGATGCTGGTGATCCCGGTGTATGTGTACAAGAACAAAGATCTGCACAACCTAGTGATCTTTGGCGAGCTCCTCGCGGTGGTCGCCATCATCATG
>CAJXXI010000057.1 GCA_913062615.1 uncultured bacterium | reverse complement strand
GCATGCACTCAACTATCACAATGTGCATCTGATCGCGGCGTTGCGGGGGATTGATGAGCTGCATATCGGGCACTCGATCGTGTGCCGATCGGTGTATGTAGGGCTCCGCCAGGCGGTGTCGGATATGAAGGCGTTGATGGCTGGTGCCTGCAGCTGATACACATACTCGATGCGCCATCTTTGAGGTGAACGAACTAATCTTTGAATGCACTGGGTCTTTCGGAAGAAAGCTCTTGCGTTCATTCTGAAACTGGCTAGGATCAGAACATGTCGAACCTTTCTCCACAAGAATCCGGTGCTGCGTCTGCTCAACAAGTGATCGATAAGAAAACCACCCGGAAAAAAACGAAACGCGATTCGCGCGGTGCGTTTGTGAACCATCAGGCGGCGGTCGATTTTCTTGATGGACGAACGAATGTCGAACGGCTCAACCCGAACAAGGTCCAGAGCGAGGTTTGGAAGCTCGGACGGATGCGTGCGCTACTCAAAGTGCTCGATAATCCGCATGAGGGGCTCGAAGTTGTGCATATCGCAGGATCAAAGGGCAAGGGCTCTGTGTGCAACATGCTCGAATGCACGCTTGAATCGTGCGGGTACACCACCGGTATCTTCACGAGCCCGCATCTGATTGATGTGCGTGAGCGGGTGCGAATCGCGGGCACACCGATCCGCGAAGAGCTCTTTGATCGTGCGCTCGAGCAATGCCGAGATGCTGCCAACGCGATTGAGGAAGAGCATGGCAAGGCGACCTACTTTGAGTTGATCACGGCATTGTCATTTTTGGTCTTTGCACAAGAGGCGGTTGATTTGGTCGTGCTCGAAACCGGGATTGGCGGCAGGCTCGATTGCACCAATGTGGTGTCGCCGAAGGTGTGCGGGTTGACGAGTATCCATCTCGAGCACACACAGATATTGGGCGATACACTCGCATCGATCGCTGCGGAGAAGGCGGGGATCATGAAGGCGGGGACCGTCACGATCTCGGCGCCTCAGCACGACGATGTGATGGCGGTGTTCATCGAGCACGCGGAGAAGGCACAATCAACTCTCAAGTTCCTCGGCGACCAGGTGGCGTATTCACGCCGGTTCCAGTCCGGTGTTGGTCGCGGCCCGCACGCACGGGTGTGTGTTGGCGCCGAGCACGTCGGGTTCGAACACATCTCGGTGCCTTTGCTTGGGATGCATCAGGCGGACAACTGCGCCTTGGCATTGGCTGTGCTTTTGGAGCTGCGCGAGCATGGGTTTGATCTGCCAGAGCGGATGATCACCGCTGGGCTTGAGCAGATCAATCGCCAGGGTCGTCTTGAGCAAATCATGGAATCGCCCAGGATTTATATTGATGGCGCGCACACGCCCGAGAGCATCCGCGAGACGCTCAAGGCGGCGGGGGCGCACATCAACTATGACTCGTTGATCGTGATCTTTGGGTGTGCTTCGGATAAAGATGTCAAGGGGATGCTGCGTGAACTCGAACGCGGCGCGGACAAGGTGTTGTTTACGAAGGCTGCGGACAATCCGCGGGCAATGGATCCTAAAGAGTTGCTCCGTATGTTCTCAGATAAGCACACCGTGATGGGTGAATCGAAGCCGAGCGTGAAAGAGGCAATCAATGTGGCTGCGACGGCGGTGAAGGGCAATGATCTGATTTTGCTCTTGGGGAGTTTTTATATCGCGGGCGAAGCGAAATCGTTGATTGAAGCACGCAAAGCCAAGCAATAATCTGAACTGATCGTTCAGGACACACTCCTCGGCGAACCAATATATAGCCGTGTGCGACTTTGTTGTGTGCTGTTCATATACTTGTGCCCAAACGAATAGACGCCCCCATTGGGCGTCCACCACCAAACCTACCCATGGAGTTGTTCTCATGTTTGAATCGATCAGAGTTGCATCAAAGGGCAAAGCAAGTGTGCTTATTGTCGGACAGTTCAAGGACGAAGGGCTCAATACAGAGACCAAGGCACTCGACACCGACGGCTCGCTCGTCAAGGCAACCAAGCGGGCCGACGCGAACGGCGCTCTGGGTTCAGTCGTCGAAGTCCACGGCTCAAACGGGTACGAACGAGCAATGATCGTCGGGCTTGGATCACGCAGCGGATTCGAAGCCGGCTCGCTCCGCAAGGTCGCGGGCAAGACCGGGCGGGCATTGGCCAAGGCCAAAGCAACCAGCGTGAACTTCCAGATTTGTAAGGCTCTCAAGAAACTCAATAAAACAGACGCAGTTGATCCGTTCACCGCTGGCGCGATGATCGGTGAAGGCTTGGGCATGCTGTCTTGGTCATTCGATTCGCTCCGAGGCACCGCGACGGATGTGGCAACACAGACCAAGCTGGCGGTTCGCAGCTGTTGCAATCCGTTTAATGATGGTGTTGAACGCGGGCTTGGGTTCGCTGAGGGCACGAACATCGCGCGGACGCTTTCGCAGACGCCTCCCAATATCGCGACCCCGATGTGGATCGCCAACGAAGCCAAGAAGATGGCACGCAAGAGCGGCAACATGAAGTGCACCATATTCAGCGGGAAGAAGCTCGAAGAAGAACGGCTCGTCGGGCATATCAATGTTGGCAAGGCGTCAGAGAACAAGCCTTGCATGATTCGGCTCGAATACACGCCTGCGCGTGGCAAGTCGAAGAAACCAATTGTGCTTGTGGGCAAGACCATGAGCTATGACTCGGGCGGTTTGTCGATCAAGGTCGGCGGGGGCATGCGGGGCATGAAGCGAGACAAGGATGGCGGGTGCGGCGTGTTCGGCGCGATGCACATCATCGCCAATGTGATCAAACCAAACCGCCCGGTTGTCGCGCTCTTGGTGAGTGCCGAGAACTCGATTAGTGACGAGGCGTATCGCCCTGATGATGTCCTCACCTTCCGCAACGGCGTGACCGTCGAGGTGACCAACACCGATGCCGAGGGACGATTGGTGCTCGCCGACGGCTTGATCTGGGCGTGCGAAAAAGAGAACCCTGAGTATGTCGTCGATATCGCCACCCTCACCGGCGGCATCGTCACCGCGCTCGGTGCTGTCTATGGCGGGATGTGGTGTGATGATGCTGAACTTCGTGCCAAGGTTGAAGCCGCGGGCGAAAACTCCGGCGAGATCGTTTGGCGGATGCCTCACCATGCTGATTACAACGCGATGATGAAATCGCCGATCGCCGACATCGTCAACTCTTCAGCGGTCCGCGGAGCACATCCGATCCAGGGTGCAGCATTCTTGACCTACTTCGTTGAAGAAGGCGTCAAGTGGGCTCATCTTGATATCGCGGGCGTGCATGCCATTGGCAAGGACAGCGAGTTTATGTGTGCCGGGCCGAGTGGGTTTGGTGCAAGACTGCTCGCAGATCTTATTGAACGGAGCTAATCTGAACTGAGACTACATACTCAAGCACCCCGGACGATTGTTCGGGGTGTTTTTATGTGTGGACATTGTTGAATCAAATCAAGGGCATCACTCGCCGCGTGCTATGCGTCGGCAGCAAACTCTTCGAGGGTCGAGAGTTCGATGATCTCAAGGGCACGAATGTGCGTTGAGCCCAGGACCACATTGGGTGCTGCACCGGCGATGAGTGCTTCGAGCCAACGCATGGCGCACAGGCACCATCGATCGCCCTCTTTGAGCCCGCCGAATCCCCAATCGGCTCGCGGGGTGGAGAGGTCGTTGCCCTGGGCCTTTGAGAACGCAAGAAACTCGTCGGTCACCACGATGCATACGGTGTGCGAGCCGGCATCTTCTGGTCCGGTCGAGCAGCACCCGTTGCGGTAGAACCCGGTCAGAGGATTCATCGAGCAGACACCGAGCTTGCCCCCGAGGACATTGCAATCGGTTGAGCTCTTGTTCTCGTTCACCATTTCATTGCTTGCGATCATGACTTGCACCCGCACGATGATTCAGCCGAAACCGGGGCTGAAGATGAGCAGCATCCACCCGCAGAGACCGATTTCTCTGTTTTGCCCCAACCTTTTTTGTTCATCCATTTGCGCATCTTCAAGCCCAGCGCCCATGCCATGAGCAGGATAAAGATCGCTGCGGCAACTTCTTTGTAGCCGAAGCCTGAGGAGCCGTGCTCGTGCTTGGCGGCGAAATCGGCGAGTGTCACCATGTTCCCGAAGAAGGCGTCAAAGATGATGCCTGATCCGAGCGCGACCACCGCGATCACTCCGAGGTAGATGATAAGCGCCTTCATGCCCAGGTCTTTGATGAGCCAGCTCATCGTGGCGACATTGGTCGCGGGCCCTGAGAGCAAAAGCACCAAAGCAGCACCCGGCGAAAGCCCGGCAACAACGAGCGAGAACGCGAGGGGGGTTGAGCTTGTCGCACAGATATAGAGCGGGATGCCGACGGCGAGCATCACCAGCTTTGGCCAGAGCCCTGAACCGACATGCTCTTCGAACCAGCCATGGGGCACAGCCGACCCGATGACGGCGGCCATGATGAGTCCGATGGTGAGCCAGATCGCAAGATCGACAAGCATGATCCCAAATCCATGACGGAAGGCTTCGCGGGTGCCACCGATGAATCCGAGCCCGGTCTTCTGAGGCGTTGACGAACAGCACGAGCCGACAGATTCTTCTTTGGGCGTTGGTGTCGAGCAGCACGAGCTTGTTGGCTCTGGTTTGGAAGAGCAACACGAGCCTGCGGACTTGGGTGTTGATGAGCAGCAATCGCTCTTTGGCTCTTCTTTCGGCGAGCAGCACGAGCCCGAGCCTTTTTGCTCAACCTTGGCAACAACAGCACCCGCATCGTCGGCGTTGGTGATTGACAACCCGATCGCATTGGGATCTTCAATGGAATCGCCATCGGATGATTCAACTTTGGTATCGGTCTTGTCGCTGTCGGTGAGATCGATGAGGATGCCTGCGACTAAGCCGGTGAAGACCGCGATCACTGGGCGGGCGAGGGCGAAGAATGGGCCAAAGAGTCCCCAGGTGAGCGGGATGGATTCTTCGCCGGTCTGTGGTGTTGAAATCGCGAATGCAGCGCTCGCGCCCTTGCTCGCGCCTTGTTCACGCAACCCAGCAGCGACCGGGATCACCGCGCACGAACACAACGGCAACGGGATGCCGAGCAGCGAGGCTTTAACGATGGGAATGATTCCTTTGCCGCCGAGATGCTTGAGCATCCATTCGCGAGGCACCAGCACATGGACGATTCCAGCGAGAAGGAATCCAAAGATCAGCCACACCGATGATTCGGTGAGAATCATCCAGAGTTCATTGAAAAAATCGGTCATACACAACTATACCCGGATAAAAGCCCATTTATTCCTTGACATCGCGACCGAACACAAGAGGATACATGTGTCCCCATTTAAGATTTCACCCCATAGATCGCGACAGGCACGCATTCACAAGGACCACGACCATGCAATCAAGGCGAGAAATTTTACGAGGCGGTTTGGGCGTGTTCGCAGCCGGGGCGATGGGCCCGATTATGGGCGCAGGGACTGCATCTGCACAGAAGTTCGCTTCGCGCACAATCAGCCCGGCCGGGGTTTCGCTCAATGAACTCAAGGCGTCGCGCCCGTTGGCTCCGCGATCATTCGACCCCAAGCCTCGCATGATTGACGGGTTCCGGTTTAAGTCATGGTTTGAAGGCGATGACTTTGAGGATGACATCCCGTTCCATTCTCAGCAGAATGATTTTCCGGGCGGGCAGCCCCCCGAACCCAAGGAAGAGGTTGATGTCTTGGTGGTCGGTGGCGGGATATCCGGGCTCAGCGCGGCGTATGCGTTGCGCGAATACAACCCGGTCGTGCTTGAACTTCATGACCGGTTCGGAGGCAATGCGCAGGGCGGCACGATTAACGGTGCTGAGTTTACACTCGGCAGTGCGTATGTCATCACCCCAGACAACGGCTCATTGCTCGACAACTTCTATCGTGATCTTGGGCTCGACAAAGTTGTACGGACAGATGAAATCCCGGCCCCCGTCGAGATCGACGGCGAAATCAACGATGACATCTGGGCTGGCATGGGTGTGGCGAAGGAAGACGTCCCTGCGTATGAAGCGTACCGCAAGCTTGTGATGGAGATGGCCAATAACTATCCTGATGTGCCGTTCCCTGAACAATGGATGATTGACCTTGATCGGTTGAGCCTGCGTGAGCATATCGAGCAAGAGATGGGCATGCCTGTCCCTGCTGCACTCGCTGCTGCGATCCAGGCGTATTGCTATGCATCCTTTGCTGCGGGATGGGAAGAAATCTCGGCGACACTCGGGTGGAACTTTTTAGCCGCCGAGGAGTTTGGTCGTTGGGTATTCCCGGGCGGCAACGCGTGGATGGCAGACCAACTCTGGCGCCGCTTGTATCAGCTTGACCAAAAAGATCCGATGCATGCACCACATCTTCGCCCCAACAGACGGACTGTAGATTTGCGAATCCAGGCGGATGGGCGATCGTTGGTGACATGGATAGAACCCGATGGAACTTATGCGTCCATGCTCGCCAAGGAAGTGGTCATGGCATGTCCAAAGAATATCGCTCGCGCCATTATCCATAATCTTGAGCAGGAAGACCAAGAAAGATACAACGCGATGCGCCTGACACGCCGGGCGTATCTGGTTGCCAATGTCGTTGTCGATCGCCCGATCCCGCTTGATTTTTATGACATTTTCTTGCTCGAAAACCCCGAAAACTATCCGATGTCGGACGGCGATGCTGCCAACTTCTGGCGATATACCGATGTGACCAACGGCTCATTCACACCTGGCCCAAATGCCAACTCGATCCCGTCGCGTCCGAGCGTGTTAACGCTTTTTTGGCCTTTACCCTTTGATAGCGCCCGATTCTCGCTTGTGCTTGGCGATCCGATTCTGGAATACGGTACCGCTTTGGCGGGCAAGCTCCGGAGCACGCTCGAGCTGGTGGGTTTGCCAGAATCGAGCGTGATGGAGATCCGCTTTGCCCGATGGGGACATGCGGTGCCCCTCTCGCGGGTTGGGTTCTTGGCCGACGGGATTCATGATCTGATCCGCCCGGCGTACAGAGAATCTGTCCACTTCGCCAACCAAGACAACTGGGGCATGCCCGCGATCGAGAACGCGGTGATTGACGCCTTTGAAGTCGCCGACACGATCAAGAAGCGGCTGGGGTGATTTCGGGGTAGTGCCTTGGATCAACGGGCCATTGAGCACTCATCGGCTACGACGACGGCGAGTGCCGATCAGCAATCCGCCCATGACGAGCGGGATCGTTGCCGGTGAAGGGGTGATCTGCGCGCTATTGAGATTACCAAAGGCGACTGGGAGCAAAAATTCATTTGCGTCCGTATCCACATAGAACTCTCGCTGGCTCGTAAAGCTCTCAAAATCAACAGACTGCGGCAGCCCCATACTCAATGAGTCTGGTCCTAAAAGAAGCATGCTCGTGCTCACACCCAATGCTGAGTTATAACCTGTAAAACTCAGCACGCCATTCCCGTTGATGTGTGTTCCGATCCGCAATGTAACGGAATCGAAGTTCATCTCGCTATCGCCGAGTTGTATATATGAACCGCTCGAATCAAACTCATAGTTGGCGATGCCGCCCTCTACGGAAGTAGGCATTGAACTGGTATCGAACTGATAACGATAGCTGATCGCGTCACCATCGTTTAGGCCTACAAATGGGAACTGATTGGCTCCATTAAAACTTGAGCTGAACATTTCCACGGTTCCGGTTGCCTCGAGAGTAAGAATCTCGGCGCCGGCACTGAACGAAATCAAACCCAAGGCCGATACGAATACAACTGTTTTCAAACTCATCATAAAACCTTCCTATGTGTTGAACTATTATTTGAATATCTAATACTTATAATACACCAGAAGATGGATATCACAAGCAAAACTGGGGGGAATCGGCTCATAAAAAACTCCCTCTGAGACCGGCTCATCAAGCAGGTGTACGGCTAAGATTCTGCTTCAAGCCCTCAATGGAGCCCATAATGCCATACACACTCACTCCGGACACCGGGATCACCCCCGGCTCTGACAATATTGACTACATCAAGGATCACATTGACACGGGTGATCGGTGGGTGCTCAACTTTGGGCCTCAACACCCGGCGACGCACACGACGCTGCGTTTGGTGCTTGAGCTCGATGGCGAACGGATTGCGCGATGCACCCCACACATCGGATACCTGCATTCCGGGTTCGAAAAGCTCGCAGAGCATCTTGACTACAACCAGTATGTGACGATCGTGTCTCGGATGAACTATCTCTCGCCAATCTCCAACGATATCTGCTGGCACGGCGGGGTCGAAAAACTCTTTGGCATCCAGATCACCAAACGATGCACGGTGCTGCGGACGATCATGGCTGAGCTTGGTCGGATTCAGGACCACCTGCTTTGTGTTGGTGCTGCGGCCCTCGATCTTGGTGCGTTCACCGGGTTCCTCTACGCGTTCAACCCACGCGAGAAGATCTACGACATTGTTGATTACATCTCTGGTCAACGGTTCCATCCAGACTGGACACGCGTCGGCGGGATTATGAAAGAGATCCCCGACGAAGAAGTGTTCAAGCGAATGGTCAAGAACTTCCTGCATGCTGATTTGGGGCAAGCTCTTCAGGATTTGGAAAACCTTGTGAACCGCAACCGGATCTTTATGGATCGCACGCAGGGCGTGGGGATCATGACGCACGACGAAGCGATTGACTATGGATTGACTGGGCCACTGGCGCGGGCTTCGGGCGTCAAGCGTGACCTGCGCAAGGACGAGCCTTACCTGTGCTATGCCGACAACTGGGACGGCGAGGGCGCTGAGGCTGTGAAGTTCAGCGTCCCGATCTGCCACGATGGCGATGTGTATGCACGGTTCTTGGTGCGTCTCGAAGAGATCAAACAATCGGTCAAGATCATCGATCAGCTTATCGACAACATCCCGCAAGGCCCGGTCGATATGTATGTCGATGAGAAGATGACCAAGCCCGCCAAAGAAGAGGTCTACGGCTCAATCGAAGGGCTGATCCAGCACTTCGAGCTCATCATGACCAATCGCGGGTGGGAAGCACCTGTGGGCGAAAGCTACACCGCCCACGAAACCGCCAACGGCGAGCTGGGCTACTTCATCGTCGGCGATGGCACCAAGCGCAGCTGGCGTGTGAAAACCCGCCCGCCGAGCTTTGTGAACTTCTCGCTGATGGCCAAGATGATCGAGGGGCACATGCTCGCGGATATTGTGGCGGTGATGGGCTCGCTCAACATCGTGGCGGCCGAGTTGGATCGGTAGATCGACCCGCGATCCCAATCAAACTCTGCTTAAGAGGGTGCACATCCTTCGGGCGCACGCCCTTGCCACATCGTTCCGAATACCTCTGGAGATACTGGCGAGCTATCGTTCCAGCTGTGGATTTCAGTGTAATAGATCAAAAGTTCAAAGTCTCTTTGTATACCAGCTTGCACGACTTCGCCGGCCCGATCTGAAACCGCATGAGCCGCTTTGAGTGCTGAAGAGGCGGTCAGCGAGACAGCACTGATCAGATTGGAATAGTCGCCATCAGTGACGCGAGAACCGATGTAGGCGGCTTCGGAAGCAGAACAAAGGGCGAGAATCGCTGGTATTTCTCTGGAAACGGATGATGAACTGTCGAATTTTTGGGCGTGTTCATCGGTGACACTCCCTGCTGCATCTCGGGCAACAACCGCATCTTCACTCGCGGTTTCCGGATTTCTCGCAGCACTTTCCACAAATAGAATCGACCGTTCGATTAGATTTACATACTCTTCGGGTGCCCCGGGCCAATCCTGTAAAACAATATGCCCTACTCGACGAGCACAACGAGCTGCAAAGGCAAGTTGAGCCCAGCGAGGTAGCTCGCTGATACACTCGCTGGTTGGGGTTTTCATGGTGCTTTGTTCAGACATATGAATATCCTTCACTAGACTAGTATGTATCTCGTATATATCGCGATAACCCTCTACCATGGAAAGAGAAATATGCGCAAAACTCACGAATTGCACCTGTATATGCACGCACACCACACCCGTTTCGTGGTTATCGCTATCTCCATCATCCTGTGCACCTTTGGGCTAGGGCTCGGCGGGTGCGGGCTGACACCGACCTATACGGTCCGGGTGGAGAATGAAAGTTCCAAGGCGGTGCTTGCTCGGCTTGAGCGTCGCCCTTCGATGAACAATATGATTGTTCTGGATTCGGCCCGGGTGGACGGGGAATCGAGCAAGGTGCTTGGACCTGCTACGGCGCCGCCTTTAGAACGGGTGTACATTGTGATTCAGAGCCCGGACAACATCCATTCACTGCCCGAATCGCACAAAATTTCACGCGGGAGTTGGGTGGTGACGATCTCAGATGGATCGATTAACTCGTGGGGCGTGTACGATATCTCGGTCAGCAAGGAGTGAATCCCGGCGGGTGAATACCTATGATCAGGCGTTGACCGATCTGCGATTGGTTGACCCTTCCCTTGGATATCTTTGGAGACTGGTACGCGATGGCTTGGATCACGAAAAACTCTGCTGAGACTCAGATTGAAACCCGCGACGAGCCATACTTGACTGGCGAGATGGAGAAGACCCTCCGCGAGGTGTACCTGCCACGGTATGAGAAGCCAAAGGGCGCGCTCTTCGCTGCGTTGCACATGGTGCAGCATCATTATGGATGGATCCCCCAGCAGGCGATGAAAGAGATCGCTGATGTGCTTGAGATCGCGCCCTCAGAGGTCCTCGACACGGTGAGTTTTTATGAAGAGTATTGGGAGCTGCCCAAGGGCGAGCATCTGATCTCGGTGTGCCGATCGATTGCTTGTGAGTTCTGCGACGCGACCAATTGCACCGAAGCGATTAAAGACAAGTTGGGGATTGATGTCGGGCAGACGACCGATGACAAGAAGTTCACCCTTGTCGAGCTCGAATGCATCGGTTCGTGCGGCACAGCACCAGCGGCATTGCTTGATGATGACCTGCATGAAAACCTGACGCCTGAACGGATTGTTTCGATGATCGATCAGATGCAGAACGGCACCTACACCAAGGGTGGCACGGGCGCAGTCAAAGAAGATCTTTAGATCTGACTAAGTACATTCTGCATGTCGATAGCAATCGGTGGTGTGGTCGTTGACCATGCCGAGGGCTTGCATCATGGCGTACATGGTGGTGGGACCAACAAATCGAAAGCCTTTCTTTTTCAACCCCTTGCTCAAGGCCTTGGAGAGTTCGGTCTGGGCGGGCAGATCGGCGAGGGTCTTGTAGTGGTTGACGATCGGCGTGTTGTCAACGAATGACCAAACGAACGCGCTCAGGGTGGTGCCTGCGTTGTAGAGCTCAAGGATAGCCTTTGCGTTAGAGATCGTGGACTCGATTTTGAGCCGATTGCGGATGATCGACGGGTCGAGCATCAGGCGATCGAAGTCTTCTTGGGTGAACTTGGCGACCTTCTTGGGGTCGAAGTTCTTGAAGAGCTTTCGGTATCCTTGGCGTTTTTTGAGGACGGTCTCCCAGCTCAACCCTGCCTGGGCGCCTTCGAGGGTGAGCATCTCGAAGATGTGGTGCTCATCGCGGTTGGGTACACCCCATTCGGCGTCGTGATAGTGCTGTTCGATTTCTGATCGTGCCCATTCGCATCGGCATTTTGATTCAGACATGTCGTGTGCTCCGTGGTATCATCATAGTGTGAAGGATGATAAGGATATCTCGGTGACGCGTGCGGTGGGGCGGTTCTTTGGGCATATCTGGGGCGCGACGACCAAGCCGGTGTCTACCGACGAGCCGGATTCGCATACCGAGGTGATTGCGCACGATGTCAATGAGATTGAAGGGGAACTCAACACGAAAAAAGTGATCCTTCGCAGAACCACGATTGATGAGGTTGAGATCCGTGAGGATGATTGAGCGTTAAGCCGCGTCTTTTCGATCGGCACTACTTCCGGTTCGATCGACAACTTTGCGGGTTCGATCGGCTTGTCTTCGGCCGGGTATGTTGCCCGAGTTCAGGTCACACTCTAGTTCGCCAACCGCCCACTTTACGATGTCTCGGAGCGTGATGATCCCGATGCAATGTTTTTTCGCATCGACAACAGGCAGACACGAAATTTCATGATCGAGCATCACCCGGGTGGCTGCCCGCAATGAAGTGTTCTTGCGGACCGCGATGAGTTGGCGAATCATGATCTGGTGTGCTCGGCGTTTGAGACACGAAGTATCCGCGGTTCGTTCGCCGGGTTTGCCGATGAACGGCGAGATGTTTTTGAGCAAATCACGATCGGAGATCACGCCGACACATTCGCCCGCGTCGCCTTTGACGATCAGATGGTGATAGTGGTTGGCTTCAAAGAGATCGCGGATGTACTCGACCGAATCATCCATATCGATGGTCTCGACTGGCTGAGTCATGATGTCATTGACGACGAGTGGTTCCAACGCGAATCCTTCCGCTTTGCCTACTAGCAAATAGACATAATCTCTGTGCATGTTGTGAATCGGCACCGTGCCCGATCGGCTACACTGCATTATGGGAACATACAAGAATGATGGACCGTCTGTACCGTTTGGGCCGGATGCGATTTGGGCACCGTGGCGTATGGCGTATTTAGAGGACTTGCGTGACGACGCGCACCCTGATTGTGGAGCCGATAACGCTGCCGATAACCCGTCGCCCCAATCTGCACCCACCGCCAGCTTCCTGCTCGACTACTGGAACCAACCTCAACGCGACAAAGAGCACCATGTGCTCGTCCGCACCGATCACGGGTTGATTCTGCTCAACAAATATCCATATTCCAACGGGCACTTGTTGGTCGCCCTTGGCGATGCGCGTCCGAGCTTGACGGATTATGAACCTGAGCAGCGGGCCGAGCTGTGGAAGCTCGTCGATCAGGCGGCGGCGTTGGTCGAGCGGGTATTGGAGCCTCAGGGTTTGAATGTTGGGGTGAACCAAGGGCGCGCCGGGGGCGCGGGCGTGCCAAGCCATCTGCATGTGCATGTGATGCCGCGGTGGAACGGGGACACGAACTTTATCACGACGGTGGGGGGGATCCGTGTGATTCCGTCGGCGTTGGAGATGATGTATGAGCGGTTTATGCGGGTTATTAACTAGGCTAGCTCTTTCCCATCTTGCCGGCGAGCAAGAAGGCGATTTCTAGGGATTGTTGGTAGTTGAGTCTTGGGTCGCAGAGTGAGACATAGTTTTTGCCGAGGTCGGCTTCGGTGATGCCGGAGCCGCCGCCGAGGCATTCGGTGACATCTTCGCCGGTGAGTTCGAAGTGGACGCCGCCGAGGATGGTTCCTGCAGCGTTGTGTGCATCGACGGTGTGTTCGAGTTCGGCGAGGATGTCGTCGAAGTTGCGGGTCTTGATGCCGGTGGATGTTGTGGTGCCGTTGCCGTGCATTGGGTCGACCATCCAGAGGACGGTGCGTCCCTCGGCTTTGACTTTTTCAAGCAACGGCGGCAGTTTGTCGGCCACCTTGCCCGCGCCCATGCGTGCGATGAGCACGAGTTTTCCCGCCCTGTTGTTTGGGTTGAGCGCGTCGATGAGCTGGATCAGTTCGTCGGGTTGCATGGTCGGCCCAACCTTGACGCCGACGGGGTTGACGATGCCTTTGAAGAACTCGATGTGGGGCCCTGTGAGTTGTCGGTTGCGTTCGCCGATCCAGGGCAGGTGGGTCGTCAGGTTGTAGTAGCCGTTTCTACGGGGTACCTGTCGGGTCTGGGCTTGCTCGTAGAAGAGGTTTAAGCCCTCGTGCGAGGTGTAGAAATCGACGCGCGAAGAGTCTTCGACGCGTTGCTCGCCCAGGTTCTCCATAAAGGATAACCCATCGGCGAGTGTCCGCGACATGTGCTCGTACTGCACTCGACGTTCGGTGCTGACCGAGGCGTTGTTGAAGAACGAGAGATCCCAGTATTCTGGATGGTGCAGGTCGGCGAACCCGCCATCGAGCAATGAGCGGATGAAGTTGAGCGTGAGCGCTGCGTGCTTGTACCCTTCGACCATCAAGAACGGATCGGGCGTGCGGGCTTGCTCGTTGAACTCGATCTGGTTGACGAGATCGCCAAAGTAGCTCGGCAGCGTGCATGCTTGCCCATCGAGTTCTTTGGTCTCGGTGGGTGATGATCTGGGTTTGGCATATTGGCCGGCGAAGCGTCCGATGCGGGTCACGG